>DAOUIC010000087.1:0-3028 GCA_034428255.1 Anaerolineales bacterium
GCCACGTCGATGGTTCGGAGGGGCTAGAGTTCCACCGCATCGGTGTTTTGCTGCACGAATGGGAGGCTGATGCATCGAGGCAGGTGTACTCGAATCGGGTGAACCCAACCGGTCCCTCCGGCTACTTCGCGTGTTGCTTGGAGTTGGAAGTTCCCCTATGCCTCCAAACCCGTAAGTTCGGCACTGACGCGCCACAGTTCCGCCGCCAGGTGCCGGTCGTCAACCGCCGGTGAAGCGGGTGCCTGTCTTCGATTCACGAAGTAGCGTCCGGTAACCTCTGCGACATCAGGATCCAGTGCAAGGTGGACCGGGGTTTCAGCCCCTGATTCCACTGGGCTCCCACCACTGAAGTTCACGTGCAGCAGCTTGGTTTCGATGACTCCCGGATGCAGAAAATTGGCGGTGACCAAGTTGGGATCCAACTTACTTGCCAGTTCGCAAGTGAACAAGGCATTGGCAAGCTTCGAGTTGCAATAGGCGCTCCATCCGTCGAAGTTGCGGGTCATGTTCAGGTCGTCGAGGTCGATGTGTCCACTCGTATGGGCACCCGAACTCACGTTGATGATCCTTGCGGGAGCACTGTCCTGGAGCAGGTCGAGCAACAGATTCGTGAGGAGGAACGGTGCCAAGTGATTGATGCCGAAGGTGCTTTCGAACCCGTCCTCGGTGAGCGTCCTGTGGTTGGTGGCGATGGCAGCGTTGTTGATGAGAACGTCAAGTTTCGGCAGATTGCTGATCTCTTTGGCCATGTCCCTGACCTGAGCCAGTGAAGAGAAGTCGGCAGCGACGGTCCGGATGTTCGGGTTGTCGGTGGCGGCGATTAGATCCCGTTGTGCGGACCTTGCCCGTGCGTCGTTGCGTCCGTGGACGATGACTTCACAACCATGTTCGGCCAAGGCCTTGGCAGTGGCTTTGCCAATGCCGTCGGTGCTGCCGGTGACAAGAACTGTTTTCATGGGGGTGTTCCCTCTTGGGCCTTGCGAGTGGTGGACTACGAACGACGGAAGTCGGCGTCGGAATCGGCTGGAACCGGTTCGTTTACGGGAAAGGTTCGCGGGTTGTTCGGTCTTGGGTCTGGCCGCCTTCCGGTACCGTCCGACGGATGCCGTGCGGATGGCCTGCACCGTCTGAACTTCCGAAGACTTCCAGAATGAAACTGACTGGAAAGACGATGCCTGGGCTGCTCCGTGTTTGCAATCCTACAAGCTGCCTGAAGGACGCGCATAAGCCCACCTGAAATCTGTGCGAAGTTCTGACAATACTGGCGAGGAAAGGGTTGGGCAACTGAGACCGCCGCTTCCACCAAGAGGCCTGAGTCATGGCTGCCCGCTTTATGTGGATTCGGCGAATCCAGTCAGGTTTTCAATCCAGTGAGTTTGGAGCTTGTGCGCCACAGTTCCGCCGCCAGTCGTCGGTCGTCAACCGTCAATGACGCGGAAGCCTGCCGTCGATTTACAAAGTAGCGACCGGTTACCCTTGCAACTTCGGGAGCCAACGCAAGGTGGACTGGCGTTTCGGCCCGATTCAACTGTACTCCCGCCGTCACGGAATACATGGAGCAGCTTGGTGGCGACGGCTCCCGGATGCAGGAAATTGGCGGTTACCCGGCCGGAATCCAGTCTGCGGGCCAATTCGCATGTAAACAGGGCATTGGCAAGTTTCGAGTTGCAATAGGCCTTCCAACCGTTGAAGCACCGTTTCATTTGCAGGTTGTCGAGATCCATGCGCCCACGTTTGTGGACGCTTGAACTCACGTTGACAATCCTGGCGGGCGCTCTGTCCTGGAGAAGATCCAGCAGTAGGTTCGTGAGCAGGAACGGCGCTAGGTAATTGATGCCGAATGTACTTTCGAACCCGTCCTCGGTGAGCGTCCGGTGGTTTGTGGCAATGCCAGCGTTGTTGATGAGCACGTCAAGTCTGGGCAGACTGCTGATCTCCTTGGCCAGTCCCCTAACCTGGGCCAAGGAGGCGAAGTCGGCCGAAACAGCTTGGAGACTCGGGTTGGCAGTGGTGGTGATCAGGTCCCGTTGTGTGCACCTTGCCTGTGCATCGTCGGGAATGCAGGACATCATGCGAGCGGGATTGGGCTCATTCGTGGTCGCCGGCTTGGCATTGCACCGATTCGAGCAACTGTTCAGAACCTAACGACTTCAGCAACCTGCAGAACCTGGGCGATGATGGACGGGTGCTTCTGAGGCGTTACCGAACGGCAGGAGGGCAGGGGACATGGCGCTCCCTGCCCGAGGAACAAGCCCTCTATCGGAAGGTGCCGGCACCGTTTCGGGCGTTGGGCCCGCGGGGCCTCGAGGCGTTTCATGCCGGTATGGATTGGAGCCACATCACCCCTCGCAGTGGAGGAGGCGCGGACACGGCGGACAACGGGATCTGGTGGGATCGCAACAAAAACCGCGAGCTCGGCCAGCATTGCAGGTTCGGATCCATTCCGTGGGGCCTTTGTTGACTTGGGCCAAAGTGCCGAGAATGCTCTGCCTGATTGGCGACTGGTTGTTCCCCAGTGGGAATTCGACCTCGAGGCCGGCCGTTTCGTCCCGAACCTGGATCTCCTCGAACGATTGCCGGCCTTGCGTCTAAATATTGAGGACTTCCTGGCGAACATGGATCTGCCACCCCTGGACAACCTCTCCGTGCCGCTCCCCGATTTCCACAAAGGCAATCTTTCGACGCAGGACGCATTGGTCAGTGCTTCGTCCTACCTTGCATCTCAGAGGCCTCTGTCGTCGGAGAGTGAATCAGGTTGAGAATGTAGGCAGTCCCAACACGACCGGAACGGTTCTGTCCGTGGACATCGTTCTTCGCCAGGTTGCCAATCTCGGACTCTTGTTGCGAACTGGCGTTGTTGGATTGATGGGAACTATCACTTTGAAACACGGTCTACAGCAACTCGGTTCGCAAAGCGTCCACCAGTCGGTCGAGATCCTCGGTCGAGTTGTACTCCTTGACTGAAATTCTCACCAGGTCAACACCTTTGGCACTGCCCAACGGAATAATGATCCTGTGCTTGGTCCAC
>DAOUIC010000088.1:0-6272 GCA_034428255.1 Anaerolineales bacterium
CGGTGGCCGGCGGGGGTGCGGCGGTCCGGCAGCTTGCCCTTCAGGCTCCAGGCCTTGACCGTGTTCTTGTGCACCCCAATCTTGGCCGCGCACGCGGCGGCCCCATGGATCTTCATACCCACAGAATACCACAGAATGCCTTTCAGTACCGGTATGTTGTGCTAGGAAGTTGCTCCTCATAGTCGCTTCGGACTGTTTCCTACGCGGCCATCTCAAAGGTTGTGTCGATGTACCTGCGCGCACCGGTCGGCCCCACTATTGAGGTCAAGTGGCAGCCCAGGGGCGTAAACACCGTGTAGATCCACAGTTCGGCGACCGCCACCGGCCTCGGCAGGGAGGCATGTCAATCACAGGGAGCGACGCCAACGAATGGCGGCGGATCCGGGGACCATGGTCGTCGCCGTGATCGGCAATCCGCGACAAGCGGACTGAAACACTACAAGGGCGATGCCAAGGCTGTTCAGGCTGGCATGGTCCACGGGCCTGCCGCGCGGCAACATGGGACCATGCGGCCTTGCTCCCGATCGAAGGACACGACTGCCAATCCTCCGCTGGCTGGTCAGCACCGGATCGGTGGCCGGACGGACGACGCGGTCAACAAGGGCCGGAGCGGCCGCGAACTACACGGGGAGGTCCATGCGGCAGTCCGCATCGCCCCGTCAAACGTCGGACCGGCATGCCGACGCACCTGCCCAATTCAGCAGCTCACTCAGTCCAAGGGATCTTTGGGGGCATGTTCTTGCCGCTGCAGCAGGACCTGGAGCCGTGCAATCTCCGCCTCTGCTGCCCGTACCCGTGCGGCTTCCTGATCCGCCCGTGCAGCTTCCTGGTTCGCCCGTGCGGCTTCCCTCTCGTGGGCCGTCCCTGCTTCCTGCACCGTCAGATACCACCTCTGCTGTCCCGGGTTCCACAACCGCAGGCGGCCGGTGGCCATGTCCAGACCCCAGTCCGTACCCAGGACGGAACTCCGTCCGATCAACGCTCCGCGCGCGCGGTCGGGCTGCAGGGGGATGGGAACATAGGTGCCGTCCCGCAGCTGCCAGCCCAGCAAATCCTCGGCCAGATACGGGTGATGGGGGTCATGCTGCCAATATTCGGGAATGCCCAAGGCGGCGTAGCGTTCCCACTTGAGGCCGCTGTCCTGGTCATGCGTGGAAGGGGCCATTTCCATGACCAGGTCCGGCACCTTGCCGTAAACCCAGGGCGCGTAGCCCTCCTCGCCCGGCACCGCCACCTCGTAGGCCAACAACACATCGGGAGCTACATAGGCCGTCAGATTGGCGGCATCGTAATACAAGGCGCAATTCCCCCGGACCGTGCCCGCACGGTCCTGCTGCCGCAGGTGCATCTTCAGGGCAAAGACGGCATCGGTGATGGCGTAGTACTGGAGTTCCGTATCGGCCATGGGTTCATCGTCATCGGACGGGTACCGGATCCCCGGTTCCTGTGGGGGATCTCTCAGGACCACGCCGTCCCAGCCGTTCCGGTCGCGGGTCAGTGCCATAAACGTGTTTTGCCTCCTGCAGCCCGATTGTAGCAAAGGAAAGCAACGCCGTTTGAACGCGAAGGTCGGGCCGGTTTACGGGAGCGCGGGAAGCGGTGCAGCGGTGTGCACCGGGAGCGGCGATCAGCGCAAACACGCAGTCGTGTGGAGAAAGTAAATCGAAGCCTTGCCTTCTCCCGTCAAGGGCACGGATCCCCTTCTCGATTGGGTTTCCGTGGGGCTGGCGTCGGCCAACCGCCCCAATTTCGTCAGCGGCCGCCGAAGCCGGTCATCGTAATGCCTTGGACGAAGAACCGCTGGGCAAAGATGAAGAGCACCAGGATGGGTGCCAGCATGATCGTGCTGACCGCGAACACGATTTCCCAGCGCTGCACCTCGAAGTCGTTGAACATCTTGATCCCCACCGCCAGGGGGAACTTGTCCATGGTCTTGAGGTAGATCAGCGGATTCAGAAAATCGTTGTAGTGCTGCAGCAGGGCGAAGACCGCCACCGTTGCCATGACCGGCTTGGAGAGCGGCATCAGGATCTGGGTCAGCGTGCGCAGCCGGCTGGCACCGTCGATGTAGGCCGCATCCTCCAGTTCGCCCGGAATGCCCATGAAGAACTGCCGTATCAGGAAGACGTACAGGGCCATGACCGCACCCCAGTAGGGAACGATCAGGGGATAGAACGTGTCGTACCAGCCGATGGTCCGAAACAGGATGAACCTCGGCACGAGCGTCACGATGTCCGGCAACATCATGCTGCCCAGCAGCAGGCCGAACCAGAAGTTCTTGCCGGGCCAGTCGATGCGGGCGAAGGAATAGGCCACCAGCGACGAGGACAGCAGGGTGCCCAGCACCGCGAACACCACGATCTTGACGGTGTTCCAAATGAAGGAGCCGAGCGGCAGATGGCCGGTGAAGGCCGTGATGTAGTTGGCCCAATGCGGATTCCGCGGAATCCAGACGATGGGGTGGGCAAACACCTCCGTGGACACCTTCAGCGATGAGGAGATCATCCACAGCGTCGGGACCAGGAAGGTGACGGACAGGACCGTAATCAGAATCTGCAGCGCCGCCAGCCAGAGGCGTTCCTTGAGTTTGCGGCGCGGTTTTGCCACCAGGGGTGCTTGTGCGGTTACGGACTGCTCCAAGGGCAGTTGCGTGACGGACATGCTTCAATTGCCCCCTTCTTCGTAATAGACCCAGCGACGCGAAATGACGAACTGCATGATGGTGAAGCCCACAATGATCAGGAACAGCTCCCAGGCCAGGGTCGAGGCATAGCCCATGCGCCCGTACTGGAAGGCATTGCGGTAAATGTTCAGGACCACGAAGAGCGTCGCGTCGGACGGACCGCCCTCCGTCATGATCATGGCCGGGATGAACGTCTGGAACGAGTTCACCGTGGCGATCACCATGTTGTAGAAGATGAGCGGTGTCATCAGGGGCAGCACCACGGTGCGCAGGCGGCCAAAGGCGTTGGCACCGTCCAGACTGGCTGCTTCCTTGAGCGATTCCGGGATATTGCCCAGGCCGGCAATGAAGATCACCATCTGTCGTCCAATGGCCCAGAACGACATGAAGATGAAAGCCGGTTTGGCCAGCTGTGGTTCGAACAGCCAGCGAATCGGATCGACCCCGAACCAGCCCAGGGCCTCGTTCAGGATCCCGAACTCCGGATGGAAGACCCGCTGCCAGACCACCGCGCTGGCCACCAGGGGCACAATGATGGGCAGGTAGAAGGCGGCCCGGTAGTAGTCGCGGAACCAAAGGGGCTGGGAGAGGGCCAGGGCCAGCGTGAACGAAATGCACAACTGGACCGGCACTGCAATGACGGTGTAGAAGAAGCTGTTGAAAAGGCTCTTGTTGACCTTCGGATCCTCAAGCATCTTGAGGATGTTGGAAAAGCCCGCGAACTCCGGTTCGCGCAGGGGATCCCACTCGAACATGATCAGCCATGCCGAGTGCAGCATCGGGTAGGCGATGAAGATCAGGAAGCCCAGGATGAAGGGCGACGCAAACAGGTACCCGGTCAGCCAGTCCCGCCGGGGACCGCCGCCGGTCAACAGACGACCGGCCGATTGCAGCACGGTCATGGTTTTGTCAGGTACGCGGTTGATAGAGGCCCGCGCGGGCCGGGACGGACAGTTCCGCCCCGGCCCGGATGCCGGGCCCCATGAGGTTTGGTCTGTACCGGACTGCGCTGGCAATCCGGGCAGACCGGAGGACAGTCGAAATCAGCCGGCCCAGTAGTCGTCCAGCAGCGCCTGCACACCCTTGGTCACTTCGGGTAGCACTTCGGCGGCCGTGGCCGAGTTGTTGAGAAGCGGATCCCAGCCCACGGGCCTGACCACCTCGTTCCACATCTGGCCGCGGGAGACGCCGCCAATCACGTCCACTTCGCTGCGCTTGAAGGCCTCCACGAAGGCCGCGCCGTTGGACACGCCGAAGCGTTCCTCGATGGTGGGAATCCAGAAGGAGTGGATCAGATCCTCGGTGTTGGGTAGCCGTCCGGTGAGGGTCGAATAGATCTTCTGGCCTTCCTCGCCGCCCATGAAGGCGGTGTATTCCCAGGCCGCATCCACCTCGTCCGTGTTCAGGACGGCGACGCCCTCGGACCAGCCGCGGTGGGGTCGGCCCGCATCAAGGTACTGCGGCATCATGACCACATCGAAGGGGACCTCCGCCCCTGCGTCGCGCAGTTCGGGCGAATTGAGGTTGGGCAGGAACCAGGCGCCCTCGTACTTCATGGCCGCATTGCCGGTTTCGATCGTGTTCGTGCCGCCGGACATGTCGGCCGGGGTGGGGCTGATGCCCATCTTGTACTGGAGGTCCTGGGTCAGCAGCTGCACGATCTCGATGATCTCGGGCTGGTCGAAGCTGGCCGTGGTGGGGTCCACCAGCTGGTCGAACTCCTGCTTGCCGGTCGACCGAATCCAGTGGATGTCGCGCGGCCAAATCCCGCTGGGCTGGAAGCCGTACATGCGGTTGTCACCGTCCAGGTTGGTCACCTGCTCGGCCATCGACAGGAATTCATCGAAGGTCCAGTCGTCGGTCGGATAGTCCAGACCGGCGTCGTCGAAGGGCTGGCGGGCGTACAACATCAACATGACGCCGACCTGAAGGGGCATCAGGTAGCGCTTGCCGGCGCGGCGCGTGCTGTCCTCGATGCTCTGGACACCGTCCGGATAGGGACCGGACAGGCCGCTTTCCTGAATATACGTATCCAGGGGGGCCAACTGGCCGGCGTCGGCATAGGGCTGCCATTCCCAGCCCTGGAAGGAGGCCACGTCCGGCGGCGCGCCGCCGGCAATGCTGGTCTGCAAGCCCGTATAGTAATCCGCGCCCGTGCCACTGGGGGCGGTGGTTACCACGATATCGGGGTTCTGTTCGCTAAACACCCGCTCCAGTTCTTCCCAGGCGGGGATGTCGGTATTGCCGGCCCAGGCCGCGAAGTCAATCTCCACCGGTGCCATGGCGGCATCGTCGCCGGGGGCGGCTGCCGGGGCGGGGGTTGCGCAGGCAGCCAGCGCGAGCGCAGCTGCGCCGGCACCGCTCACCTGAAGGAAGCGGCGGCGCGAAACGGCAGGACTCAATCGTCTTGTCATTGGTAACTCCTTGCGGGAGGGTTCAATAAGTTGTGAACGACCAGCGGTCGCGAGGGGAGCCTAGGTTAGCACAATGACCGGTTTCGGGTTTATGGTCAGGAGGTTTTGCGATGGAGACGGAGCCGTCCGACGGCACGGCGACAGGCACGCCAATCCTCTTCCGCTGGTGCTCCCCGGCCGCGGTGGGGCAAAAGTGTCCGGTTTGGGCCGACGGCTCGATTCCATGCCTCAAACCCCTTCCAGTGGAGCCTCCACGTCATGAAGATTGAAGCAATTCACCTGTCCGTGCTTGACCTGCCGGGCCGTAGCAGTCTGTTCTCCCTGATCCGTTCCCGGGAAGACGGCCGCTTCTACTGGCGCAGCCAAACACAAGGTCCGGCGGAAACCGAGATTCATGTCCTGCATGTCAGAACCACCGAGGGCATCGAAGGGGTCTGCACGGTTGGCGATGCCCGGTATTCCACCCTGCGGCCAATCGCACTGGAGCACATGCGGGCCTTGGCCGTCGGCCACGATGCCTTGGACCGAAGGGGTCTGCGGGATCTTCTGCACCACGCCACGCGGACGGCTTTCCTGGCTCCGGGCTGGTTCGGAGCTTTGGACAACTGTCTGTGGGACATCCATGGCAAAACCGAAGGTCGGCCCGTACATGAACTGATCGGGACCGCCCGGCCGCACGCCGAGGCCTACTACAACATCCGCAGCGGCGACCTGGACACGGCCTTGGCCGACGCCGAATATGCCATTGGGGAGGGTTTCGCGGCCCTCAAGGATCACTTTGCCCAGCCTTGGCGTCGCAATTGCGACTGGCTGTGCCGACTGCGGCAAACGGTGGGTGGTGCGATTGCCCTGATGCACGATGCCGCCGGTTGCCAGTACACCCTGGACGAAGCCCTGGCGGTGGGCAAGGTGCTGGAGGAGACGGACTTCCTCTGGTTCGAGGAACCCCTGCCGGATCGCTCCCTGGTTGAACTCCAGTCGCTTTGTGCCTCCCTGTCCATTCCGGTCCTGGCCCTGGAGACCTTGATGCACGACATGGACCTGTGCCGGGCCTGGGTGCAGGTCGGGGCCACGGATTTGGTGCGCGCCAACGCCCGGGTCGGGACCACCTCCTTGCTGGACCTCGCCGAGTTCGCGGCCCGGCACAACACTTCGGTGGAGCTCAATGGCCCCGG
>DAOUIC010000089.1:0-5764 GCA_034428255.1 Anaerolineales bacterium
CAAGTTCCGACCGCACCCAAGCCAGTTCGGCGGCTGCCGGGGACCACACCGGTTGCCCATGGACCACCGTGGCGGAGGCGTCGTCCGTCAGTTGAACCCTGTCACCCGTGGCCGGATCCACTACCACCAGGTTGCCGTCGGCCTCCCGCACGACCAGCAATTGGTGTCCGGTCAACCGTTCGGGGGGTATCGTGAACTGCGGCGGCGCAGGAACCGGCAGGGGCGTACAGGCAGTTGCGGCCACAACCACGCACACCATCGCCAGGACAAACGGAACCACCCCGAGGCGTCCGTACATACTCATGTCCAGTTCCTTGACCATCGGGTCGTTTTGCCAACGCGGAATCGTCTTGGCAGTTGCCTAACGGACGCCGAAACCTGTTCTCACCGACCGGATTCACACGAAAAAGGGGGGCCGGTATCGCCCTGGCACCGCCAGATTCAACCGTCAGTTTGAACGAACTCCGCTGTCGCCGCACCTGTGATTCGCCATTTCTGCCCGAGACGGCCCGGCGTTCGATCTCACTTCCCATGGGGGTGCTGATGGAAAATGCCCCTGGCATGCATCCGCTGGTGCAGCCGATTGTAGGCCTGTTCCAGGACCAGGCGCATGGCCTGGAAACGCTGTTCGTCCGGCCGTGTGGCAATGGTTTCCAGATAGGCCTGTGTGCCTTCAATCTGTGCCAACAGGGAAACCGCAGCCTCGTCGTTGAAGTGGGCCGAACCTTCCAACGTAACCATGATGGCCGAGGAGTGGGCCGCAATGCGTTCGGGGTCCTCGGTATAGGTTCCGCGCACCCGTACGGCGATCCAGGTTGACTCCGTGACCTGTACCGAGCAGGCACCCTTCAGGGTGCGACCGCCGTTGCCGTCCTCGAGCTGGACGATTCTGCCGCCGACAATCACCTCCACCCGGTGAATCGGCACCCGGACCGATTCGACCTTCCACTCCACGGCAACTGTGCCGCCGGATGCCGGCAGACGAACCCTGGTCCCGGGCCTCTGTCCTTCCACCGCAACATCCACCAGCGGTCCGATGGTTACGAACGTGTCGCCGTCGCGAACGGCATCCATCCAGTTCTCGTAGGTGAATTCCCGGGCTCCCAGGTTGGCGTAGGTCCGTACCCCGCCCAGCAGTGCGCTGGCCATCATCTTGTCCGAACCCCCAACCACCGGGATGTGGTATCCGAGGTTCAGGAAGCGGTACCAATCGGCGATGCCGTACTTGCTGATCTGCTGGCTGTACGGATTCATCACCATCATTTCGATGCCGTGCACCAAACCCAGGACCACGTCGGCTGCCCGTTCGCCCTGGGGATTGGGACCGTGGGGCGAAATGACCAGGCCGCCCTGCTCGATGCAGCGCCGGGACCACTGGGCCATGGTGACTTCCTGCGCATCGCCGATGGCGGACTCGTTGGGCCCGCCCGTGCACAGGGGGTGAATCATCTCGCCCGAGTAACCCAGCAGCGAGACATGGCCGAGCACGTGCATGCGGTTTTCGGTGCCGACCCGAACCAGGTACTCGCCGTCGCCGCCGAAGTCGCGGGCACCCAAGGTGGTGGCACCGTCGAAGTCGGTGACATTGGAGAACATCTCCCCCCATTGGCTGGCCAGCAGGTTGACCACGTTGAGACCCTCGGCAGCGCCTTCCAAGAGAGCCGTGGTCGGGCTTAGGAAATGCACATGGGTGTCGGCCGACACCCATCCCTGTTCCCGCCACCGGAGCACGCGGTCCAGTTCAACGACCACCTCCTCGGTCTCCGGCCCGATGTCCAGCACTTCCCGATGCGGCAACGCCTCCAAGCCATACACGGCCTCCAGATAGACCGGCCCCAGGGGCAGTTCAGCCTCGACGTCCCCTTGCACGTAGGCGTACTGGTTGGCGCCGTTCACGAACTCCCCGTAGTTGTCCTCGAACCAGTGGCCGTTGACCCGCCGATGCCCGCCACGCGGCGGCAGGTATTCGCCGTGGGCGCCGTGCAGATGCAGACGGACTGCGATGGGCTGCCCGTTCTCCCTGAGGCGGAAGCGCAGTTTCACCGGCCGGCTGGCCGGTTCGATCACCTGCAAGCCGGTCTCCGCATCGGGATCCTGTGCCAGGTCGGCCACCAAACTGCACCCCTCCTTGGTGGCCGCATACAGTCGAGCATCGGGATGGGCGGCGTATTCGACCACGATCTCGTCGGTGCTGACAGCCGGTTGCCGGTCGAATGGATCCGGCTTCCAGGATTCGGGGTCGTAGACGAGCACGGGACGGGCCGAGATGACCATGCCCATGTCCATGTCCAGGCCCAGGACATCCTCGGTCTCCGAAATTTCCAATCCTGCAGGCAGGGGCACCCGCAGCTTGCGACGCGGCTCCCAGCGCAATGGGTTTTGGGCCGTTTGCACCAGCGACAGACCGAAAATGGCAGCCTCCTCGCCGCGGCCCGTCAGTTCCAGCGTGTCCAATGGCACGTCCGGATGCGGATTGGGCATGGCGTACACCCACAGGTTTTCGCCCTCCCTGCCCGACTGCCTGCCCGAATTGTGGCGAACCTCTCCATACCCGTAGCTGGTGCGGGGCGTGACACCCATGGCATAGGCTTCCATCATCGTCGGGTCCACGGTGTGCGGCCGGTGGGGAACGGCTTCAAAGGCACTGGCTCCCCAGCCGATCCGCAACTGCTGGATCGCAAACCTCCTGCGAATGGGTTGGGCGTGACGGGATCCGTCGGCATAGACCAGCGCGTATTCCGCTACCGGGTCGCCCACCGAATTGCCATCCATGGAATCATCCGCGAATCCCGCCAGGTAGTTTGTTCTGATGTCCGCAACACAATGCAGGAAGACCAGCCAGTTGGCGGGGGAACCATCCAGTGCGACACTCACCGTGTTGTCCGTCAGATGAATCACATCCGGGTCCGACGACGAAGCTCCGCCCAGCAGAAACGGCAACCCCCAAAAGGCAACTTCGCCGTATCCCGAAGCCAAAGCCGTTCCGGGGTGAAGCGCGGCCGGCAGACCGGCCCGTGTTGCATTGAAAACAGCCGACAGGTTTACGGGGCGGCCAAGGGGCGTCGCAGGAACGTGGGACATGCTTCACTTGCTTCGGGGCTTGAATCGCCGGGAAAACGCTTTGCGCGGTTGGATTGCGAGGCCGACGCGCCGGCCATGACGGAATCAGGATTTGCAGTCGATGGCGACTACAGTCTACAGAAGCCGGAGACGTGCTCGGGCGGCAACGGTCCGGTCGGGCACAAACCGGCATCCGCCATCCGTTGGTTGCCGGATGCACAGAACCCCTCATGAACGACGGTAGGCGTGTCTTGGCGATCGGCTGGAACCGATCGATTCGGCCACGCTCCGGCTCCACTGGAGCACGGAATATGGAGCGGCTCCACTCTCCGGCGTCAGCCGCCGTTCAGAAACGGGGATGCGAGGGCACTTGGCGGTGCCAGCATGGCCTTTTGCCGCTCGGTCATCGCCGGATAGTCGGCGGCGTTGAAGTACCGGTTGGACCAGGACACGGCGGGAGGGGAATATTTGTAGAAGATGGTGCGCCGTTCCCGGCCATGCCAGGGCAGCGTGCCGTGGGTCATGGCCTCGGTAAACAGGATGGCGGTTCCCGCCCTGCCGGTGACTTTGGCCACAAACGGCAGATCCTGGCTTCCGTCCAGTTCCTTCCAATGGCTCGGAAAGACGTAGTTGCTCTTGTGACTGCCGGGCACGGCCGCAAAACCCCCGTCTCCCGGGTTTACGTCGTACAGGTTGTAGGCCACGACAAACAGACCGTTGCGCATCGTGTTGTTCAGGTGCCGGTAGTAGTGCGTGGGATGCAGGGGTGTCGCACCGCCGTGCAGCGATGTTCCAATGGGGCCCTTGCCCGACCTGATGATGTCGAGGTAGACGTGATCCAACCGCAGGGGATCGCCGATCAGTTCCGCCAGGTAGTCAACAATGCGCGGGTTGTCGACCAGTTCCTGATACGGCTTGCCCCATTCCAACAGATCAAGGAACCGATGCGTGTGGTCTTCCGCAGCCACCTCGTCCGCGATGCGCCGATCCAGAATTTTGTTCAATGCGGTCAGCTGATTGGCATCCAGGGCGTCTTCCACCACCAGATACCCCTGCAGGTCAAACAGATACCGTTCATCCCCGTTCATGCTCAAGTTCCTTCCAGATTACTTCCCGATCTTGTCCCGATGCCACGGACAGGTCCGCCGGCACATCCGATAACGGCACGACAGCCGCAAGGCACCCGAAGTCGAACCGGCCAGGTTCTGGCCGGACCTTGGGTCGGCAACGCCGCAGGCCCTGCCGCTCAGTCGTCTGCATTGGCCAGGGTGGGACCGTACGGCAGCAATGCCACCGTGCCGTACGGGTTGAAGATGTGATCGTCCTCCTGCCGTGCGAATTCCCACAAGTGTCTGATTAAATCCCTGCGCACCTCCTCGTACGAAGGGTCGTCAATCCGGTTCACCAACTCGTGCGGGTCCTTTTCCAGGTCGTAGAACTCGTCGAAGTCAAACCCGTTGAACACATACTTGAAACGGTCGCTGAAGACAGCCCGTTGGGTGTAGTACAGCTCAACGCCATTCAGCTGGGTGCACAGATGGGAGCGCCAGTTGTCGGGTTCCCTGTCCTCAAGAAACGACACCAAGCTTGCTCCCGTGTGTCGCTGGTCACTGGACACGCCGGCCAAGTCCAGAAACGTGGGGGCAAAGTCGGCCATGGACACAAGCCGATCCACGCTTCTGCCCGGATTGCGGATGCCATTGGGCCAGCGCGCGATGCAAGGCACATGGTACGCCTCCCGGAAGGCGGGAATCCCCTTGAGATACAGGCCGTGGGCACCGCAGTAGTCACCATGGTCCGACATGAACAGAACCAGGGTGTCGTCGGCCTGTCCCGTTGCCTCCAGGGCGTCGAGCACCTCGCCGAACAGGGCATCTTCCAGCGTGCAGTAGGCCCAGTAATGGGCAATCGAGTCCCGGACCTCGTCGGGGGTCAGTTGATCCCACAGCTGCCTGCGCTGCCGCTGGTATATGGCCGGCTTGTCGCGCAGGCTGTCCCCGTAGCTTGCCGGCAACTCGATGCCGGCTGCGTCGTACAAGTCCCGGTAGCGCCTGGGGACGTTAAAGGGATCGTGCGGTCCGATGGGGCCAACCCACATCATCCAGGGCGTTTCCTCCCTGGCGGCCTCGTTGTGCAGCCAATCCACGGCCCGGCTGACAACCCGGTAGTCCGAAAGGCCCTCGTAGGCCTTGGCACCCGTGTCCTCCAGGGTTCGGTACACCTCGAAATCCCCCCAGCCCGGGCGTTGAACATGTCCCGGTACCCGTGGCGGAAGCTTCTCTTCGTATGCCAAACCCGCCCACCGGTCCACATCCTTGGGCACAGGCCGGCCGGAGGTCTTGACCGGTGTGGAAGGCGCCAGTTCGTCCCAGCCACGATCCTCGGCGGATTCGTGGGCGGACACATGCCACTTCCCGCTGAACGGCATGCGGTATCCGCTCTCCCGCAATCGCTCCGAGAATGTTTCAACCCCTTCGTTCAAGCCGTAGTTGATGGCAGTGCTGGTGTTGACGTTGTTGTGGATCCCGTGGCGACTGGGATACAGACCCGTGAAGAAGGTGGCGCGCGATGGACAGCAGTGGGCGGTGGGGGCGTACGTCGACGCAAAGGTGATGCCTTCGGACGCAAACCGTTCCGCGCGGGGCGTAATGCAGGGATGGGCCGGCGAAACCACGTCGGCCTGTTCCTGGTCCGTCATGAACAC
>DAOUIC010000090.1:0-2724 GCA_034428255.1 Anaerolineales bacterium
TTGAGGCTGGCGGTGGCCGGAGCCGTGATGCCCTCTTCCGACGTTCCCACCGGCAGGAACAGCCAAAACAGAATGTACAGGGGCAGGGCGCTGCCAATCGAGAATACAATCAAGCCAAGCCAAATCAGCCGCACGATGCCTTCCGACACCGACAGGTAGTCGGCCATGCCCCCGCATACGCCACCGAACACCTTCTTGCGAGGGTGTCGCATCCAGCGACGGCGGGGAGTGGCCTGAGGCTCCGGTTCCACCGGTTGCTCGGCAGGTTGTCCGGAGGCCCCGGCCTCTTCCGTAGCGTCCGGGTTCGCCGCATTCTCTTCCACCGACTGCGAGGTACCTTCCTCGATCGGTTCTTTCGTGTCCATCCTATGCTCCTTCCCTGGAAATCCCGCTTGCGAGGCAATAATCCGCCGTCGTCGATTGTGCTTGAGACCTGCACCGGACGCAAGCTCATTTGTACATACGCCCTTGGCGACCCCGTGGTTGCAGGATTGGCAACCGCAACGGACGAACCCATCCGCGGGGTTGCAACGGGCATCGGACTGCCCAATCTGGTAGTCTGAATCCATACCCTCGACTTCCATCTGCCGCAACTTCGGCGACAGGCCCACCGCGGCCTGGAACCTTCCTGCCAAGCGCATGCCCCTGCAACCCATCACACCGGGACGGTCCCGGCACACTCCGGTTTGGCGCTGGACGGGTCTGCTCGTCCTGTGCCTTGCGGTGGCCGCAACGGTGGCGTCGCTCCAGTCGCGTCCAGGCCTTGCCCAGACCGATTCCGCGTCGCCTGCCAACGACTTGGCATACGTCTCCCGACTGCGCATCCACAATCCGGACCCTGCCGAGGTTGTCGCCTGTGAGCTGACCTTGGTTGACGGCGCCGGCACCGAAGCAGGCCAGTCCCTCGCTGTTCGCCTTAGGCCGCGCGTCACCGAGATTGTGGACCTGAACGACCTGCCCGGCCTGGCAACCGGGGCCTACGCCGGCTACCTGGACTGCAGCCACACCGTCTCCACGGTTCTCATCTACGGCGAACCGGGCGATCGCATCTATACCGCCTATGCCGGCACGGACGAACAGCAGACATCCCGGGAATGGCAGGTGTTGGAGGTCCACACCGGCTCCGGAAACTCCGAATTTGCCTCCAGCATCATCGTCCAGAACGCAGGTGCGGAACCGAACGACCTGACCATCCGATTCCTGTCCCGCAGGGACGGCAGCCTGATCCACACGATCAGCCTGTCCGGGCTCCCGGCCTGGTCAACGGCTGAAGCTGACCTGGTGGACTTCCCCGTCCTGGCCGAGCATGAGACCCTGCGGGCCGAGGTGGCAAGCTCGGGCCCGTCCGCGGTTCTGGTCTTTCACCATGACGTCGTCGCCGACAACGACGGATCCGCCTTCCGCTTCCCGCGGGCCGCCTTTGTGCCCTCCCACGCAGCGGCAACGCGCTTCGCCTACCCGGCCATGCTGGTGAACTATCAGGAATTGAACACCACCTTCGAGGTGCTGGGTTTGGGATCCGAACCCGTCCGCCTGTCGGTCGAATATCCAGGGTTCGGCACGCAGGAGTGGGAACTGACCCCGGGACGGGTTACCACCATTGGCCGTCCCGCGTTCATGCCGAAAGGCTCCTATGTCGCGTCGGTGGTGATCACCGCCTCGCATCCGATCGCCATGCAGGCGCACACGCGCCACGCCAACGGCAGCATCGCCGTCCTGACGGCCACCGAGCAGGCCGGCACCAAGGTTAGCGCGCCGTTGATCCTGCGGCGGCGCGACGGCTTTAGTTCCATGGTCACCTGTCAGAACGTCGGCGACCGGGCCACCGAGGTCATTTTTGAACACGTCGGGCGGTTTGCCCGCATCAAGTACGTCGAACCCGGCCACTCCATCACGCGGCACATGGCTCAGGAGAACCTCCTGCCCAACAATTACGACGGGACGATGGTGATTCGGGCCGAGCAGCCCATCAAGTGCGTCGTGACCCAGCTGCGGGACCCGTCCGCGGACGAAGCTGCGGGAACGCCGGCGGCCCTGTCGGAGGCTGCCGAAATTCGGTCGCTGCTTGTGTACGAAGGGCTGGCGACCCCCTGAACAGCCAACCCGACTCAAGCAAGTTTCTGCCGAACCCGACCGGCAGGCCCCCGGTGCAACCACGTGTCGCGCACCGTTCCGGAGCAACCGGCCTCTACGGTCCGTCACCCCGCAGCTTCCGGGCAATTTCGTCCGTCAACTCATCCACTTCGTCCACTTCATCCATTTCCGTGTAGGGGTCGTCCATGTAGGGGTCCAGTTCCGCCAGACTGATGGCGGCCCACAGATCCGCGGCGTGGATGTCATTCTGTTGGGCTGTTTCCAGCTCGAGATCCCGCGCGAAACTCAGGATCTGAGCCTTCGCTTCGGCCCGGATCCCCTCCAGATGACCTGTCGTCTCGGGATGAACGAAGTCCGATTCGTCCTCTGCGTCGTCGTCCCACAGCGGCAGGAATGCCTGCAGAAAGTAGACGACACTGGACCGGTACGCCTCTGCTAGCTTCGAAGCCGTTACGTCTGTGGGGTTCCGGTGTATTTGCGTGTCGTCCAGCCTTGATGCGATGGCCTGAAACTCGTCCATGTCATGGAACAGTACGGCCAAGGCCCCGTACAGGTCCAGCATCGCCACAACGGCAATGCCCTGGTCGTCCATCTCGGCCCACAGGCGCCGGCGAAACTTTTTGTTGACCA
>DAOUIC010000091.1:0-3535 GCA_034428255.1 Anaerolineales bacterium
GACGGCCAAGTTCTCATGCGGGAGGTGAAGCTCGGATCATCACTGGGCGCCGGCAACGATGCCGCGTTGCGCTTCGGTCTCGGCCAGTCCCGGATTGTTGGCCTGGAGATCGTCTGGCCCGATGGCTCCCGGCAATCCGTCACGCCTCCGGAGTCCTCGTTTCTGGTCGTGGCCTATGAGCGACAATAGATAGTCGGAACTGAGGGTTGCGGCCCTAGCAAACGCCGGCTCCCTTCGGCCGGCGACCCCAAGCGGGAGGGTCTTGTCCGCCGCCCCCTCATCCATCAGGAACTGTCAGGGAATTCCATGACTTCGCTTCGAATCTGTCTTTGGCTTGTCCTCCCGGCTCTTTGGGCTCTACTGGCTGCCGGCTGTGCGGCCCTTCCCGAGAGTGCAGGGTCGCAGGATGCCCTGACGTGCACGGACGAACTCGGCTGCGTTGCCGTGGCGGCCGACGAACCGGTGACGATTGGATCGATGGTGGTACTGTCGGGGCCCAATGCCAACCTGGGACAGGACGCGGCCAATGCCATTGCGATCGCGCTGGCCGAATTCGGAGAGATCCACGGCCATCCCGTGAATCTCATTTCCGAGGACGCGCTGTGCAGTGCCGAAGGTGGCCAGACCGCCGCCACCAGGTTGATGGCCAATCCGGCCGTGGTCGGCGTTCTGGGCACCTCCTGTTCCAGTGCCGCGACCGCGGCCATCCCCATCGTCACGTCCGCCGGCCGCAGCATGATCGCGGCCTCCACCACGTCGCCTTCGTTGACGAATCCCGACCGTGACACCGGCGGTGTCTGGCAACACGGCTATTACCGCACGGCCCACAACGACCGCATGCTGGGTCGGTTGGCGGCCGAATACGCCTTCAACCAGCTGAACGCGCGCACCCTGGCTACGATTCACGACGGCAGCATCTATGCGGACCTGAATCAGGTCATGACCGCCGCGGCCTTCGAGGAACTGGGCGGCGAGGTCGTGTTTCAGGGCGCGGTCAATGTCGGGGACTTGGACATGCGGCCCGTGCTGATCGAGGTTGCAACCCATGAGCCGGATGTCCTGCTCTTTCCGATCTTTCAGCCGGAAGGCAACCTGCTCGTTGCCCAGGCACGCGACATTCCGGGTTTGGAAAACACGGAACTGATGGGAGGCAACGCCCTCTTCTCGGAAGACTTCCTGCCCAATACGGGTGAAGCGGCCGTGGGCATGTACATGACGGGTCCCCGGATCGTGAGCGCCCGTTACGATGAACTGCGCCGCAAATATGTGGAGATGCACGGCATCCCGCCAACCAGCGGCTACCACGCCCACATGTACGATGCCGTGCGCATGTTGCTGCATGCCATTACGGCGTCCACCCAGGTGGATGCCAACGGCAACCTGTTGATCGGCCTTCAGGCCATCAGGGACCACTTGGACAATCTGGAAGGATTCGACGGAATCACGGGCTCTCTGACGTGCAGCGAAACAGGAGACTGCGCGACCGGCGAAGCACTGGCCATGTTCCACATTCAGGACCTGGACAGCTGGCCCCCGGCGGTAGCTCCCCAGCCGTGACGGGGCGGCGGCCTTGCCCCGATACAGCCGCCCTACGCCCCCAAAACTGAATCCGGTGGAATGTTTCCATCAGGAGTTGTCCTGGGCACCGATGCCCTGTTGACAGCCAAGAAGGACGCGCGGAAAGCCGTTCTGCGGACATGGCGAACCGATCCGGTACGTCGCCTATGTGGCCGGTCCTGGATCCGGGAGGCCCCAGCGCTGCCGACTGTACAGGCCACAGAGTACATGGCCAACGTGTACTCCGGTTCCAGTCCGGATCACAAGAGCCCGGGCCAAGTGCGACAGGGCAATGTGCCGAGAAATGGCAGTGGTCTTAATACTACAGTGGTAATTCACAGGGTAGTGGAACGCTTATCGTCACAGTTGGGAGTTCTCCGTGAGTCGCTGGAGCTTTGACTTCAAGACCCACGAAGTCTGGCGAAAAACACGCGTGCTGTATAGCTCCGGGGCTTCGTGCTCCACTACGCGCACACGGAACTGATCCATCCCTGGAGCTGAAAACGCCCAGCACTCCCCTTATGGGGCTGGATACTACCGTAAGGGCAGCAAGAATGACGCAGACAAAGGTCCCGTCAGGCCGCCACTCCACCTTCCGCGATCTGGGTAAGGATGGCTTTCTCAGGGATTGGGAAATTTGATTTACCCTTGGAGATGCGATGGGTGCAGCTGGTTACCCCGGACCTGGATAACCAGAATTTAACTCTCCCAGCCTGAACTACAACCGACCTTTGTCGATTTGACGATTAGGAAACGGGGAACCATACTCGCCCACTGATCCGTGATTGAGCCATACTCCCCTGGTGGGAGCATAGGCTCAACGACCTTGACGATTGTGAAGCTTGCCCCGACTAAGGTGTTCAAGTACGTGGAAAGCTTCCTGTGAAAGGAACCAAGCGTACCGTACATCCCGTCGCCATCCGAGAACCACTTCCCTTCTTCCCCATACCGCGCGACCCGCTTCGCCACGAAATTCCCGTTCTCATCTGTGATGAACGCCGGATTCTCGGCGTTGAATGGAGTCTCAAAACACGGATGCACAACACTGAAGACGAACGTTCCCTTGTCACGGAGGATCCGGTTGACGGCCTCGTAGGTCTCTTTGAGGCCGGGTATGTCCATCAGAGCCATGTTACAGACTACGATATCGAAAAGGTTACTGGGTAGAGTGGCCAGGCGCTGAGCATCGTCGACAGCGTAATCAATCAACAGACCATTGGACAGGTGGCGAGCGTGCTCGATCAGCTTGGCCGATAGATCGATGCCTGTGACGCGCGCTCCTTTAGTGGTCAAGAATCTGGAGAGAAACCCCTCGCCACACGCCAAATCGCAGACTTCTGATCGGGTCACGTCACCGAGCATTGCGACAACAGCCTCCATGATGGGATTCTGGGCAGGATCTTTCCGGTGAACAAACTCAAGGTAAAAATCGGCGAACTTATCGTACTGAGACTCTGGCAAGAATCTTGACATGGTGAATCCCCGCTGTAGTCCTGAGAAGATACAGACGTAGGGGAATTATATTGTCCCCGCACCCCGCGCTGGGCCAGGACCTTGAACCAGCCGCCCCAGTCAAGACTGGGACCGCTCAGGCGCAGGTCCAGCCGTTCGCCCTTCGGTCCCAGGACCATGGCTACCGAGCGCTTTTCACCCCCGATGGACAGCCAGGTTTCGTCCACTTCCACCCGCGGCAGTAGGGCCACTAATACTACAGTGGTAAATATGGGGTATGATGGTGGGATGTCCCCTCAATGCCTGGAGTCGTCCCATGCCCCCTATCCCCGCCGCGCCTCCGGTGCCCGCCCCGGACCCCGTGGACCCGGCCACGGTCGCCACCTGGCCGGCCCATCGGGTGGAGGTGGCCGACCGCCTGGTGCCGGCCCTGGGCACGGCCCCCACGCGGGCGCGGGCCCTGGCCTACCTGGACGGCCTGCTGAGCGGGGCCGAGCGCAAGAACGGCTGGCAGCTGGCGGAAGTC
>DAOUIC010000092.1:0-5186 GCA_034428255.1 Anaerolineales bacterium
ATGGAGCGCAAGGCGGAACTCATCGAGTCCGGCAAGCGGGTGATTAGGACGGTCAGTCGCCAGTTGCCCATTCCCCTGATCATCCGGCTCAGCCATTTCGTCCGCGTGCCGCGGCGGGAGTCGCCGCCCTCGCGCAACGCCGTGATGCTGCGCGATGCCCATACCTGTGCCTATTGCGGCCAGCAGAAGGCGCGCAACCAACTGACCATCGACCATGTGGTGCCCCGCAGCCGGGGCGGCAGCCACACTTGGACCAACCTGGTGACGGCCTGCCAGCGTTGCAACCAGTTCAAGGGGCATCGGACCCTGGAAGAGGCCCGCATGAAACTGTTGTGGCAGCCATCCCAACCCAGTCATGTGACGCTGGTGCTTCTGCGCAACCCGGTTGCGGCGGAGCGGTATCGCTTGCTGGTGGCTGGCGAGACCGTGGCAGCCTGACCTTCGTCGTCGGCCAAACCGCCGCGTCCAATCCTTTTTCGCAAACCCGGGGGAGGCGGCCGGGAACCCGCACACCATTCCGATTTCCGTGGTTTCCGCTCGGACGGACACTGCGGTTCTGTCCGGCGTGCGGTTCCGGCCTGCGGCACTCAATCCATCGCGACATGGGCAGGCATCGTGACGCAACTCCAATCCGGATTCCCATTTGACCAGCCGGTTGTCTGGACGCCGACAACCGATCAGATCGAAGCCAGCAACCTGGTGGCGTTCCAGAACCGGATGGGCCTGCCGGATCTGGCGGCCCTGGAACGCAAGGCCACCGGTGATCCGGCCTGGTTCTGGAGCCGGGTATTGACGGATCTGGACATTCGCTTCGAACAGCCCTGGACACAGGTTTTGGACCTGTCGCAGGGAACACCCCATGCGCGCTGGTGCGTGGACGGTCGGCTGAACATAACCGTTTCCTGCCTCGACAAGTGGCAGCAGGGGACCGATGTGAATCCCGAAGCCGACCTTGCCTTGATTCGGGTGGGGGAAGACGGTCAGGAGTACTCGCTGTCCTACGGAGGGCTGTTCAGGAAGGTTGAAGCATGCGCCGCCGGCCTGAGGTCCTTGGGACTTGGGATCGGGGACTCGGTCGGCATATGGATGCCGATGGTGCCGGAAACCGTCATCGCCTTCCTCGCCATCATCCGCATCGGTGCCATTGCCCTGCCCCTGTTCAGTGGGTTTGGTCAGTCCGCGGTCGTGGACCGATTGCTGGCGGGCCGGGCGCGCGCGGTGGTGACAGTGGACGGGTATCGGCGGCGCCGGCGTTGGGTGGATGCCTTCCCGATCCTGCAGTCGGTGAGATCCGAACTGCCGAACCTGGAGCACGTGGTACTGGTACGGACCGATGATCCCGACATTGCACCGGCGGATGTGTCCGCGGATCCGGCGGTGCACCTGTGGTCGGACCTTTGCGAGCAGACTCCGGTTGGGTGTGCGGGGGCGGCCGAGATCATGGACAGCGAGGAGCCCTGTCTCGTCATTTTCACCAGTGGCACGACGGGTGCACCCAAGGGGATGGTCCACACCCACTGCGGGTTTCCCGTCAAGGCTGCCCAGGACATGTGCCACGGCATGGACGTTCGGTCGTCGGACACCGTCTTCTGGCACACGGATCTCGGCTGGATGATGGGGCCGTGGCTGATCTTCGGGTCATTGCTCCTGGGCGGGACCATGGTCATTTACGATGGCGCCCCGGACTGGCCCGGTGCCGATCGGATTTGGGAAATCTGTGCTCGACACGGAGTTACGCTGTTGGGAATAACGCCGATACTGGCCCGGTACATGCAGCGCCAGGGCGGGGGGATGGTGAAGCGGCACGACCTGTCCGCCCTGAGGGCCGTGGCCTCGTCCGGCAGTCCGTGGGATCCCGCGTCGTGGATGTGGGTGTTCGAGCAGGTCCTGGACGGCACCCGGCCCATCCTGAACTATTCCGGTGGCACCGAGATCAGCGGTGGCATCGTTGGGTGTTCAGTGGTGAAGCCGCTCAAGCCTTGCAGTTTCAATGCCCCGCTGCTGGGCATGGCGGTCGATGTGGTCGACGAACGCGGCGAGCCCGTGCGCGACCGGATCGGCGAACTGGTGGTTCGCAACCCCTGGATTGGCATGACCCGGGGCTTCTGGCAGGACGGGGAAGACCGCTACCTGGACACCTACTGGTCCGAGTGGCCCGACCTGTGGCGCCAGGGCGACCTGGCCGTCCTGGACAGCGACGGGTTCTGGTTCCTGTTGGGCCGCAGCGACGACACGATGAACATTTCCGGCAAGCGGCTGGGGCCTACCGAGTACGAACAGGTGCTGGTCAGGCAACCGGATGTGGCGGAAGCGGCGGCGGTGGGAGTGCCGGATCCACTCAAGGGACAAAAGGCTGTCTGCTTCTGTGTGCCGTCGCCCGATTCCAACCCGGATCCGGAACTTGGGGAACGGCTCCGCTCCATTGTGGCCAGGGACATGGGAAGGGCCCTGCGGCCGGATGCGGTCTGCATCGTGCCGGCCCTGCCCAAGACCCGGAATGCCAAGGTCATGCGCAGATTGTTGCGCGACATGTGGCGGGGGGATCCGCTGGGCGACACCACAAACCTTGAGGATCGATCCATCCTGGCCGGGGTGGAGGCGGCCATACGCGCCTTTCAGGCCGCCATGACCTCGAACGATTCCTGAAGGCGGGCGGAGGCCGGATCAGGGTGCTGTGCTAGAATCCTGAACCGGATGTGGGACTTGACCTCCCCTTCGCTGCACTCTCTGGATCCCACAAAATGCAGGTCACATGCCTCTACTGCGGTGCCGAAGCCGTAGTGACCCCCGAGTATCCCGAGTGCCGTCAGTGCACCGGAGACCTGTCCTCCCTCATCACCTCCGACCTGAAGGCCGCCTACTACTACGACAAGGCCCGCGATGCCGCTGAACAGGGCGCGCACTTTATTGCCCTGCAACTGATCCAGCGAGGGTTGCAGGCCCAGGACACTTCGGAACTGCACCTGCTGGCCGCAATTTTGTACGCGGACCTGGACCGGGAGGAGCAATTGCGCGCCCATATCGGCGCGATTCCGGTCAACGATGTGCTGCGGTCCGAGGCGGAAGCCCTGCTCAAGCGGCTGGTTCAGCGGCGAACCGGCTCCTTGGCCCAGGAACTCGACAGCAACTCCAGCTCCCCGGAGGCCGACGCGCCCGCAGACGGCTCGTTCTGGGGTTGGGGCCTGCGCAATGCGACCGTCGGGGCGATCCTGGTCTCGGTGGCCGCCATCGCGACCTTGATCGTGATGCAGAATCCGGTCGGAAACCTACAGGCATTTGTCCCCGACTGGTTGACGCAGCGAGCCGGTCCCGCACCCCTGGTCCAGACCGAAGTTCCGGCAAGCGAGGCGGAACCGCTTCTGGCGGCTGCCGGCGATCCGGCACAGCCCGACCAGTCGGCGGAATCCGCCGCGTCCGAAGAGGTTGTCCAGGCACCGGAGCCGGCAACGCAGGCGGCGGTTGCGAGCGCCCAGGCGGACGGTTCCGAATCAGGTGATGCCTGGTCGCAGCAGGTTGCGCTCAACGTCCTGGAGCGCATCGCGCTGAAGCGCATCGATTTCGGACCGGTTCTGGGTCAGCTTGGCTATCCGGAGCTGGAGGAGCGGGAGATTGTGGCCGTGGTCCAGGGTGATCAGCTGGTGCTGATGGGCAAGGTGGAATCCCTGGCTGAACGGACCACGCTCCTGGATGCCGTCAGCGGCATTCCCGGCTTGGGCGAGGTGGACGCCGAAGCGCTGAACGTGGTGGTTCCGCCACAGACCCATATCGTGGTCAGTGGCGACTCGCTTTGGAACCTCGCCTACCGCTATCTCGGGGATGGCAATCTCTGGCCCGACATCGTGGCTGCCAATCCCAATTCGGAGGATGGCCTGCTGGTCATCGGCCAGGAAATCCAGATACCGGAACGGCAGATTCCTGTCGGTTCCTAACGGCGAACCGACAGCGTCCAGTCGGACCCGTTCCGGAGCACGTCAGCCCCAACGGAGACGCGGTCCGCCTCCCGACAACCCTGTCGGTGATGCCGTCCGCCGGCGCGCTCCCCGGATCGCACCGTCTCCGGCGGCCGTGCGTCAGCGCGCCGAGGTCATCGGCATGATGACCTGGAGGAAGTCCCGGCCCTTGGTGTCTTCGGAGGCGGAAGGGCAAAGCTTGGCCGGCCGGTTGTTCTGGGTCATGTCCATGACCACGAACTCGGTCTGGATGTGGGTCAGGGCATCGATCAGGTATTGGCCGTTGAAGGAAATGTCCAGGCCCTCTCCGGAAATCCTGGCCTCGAGCTTGTTCCGGCTGTCGCCGCGGTCGTTGCTTTCCGAACTGATCTCGATGCAGTCTTCCTCGGTGTTGAACTTGGCGGTGACAATGTTGTTGTTCTCGCGGGTCAGCAGGAAGGAAGCCCGGGTGGCCTGCAGCAGGTTGTTGCGGTCCACGATCACCGAGGTGGCGCCTTCCTGCGGGATGATCCGGTTGTAGTCGGGGAAGTGGGCGTCAACCAGCTGGCAGATGAGCAGGACCTCAACAAACGAGCCGCGCTCGTGGCTGAGGCCGTGCAGGTTGGCCAAAATCTGGCTGTGGTTGTTGGTGACCGCCACATCCACCGGCTTGGACGAGTCGGCATCCGCCAGGATGCGCGACAGTTCGGACAGGGCACGGGCGGGAACCAGGATCTTCTGATCCCGTTCCGCCTGTTCGAGGGCCGTGCGCCGCACGGCCAAGCGGAAGCCATCCGTGGCGGCCAGGGTCAGACCGGCATCGGCCAGTTCCACTTGCACGCAAGCCAGGTTGGGACGATCCTCGCCGGTGGCGGCGGCGAAGGCCGTCTCCTCGATCATCGTGCGCAGTTCATGGGTGTCCAGATTCAGGGTTGCCTCCATCTCATGGATGGAATCCTGAACATCGGGGAACTGGTTGGCCTCGATGGTGTTGAAGGCGGTGCGAAACTGACCGCAGGAAACCTCCAGTTGCCGTGACTGGGCCAGGTAGGTCAGGTTTACCGGCTTGCCGGAGGGCAGCAGGTTGACGAATTCCGTCAACAGACGCACAGGGACGGTCAGGGCCCCTTCCTCCTCCACCGTGCCGTTGATCCAGACGTTGATGGATACATCCAGATTGGTGCAAACCAAGCGGATGCGGCCGTTGTCAACGGCAATCAGGATGTTTTCCAGAACCGGCATGGTGACGCGCGAAGA
>DAOUIC010000093.1:0-9514 GCA_034428255.1 Anaerolineales bacterium
TGCTCACCGACGCCCGGTCCCTGCTGAGTACCCGTCTGATTGAGTTCCTGAATCGCCGTCAAGGCACAGCCGTGCGAGTTGCGGGTCGTGCGCATCCGGACGTGTCACCCGAAGTCGAGTACCTGACCGGTGAATTGTCGGACCAGCGAATGGCAGCGGAGGCGGTGCGCGATATCGACGCGGTCGTCCACCTCCTGCCGCTCCGGCTGGCAGATGCTTTCGAAGGAGACAAGATTTCCGAACCCGACGCGATGGATCTCGTCATGCGCGGTACCCGGAACCTGATCGTGGAGTCAGTTCGAGCATCCGTGCCCCGCGTGATTTTGGGTAGTTCACTGGCGTTGTTCGACCGGCATCCTCCACATTGGGACGTGACGGAGATGTGGAGGCCGCGGCCGTCGCCCGCCACCAGGGAATTGCTGCCCTGGGTCACAGAACTATCCGTCCGCGAACTGATCAGGCTCGGCACCATCCAAGCCATTTGCCTGCGCTTTGGCCACGTTGTGGATGAGGAGGAAATTGAAGGCGAGCCGTTTGATCCCCGTTGGGTGCACGTGGACGATGCGGTCCACGCCATCGACAGGGCCTTGGCAGTGGACCTGTCCCAAGCCATCGATGCAGGCAAACCGGAGTGGCATGTGTTCCACATCATGGCACCCGGACCCAACAGCAAAGTCAGGTACGGGCTGAAAACCGGCATCGAGGAACGATCCACCAGCGGCAGTCCCCCGTTCAACTACGCACCTTCTCGGAGTCTTGAACAACATCCCGGAGTCTTGCCTGCCGACCCGCCCGTGAAGGACACTCAGCCCTGGCAGGAGATTCTTGCGCCCGTCAATCCCATTCGAACCCGCCCCATACGGAGGGTGGTGCTGTTCGGTGCCGGCGGTCCCATGGGAGCCTTTGCGGCTCAGGCCATGATGGACAGCTATCACGTGCGCTTGGCGGACATCGCACCGCTCGACTGGGAAAATCTCGACCCAGCGAGGAGTGCCCACTGCCCAATGCCGGCCTTGAACATCGAACAACCCCACGAATTCGTTCAGGTTGACGTGCAGGACCCGGAGCAGATCAGGACCGCCTGCGAAGGCATGGATGCCATCATCAACTGTTCCGTGCTCCGCGATGACGAGGTCAAGTCCTTCCGGATCAATGCGGTCGGGGCCCTGAACATGGCGCGGGCCGCCGTGGAGTTGGGGATTAGACGGATTGTGCAGACTAGCCCCTTGCTGCACTTGGTCAACGGCCACGGCAGTCATCTCTGGGACTACCAAATTCCGGTCGAGGCGGCCAGCCGCCCCTACGCGTCACTCTACTTCCTGACCAAGTACCTAGGCAACGAAATCCTCCGTGTCTTCGCCGAGTACCATGGCCTGGAAGTTGCCGTGATGCTCTACTGGGAGATGGCCAACCCCGAACGGCCTTCCGGTAAACCTCCTTTCATGGTCTCGTGGCCCGACTCGGGCCGCGCCCTGAGAAGAGCGCTGGAAGTTCCGGAACTGCCGAATCCGTTCGAGGAGTTCAACGTGAGCGTGGACATGCCCCACGGCAAGTTCGATCACAGCAAAATTCGCCGAGTACTTGGCTGGGAGCCATTGGACAACCTTGATCACTTCTGGCAGACATAGCCACTCCGAGGCCTGTTCCGACCCCTCAAACAGCCAGCCTCCGGCAGCATGCGGACGAGCCGTTTGCAAGCCAAACGGCTGATGCGGGGGTTGGAGCCGCTCCATAAGGAATCCTGGGGACAGACGCGAGTTCTCAGCCCTTTTGGTGTAAAAATGGGTCAGGTGGTCTCTCAGTCAATCACCCGCGCAGTTTCCGTCTCTGCTGACACCTTCTGATCATTGGGGGCATTGGTGATTCTGTCCTTGTCAACACATGTGTGAATGCCGAACCTTGGCGCGCTGCGCCGCCCGTAGATTCCATGACAGGCTGGTCCCCGCGGACCAGCCGTGGGTGGCCAAACTTGCCACGCCATGTTCAGGCAGGGAATGTATGCAGATCCGGCGATGGTGTCCCGCAACCCACACAGTCCGATGAAGGAATTGGACAAAAAGACAACTTCCCCCGACCTGCCCAAGGTGATCAGGCCATGGGTCGCAATTGACTTGGAAGTGCATCGCAACGGCAGATTATTGTCGGACATTGGTGCCGTGCGATTCGACGGTTACACATTTAGGCGCAAGCCGTCCAGTGCCAAGCAGATATCGACAGCATTGAAGGAACTTGACAGGTTCTGCACGGGCTGCAAGTACCTGCTCGGCCACAATTTGATTGGTCATGACCTGGTCGTCATCAGAGATCTCAAACCTAGCCTGGACCTCCTCAAGACTCGAGTCATCGATACTCTGTACCTGTCACCGCTGGCTTTTCCCCGCAACCCATACCATCGTCTGGTCAAGAACTACAAGCTGGTCAAGGACACGGTCAACGATCCGGTGGCCGACGCCAGGCTCGCCACCCGTTTGTTCAGCGAACAGTACGACTCCTTTGGGCAGCAGGCAGACACCGCGCCAGACCTGATTCGGTTCTACGCCTACTGCTTTCGCTGGGCGACGGATGCAAGCGGCGCGAGGCCGTTCCAAGGCTTGGCCGACATGCTCGACATGCTAGTCCAGCCACCGATTGCCTCAGATCAGGAAGCCCAAATCGTTGCCGTCGCGCTTGGTGATGAGCACGCATGCCCAAACCTGTTGCGGCGGTTGGTTCGGGAATCCATTGCCAACAGCGAGTGGTTGCCGTCCTGGGCCTATTGTGTGGCCTGGCTCAGGGTAGCAGGCGGTAACTCGGTGCTGCCCGAGTGGGTGCGCCTCCAGCATAAGGGGCTCCCCGGCATGCTGCGGAAACTACGGGAGCTGTCCTGTGGGCAGGACAGCTGTGCTTACTGTCGCAGGAACCATGATGCGGTCGCCCAGCTGCGGCGGTTTTTCCAGTTCGAGAACTTTCGCCTCACGGAAGACGGACAGCCCCTGCAAAGGAAACTCTCGGAAGCAGGAATGAACGGAGCCTCGTTGCTTGGTGTGCTGCCAACGAGCGGGGGCAAGTCGCTGTGCTTCCAGCTGCCGGCCCTGGTCCGCTATTTCCGGCGCGGGCTGCTCACCGTGGTGGTTTCACCGTTGCAGGCCCTGATGAAGGACCAGGTCGACAACCTGCGCGAGCGGACCGGTGTGACCGAAGTGGAGGCTGTCTACGGCCTGCTCACACCGCCCGAACGCGGCGCTGTTCTGGAAAAGGTTCGAATGGGCGACATTGGCCTCCTCTACCTTGCCCCGGAACAACTCAGGAACCGCACGGTCGTGGAGGCCTTGTCCCACAGGGAGATCGGATGCTGGGTGTTCGACGAGGCCCACTGTCTGTCGAAGTGGGGCCCTGACTTCCGTCCAGACTACCTGTACGTCAGCCAGATCATCAAGAAGCAGTCAGCAAAGCACCAGGAATTTCCCCCTGCCATTGCCTGCTACACCGCGACAGCCAAACTGGACGTCATCGAAGATATCCGGCAGCACTTTGCCTCCGCCCTGGACTGCACGCTTTCCCTGCACGCCGCTGGCGTGGAACGGGCGAACCTTGAGTTCGAAGTCCAGTTTGTTCCGAAGGCGATCAAGTGGGCCACGGCGGCCGAGTTGTTGGAGGAGCGGCTCCCGGACAACGGCAGTTGCATCGTCTACTGCGCCACACGGAAATCGAGCGAGGAGACCGCCCGTTTCCTGGCATTGAAGGGATTCGAGGCCGCGCATTTTCACGGGGGCCTTGATCCGGCCAGAAAAAAGGAGGTGCTGGAGGACTTTGTTGATGACCGACTGAAAGTCATTTGCGCCACCAACGCCTTCGGCATGGGCGTGGACAAGGAGAATGTGCGGCTAGTCCTGCACGTCGAGGTGCCGGGTTCCCTTGAATACTATCTGCAGGAGGCCGGTAGGGCCGGGCGAGACGGATGTCCGGCTACCTGCATTCTCCTGTTCGACGAACAGGACATCGAGACCCAGTTCAGGCTGGGCAATATGTCCCGGATTTCCCAAAGGGACATCCAGCAAGTTCTGAGGGGCATCCGCAGGCGGGAACGCGGAACGGGCAAGGACATCGTCGTGACCACCGGCGAGTTGCTGCGATCAGACGATGTCGACACATCGTTCGACATCACGGACTCGTCGGCCGACACCAAGATCAAGACCGCGGTCGCGTGGTTGGAACGTGGCGGGTACCTGGTCCGAAACCACAACTCCAACCAGGTTTTCAACGGCAAGCCCCTTTTTGCAACCTTGGAGGAAGCCACAGGCAAGTTGAATTCACTTCAACTCAAGCCCAGCGCGAGGCGAAATTGGGAACTTCTCCTTCAGGTCCTGATCAATTCGAATATCGACGATGGACTGAATGCGGATTTCCTAGCCCATCAGATGGGAAGCCTGGTTGACAAACAGGAAGCACGCGGGATCAGCAGCCAGGAGGTCATCCGCATCCTGAATCAGATGGCGCAGGTCGGAATTGTGTCGGACGGTCTGCTGATGACCGCCTTCCTGCGCCCCAAAGGATCCAAGGCGGCATTGCGCGAATTCGAGGCGGTCTGCCGAGTCGAGAACAAAATGGTGGTATCGCTGGAAGACGAACAACCCGATGCCGATCTTGGAACAGCGTATCCGTTGGACCTGAGGCAGCTTAATCAGAAGCTGGTCAACCAAGGTGCGGAGCAGAGCAACCCAACTCTGCTCCGCAACCTTCTGAAGAGCATTGCCGGCGATGGCCGTGGCATGGCTGGCCAGAGGGGCAGCATCGAGTTCAAGTTCAACCGCAAGGACCACTATCTAGTCACCCTGAACCGGGATTGGCCCAACCTCAAGGCTACCGTCAAGAAGCGCCACGACCTTGCCAGACAAATTCTCGGGGAACTGTATGCCAGGATCCTGGAAGAACACGCGTCCTCCCAAGCGGAAGTCCTAGTCCAATTCTCGCTCAAGGAGGTTGAGGAAGGATGCGTCGGGTTGGTCAAGGATGCGGACAGCTCTCTGGCCGCAGTCGAACGGGGCCTGCTGTTCCTGCACGAGCAAAACATCATCATCCTGCAGCACGGCCTGGCGGTGTTCCGCCAGGCTATGACCATGAACCTCAAAGAAGAAGCTAGGGAGCGCAGGTACAACCAAGGGGACTATGCACCGTTGGACAACCACTACAAGGCCAAGGTCAACCAGGTGCACGTGGTCAACGAATACGCCCAGCTGAGTCAGGGAAGCATGAAGGTAGCCAAGGCCCTGGTGGCCGACTACTTCAAGTTGGACAACATCAGCTTCAACCGCCGCTACTTCCGAGGCAGACGGGAACTCCTGGACCTGGCCACCAGCCAGCAGTCCTTTGCCAGCATCGTCGAAAAGCTGGGCAATCCTCACCAACAGGCGATTGTACAGGCTCCCGCCGACAACAACATGCTCGTACTGGCCGGTCCCGGCTCGGGCAAGACCAAGGTAGTCGTGCACAGATGTGCCTACCTCACCCGCGTGGAAAGGGTTCCCCCATTCAGCATTCTGGTCCTCTGTTTCAACCACAGCACCTCGGTGGAACTGCGCCGACGCCTCAAGGAACTGCTGGGAGACGACGCGCGGTCCATTACCATCCAGACCTACCACGGCTTGGCCCTGCGCCTGGTCGGCCATGCCGCCTTGCCGGAAGGTTCCACAACCCACCACCGACAGGACATCGACTTCGACAAGATGATTGCCCAGGCGACAGCTCTGCTGACGGGGCAGTCGGATGTTCCGGGCATCCCGGATGATCAGTTACGCGAACGGTTGCTGGCCGGCTTCCAGTACATTCTGGTAGACGAATACCAGGACATCGATCAACCACAGTACAAGATGATCTCGGCGATCGCCGGGCGCACCGTCGAGGAATCGGGCGACAAGCTAAACATCATGGCTGTCGGCGACGACGATCAGAGCATCTACGCATTCCGGGGAGCCAATGTCAGATTCATTCGGCAGTTCGAGGAGGACTACTGCGCCCAACGCCACTATCTGGTCCAGAACTACCGGTCCACCGAGCACATCATTGCGGCCGCCAATCAACTGATTGGGCACAACCGCGACCGGATGAAGACCGAATATAGCATTCGCATCAACGAGGCGCGCCGCAACCACCCTCCCGGAGGCATCCTGGCAAACATTGATCGCGGGCTGCACGGCCGCGTACAAATCGTGGACTGCCAGGACACCGTCGCCCAGGCCCTAGCTGCCGTGGCGGAGCTGAAAAGGCTCAAGGGTCTGCTACCGGATCTGGCTTGGAATGACTGCGCCGTCCTAGCCAGACACGGCCTCAACGGCAATGAACTGGACCACTTCCGCTCGGCGGCGAACCATGCCGGCATACCGCTGAGCCTCCCCTTGGGCCGTGACGAAACCGTTTCCCCGTTCCGCATCCGGGAATTCGACGCCGCGTTCAAGCACCTTCACCAGGTCAGGACAGAGCTGTTCACCCACGCGAACCTTGACCAACACTTGGCTCGTCTGAACCTCAAGGACGGACCGCGAATGGTCCAACTGAAGGAAATACAGGAACACTGGAAGTTGGAGACCGGCGGTAGCGAGTTTCCGGTACAGACGTTCACGTCGTATATGGCCGACTGCCTGCTCGAGGCCCGCCGCGAACAGCGGGTGGGCAAGGGCGTGTTCACAGGCACTGCCCATAGCGTCAAGGGACTGGAATTCCGCGTGGTGCTGGTCCTGGATGGCCACTGGCAACTCCAACCGCGGGATCAACGGGAGGAAGAGCGCAGACTGTTCTACGTGGCCATGACCCGTGCCAAGGACTGTCTGGTCCTGTTTCACCGCCATGGCGCGGACAATCCGCACCTGAGACACATTTCCGACGAGGCATGCCTGCACAGGGAGGGACCGAGAAGCGGTTCCTATCCATTAAGAGGGTACACAACGTTGGGACTACCAGACCTATACCTCAGCTTCGCGGGCCGGAAAGCCGAGAGCGACCGCATCCACGAAGCACTGCCGAATCTGCATGCAGGCGACACGGTGATGCTGGAATCGAGTAAACGAGAGCTCAGCCACAATGGCACCGCTGTCGCATCCCTGAGCCAGAAAGGCCGGGAGAAAGTCAAGCAGATTGAGCAGATTGCCAGCTCCAAGGTCCAAGGAACCGTGCTGGCCATGGTTCGCCGCAGTGTTGAGGATGAGGACGAGAAATACCGCAGGGCTAACCGAACCGCGAACTGGGAAGTTCCGGTGGTCGAACTCACTTGGGAACGGGGAATTGCGCGTACCGGCGTTTGATTTCGACAGCGTCGCGCGGGAACGTTTCGAATTGATTGGTGTGTGCCAGGATCGGCGACCGCATGCCTTGCGGGTTGGCTGTGTGGGTGTCCCGCAGGATCAATCGCCCCAGTCGCGGGCCGAACTGCGGCCCAGAATGCAGAACTGCTCCAATTCGTAGACACAGCCGTTGGCCGGCCGGGAGTCTGGTGACAGCCAGAACGCAACATGGTGTGCCACCTGGTCCGGGGTTAGGAGCCTCCCGGTGGGGGCAAAGGCCCTGGGAACGTTCAGGTACCAATCCTCCGGCAGTCCCTCCGAGATTTTGAGTGCAATCTCGTTGGGCGACGTGCACCAGCCGACGTTCAGTTGGTTAATCCGAATCCGATCCTCGGCCAGGGCATTGGCCATGTTGCGGGTCATTGTCTGCAACCCGCCCTTGGACGCGGAATAGGGCATCAGGTCCGCCTGTCCCGACCACGCGTTGACCGAACCGATGTTGACCACGGCACCGTCGCCCTGGGCTCGGAAGTGCGGCAAGGCGGCCCGAATGATGAGGGCGGGAGCCCGTAGATTGACGTGATAGTGACGATCAAACGTGGCCGCGTCGGTCTGTTCGATAGTGGCACGAGCGGTAATGGCCGCGTTGTTGGCAACTCCGTCGATCCGTCCAAACCGGTCGACCGTGTTGGCTACCAGGGACTCGCAAAGCTCGGGTTCAGCGACATCGCCCACAGTGTAGGAGGCTGCGTCCCCGAGTTCCGCGCACAAGTCCTGGGCCGCATGTTCGCGGCGTCCGTGAACCATGACCGAGGCGCCTTCCGCCACGCACTTCCTGGCGATCGCCTCGCCAATGCCGGTGGTTGATCCGGTGACAAGAACCACTTTGTCCTTAAGAAGCATCTGACCCTTTCCTGTGGTTGGTGACCAGTGATGAACAGACCTTGAGTGCATTGATCAGCGAGTGGGGTCGTGCGGTACCGTGTTCCACGATGTCGAAGGCGGTACCGTGAGCGGTGGTGGCAACGGGCACCGGCAACCCGCCGATCACAGTAACCCCGCGGGCGAAACCGAGCAGCTTGATGGCAATCTGTCCCTGGTCGTGGTACATCGTGACGGCACCGCCGAACTGACCATCCGCAAGGCGCACAAACAAGGTGTCCGGTGGGAACGGCCCGTGCACCGGAAGACCCCGGCGGCGGCCCTCCTCGACCGCCGGGCCAATCACCTCCACTTCCTCGTCCCCGAACAACCCTCCCTCGCCGGCATGGGGATTGAGTCCGGCCACTCCGATGCGGGAGTCTGGAAGGTTCAGGTTGTGCATAACGGCATGCAGCTGTTCGATGGCTTCCAGCACGCCGGGAGCCGAAACCCGGGCTGGGACTTCGGCCAGCGGAATATGGGATGTAACGCGCGACGTGCACCAGTCGTCGAGGATGTTGATCTCGTGGGCCGGAACCGGACACTCGAACAACTCCGTCAACAGTGCGGCATCGTCGGGATGGCGCGAACCGCCCAGTTGCAAGGACTGTTTGTGCATGGGACCGTAAAGGAAACCCGCAAGCACATCACGCGCAACCAGGCCTGCTGCCGTACGCAGACTTGCCAGGCAGCCAGCGCCGGCTTCCCGGGACACCAACGCCACCGGAACCCGGTCCAGGTCGTCTCCTTCCGGCTCCAACAGGATCGGGCAGTCGCGTGGCGCCTGGTCCAGGTCGGTCAACGCAACGGCGGGCAGATCCGGTTCCGGCAATCGGGCTTGTTGCGCGCCACGCTCCAGCCACGCGCGGCGGCCAATCACAATCAGTCTGACTTGTGGCGGCAGCGGTTCCGCCAACAACCGTGCCGCCAGCTGGGGCCCGATCCCCGCCGGGTCACCAAGGAGAAGCCCAATGGCCGGTTGCGTGGTCAATTCAGCCGCCAAGGACTCTGCATCACACCGGGCTCGCTGAACGCAAGGGGAACCTCTCCGGTCACCGACAGCCGGGGATGCGCTTCAATCTCCGAGAGAAGGCAGGGACTGGCATAGAAATCGTCGAGGATGAGCGTGTTCTCGATGAACACCAGACGTGCTTCCTCAGGCGGCCGCGCACAACCGCGCATGGAGACATGCAGCGACTTCTCATCCGACGGCATTGTGATGGGCAAGCTGACCCGGAACATGCCGAAAATCCCGGATGTGACCGCATTGGTATACGTGGCATGCCAATCGATCTTCTCCGCCACGCGCGCGGTCGTGATGTTGGCCAAACCCAAACCGG
>DAOUIC010000094.1:0-3031 GCA_034428255.1 Anaerolineales bacterium
GTGCCGCTGCCCATGCGCAAGGGCGACATCTTCCTCTTTTCCAACCTGACCTTCCACAAGAGCACCCTCAATCTCACGGACGCCGTACGGTGGAGCATCGATATCCGGTATTCGCGCACCTTGGACGAGCACGAACTGTCGGAACAGGTTGTAGCCAGTGAGATGTTCATGCAGAACAAGCTGGCTTCCCATCGCGCCCGGATTCCCCTGGCCGGAAAGGCCAGGCGTCCAACCTGGGACGAGTGGCGCGCGGAACTTGTGGCGAAGGGCAGCGGTTTGACCAAATCGGTGGCGACGGCCTTCGCGTGACTCCCAACCCGGCTCCCGGCCGGGAAACCAGACATGTTGATTAGCTCCCCTTAGGAAAGGTGCCCATGCACATTCATCCCCGCTCCGTGGCCCACAAGGTGTTCGACATCTGGCGCAGTCCGGGACGGTTTACCAAGAATCCCGATATCGTCGAAACGCCGTCCGGCGCGTTCCTCCTGATTTATTCGGACACCGACGCCCATTGGTCCCAGACCGACCAGGTCATCACGATCCTGGCCAGCGAGGACCGCGGCCGGACCTGGAACAAGCGCGCCGAGGTGGACCGGGCGGTGATGGCGGCCGGCGACCACCGCCTGGTCACGCCGCGCCTCAGCCAGTTGGCGGACGGCCGTCTGGCGGCCATTTGCGATCACGACGATCATTCCTTTTTCCACGAGGACCAACCCACCGGCAACTGGATTTGGTGGAGTGAGGACGAGGGCCATACATGGAGCAGACCTCAGGAGCCCTCCATCTTGGGCTTCGAGCCGGATCGAATCCTGGATCTTCCGGATGGAACCCTCGGGGTCGGAACGCATCTGATGTTTGGCGAGACACAGGAGCTGGGCGAAATCCTGACGGTGTCCGGGGATGGTGGCAACACCTGGCAACGACGCGCCGTAGTGGCCCACGACGGGCACTACCGCTATTGCGAGGGCGGCATCGTCATCATGGACGGGGGCCGGTTGCTGGCCTGCATCCTGCGGGAGAACCACCATGCCGGCACCCCCAGTTTTGTGTCCTTTTCGGAGGACAACGGCCACAGCTGGTCCCAGCCGGCCATGTGTCCCTTCGCCCTGGACCGACCCTATGGCAAGCAGCTTCCGGACGGACGGGTGTTCGTGACCGGTCGCCACATGAACGGACCGCTGGGAACCTACGGCTGGTGCGGCGACTTGAAGTCCGAACTCGGTTACCAAATTGGAGGGCCCAGACGCAAGTACCAGGCGCAATTGGTTGGCGGCGAACTGGAAATTCGGAACCTGCCCGGCCATGAGGCCCGTTACTGCCTGCTGCCGCCCGAGAATGCCTTCAGTGAAGTGCGGTTTGCTGCCCGCGTGCGGGTTGAGGGCGGCCCGTCAACGCCGAATTCGTTCATGTCGATATCCCAGCTGGGAGTGGTCCTTCAGATCGGCCCCAACGGTGTTCGGACGCGTCCGGGGCACGACTTCATGCATCCGGTCGACATGACCCAGCCCCGGGATCTCGAGCTCCACCACCGACGCGGCTGGCTGCAGGTCAAGGTGGATGGCGAGACGGTCATCAACATGTGCATCTTCAGGGAACCCAAACCGGTAGGCAATGCCATCCGGTCGGGCGACTTGTCGGGGTACACGGCCTGGGGCCAGGCCGATGTGGGCGGGCGCAGTTGGTGGTCCCGGGTGTCCTGCTCCATTCGCAATCGAACGTTGGACGACTTCGATTGGTCGTGGGAGGCATCATCCGGCCTGCTGCCGGATTACTACCAGCGGGAACGGATGATTCAGATTCACGGCAACCATCCGGACCAGAAGCCGGGTCCCGACCACGGCTACTCATCCTGGCTGCTGCTGGACGACGGCAGGATTTACTTCACCGACTACACCAACTACGGCGACACCGGCGGCAATTCACATCTTGTGGCTGCCTACATTGATCCGGAGGACATTGCCTGAGTCCGGTCTGGCCGACGCTGATACGACACAGGGGGTTGCGCGTCGGACACGCGGGTTCAGGCATGGGGTCGGCTACCGGTGAATGGTCTGCTTCGCCTCGGAGACCCCGATGGTTGTCAAGGGCCTGTTCGGGTACGCGGCCGTGAAGTGGGCGCGTGTGGTCCGCCAAGCCCGTTGGGCGCCGTCGCACAGGGCCCGCGGTGCGGTTCGATCCCCTGGAATCCGGTGTTTCGGCCGGACTGTCATGTGCCGGCACTATTGCCGTTGTTGAAGCCGACCAGTTGCCGGGATAAGGTGGTCAAGTCGGGTGCAACCAGGTCCGCGGCGATTGTTGGTGACACCTCATCGAACTTCGGAGGCGGAGCGATCGATCCGAATTCCAGAGGCCGGTGAATCCACCCCGTGGCCATGCCGGTGGCGGCCGCAGCCTGCAGATCTTCGACATGGGCCGCCACCATCATGATGTCGGCCGGATTCAGATCCAGCAGCCTGGCCGCTGTCCGGTAGACGGACGGATCAGGCTTGTACTTCCCGGCCAGTTCGCTGGACAGAACGCAGTCCCATTGCCAGCCATTGGTGCGCGCCAAACCGATTAGCAGCGACACATTGCCGTTGGACAGCGGTGCAAGCAGGTGGTTCCGGCGCAGCATGTCCAGGCCCTCGCCGACATCCGGCCAGGCCGGAAGCCGATGCCAAACCTTGTTGAGTTCCTGTTTGTCGGCTTCCGTCAGCGTTTCCAAACCATAACCGGCCAACAATTCTTCCAAGATGGCCCGGTGGATGCCATCAATGGTTTGCCAGGACACTCGTCCGTCGTTGACGGCCGCCATGGCCGGGCCGTACCCTGCCCGCCAATCCAAGGCAAACTGACTCCAATCCTGTTCGGATCCAACGTTGCGGCCGGCCAGCTCCCCGGCTTGACGCACACCCGTGTGCCAATCCACCAGGGTGCCGAAGACATCGAACACCAACGCCTTGATCACGATGCTTCGGGTATCCGGGCCGGGGAGTTACAGGTCCTGCCAGGTTTCGCCCCAGCGCTCCCGATAGTACTCCCTGAGCGGCAC
>DAOUIC010000095.1:0-4431 GCA_034428255.1 Anaerolineales bacterium
ATCCGCTGCGCTTCCATGATGAGCCGTGTTCGCTCGTCGTCATCGAATTCCGTTTGGGCTGCAATCAGTGCGGCGTCCACGTCGGCGTTGCAGTAGCGATGCCACTGGGAGCCGCCCGGGTTGTCTTCGGATGCAATTTCATTGCAAAGGAACCGGTTGGAGATTTCCGGATCCGGGACTCGGAGGCCGTGACTCCAGCCACCCATTTCGTAATCGCCATGCGACCAGGTGCCGTTCTGGTCCCAGGTTCCGAACAGCTCTGCCGTGCGGCGGTTCTCGATGACCATTTCCGCGCCGACTTCCTTGAACATCTGCTGCACCAGGAGCTGTACCTGCTCTCTCTGCAGAACGCCGGATGTGGTTCGGTGGGTGAAGGTCAGGCGGGTGCCGTCTTCGTATCCCTCCACGCCACTGGACTCGCGAATGCCGTCCCCGTCGCTGTCGGTCCAGCCGTTCTCTTCCAGAATGCTGCGTGCCAGATCGGGGTCGTAGTCGTAGGGAACGAGGTCGCGGTTCTGCCACGGTGTGCCGTGCCACTCCGTGCCCACGTTGATTTCCGCCTGTCCGTGAAGGATGTTGTCGATCAGCAACTGCTTGTCCACGGCATGCTGCAGGGCCACTCGGACGTTCCGGTCGGTGAAGATTGGCGCTTGCGAGTTGTCGCCGTTCATGACGTACCGTTCACCGCCCGCGGGTGGAGCGTTGACCAGATTGATAACGCCCTTGTCCTGCAAATCCAGGAGAGTGGGCAGGTTGGCGGCGCGCAGGCCCCAGGCGATATCCACTTCACCGACTTCCAGAGCGGCCAGCAAGGCTTCCGTGCTGGGATAGATGACAATGAAGAACTTGTCCAGGCCGGGTCGGCCCTGCCAATAATCGTCAAACGCCTCGTATTCGACGAATTCACCAGCTCTCCAGTCCACGATTCTAAAGGGACCGAAACCGACCGGCTGGCGCATGGCCAACGACTCGTCCAGGCCGGGTGAATTGGCTTCGATTACCTCTTCCGGCAGGATGAAATCGAAGAGAATCTTCCAGGATGCAAACGGTTCGCTGAAATTCACTACCACGGTGTAGTCGTCGGGCGTGTCGATTGACGCGATCTTCTCGTATCCCAAACGGGTGATCGGCGTGTTGTCCGGACTCATGATGGCTTCCCAGGTGGCCTTGACATCCGAGGCCGTGGCCGGGGTGCCATCATGGAAGGTAATGCCTTCCCGCAGGTTGTAGGTGACCTGGGTGCCGTCCGGCGACACCAGTCCGTTGGCTACGCTGGGCACCTCCGTCGCCAGTTCGCCTATCCAGTTGCCCTGTGCATCCAGGAACAGCAGACCGCGCTGTGCGGTCTTGGATGCCTGCAGCGAATTGCCGCCCTGGGTGTACATGACATTGAGGAATTCCAGTTCCTGGTTCATGCCGAGCCGAACCACGGTAGGCTCCGCGGCTTCCATTTCGGTCTCTCCCGACGGTGCGGCGGGAGCGGCACAGGCGATCAGGGCCAACGCGGCCAATAGCAATAGACTCGCCCGCAATAATGTTTTCATGTGATTTGCCTCTGCTGACTGTTGGAGGGCGCAACGCGCTGGGTTGATAATACCAGATGGGAAACAGGCCAACACATTGTGCAAATCATCTATATTTGGTTGGCATCCGTGCACATTGGGAAGTGGCGGTGTTGGCAGGCAGCAGCCTCCTGCACTGTCCTGTCCGCCGACCGGCGTCGCCGGTCATGTTCGTTGCTTCCGCTGTGCGGAAAGAGCGAGCAGACACTGCCTGCGGTGCGATGGAAGCCCGGATCTGCCAGGCCCGTTTGCCGACCCCCTTGGATTCATCGCAAAGGGACCTGCCATGACTGCTTTGTCGTTGCATGACGGACTTGCCCGCCACATCCGCACACGGGACGTTTCCTTCCGGACCAGGATCCTGGAAATGGCGGCGGACATCCCGGATGTCATTGCCCTGGGGCGTGGTGATCCCGATTTCCACACGCCTGCCCACATCGTGGCCGCGGCCCACAAGGCCCTGGATGAAAACCGGCACCACTACACGGCGGTGGCCGGACTGGAAGAGTTGACGGTGGCGATCGCGGCCATGCTGCGCCGGGAGCACGGTCTTGGCTATGCGCCGGAAGAGATTATTGTCACCAACGGCGTGGAAGAGGCCATCATGACCTGCATGGTGAGTCTGCTGAACCCCGGTGACGAGGTCCTCATGGGGAGTCCGCGCTTCACCAATTACGACAAGGCCATCAACCTGTGCCACGGCACCGTGGTTTCGGTCCCCACGCGCCAAGCACAGGATTTTGTGATGCAGCCGGAGGATGTGGAAGCCAGGATTTCAGAGCGCACGCGCATGCTGGTGCTCGTATCCCCAGACAATCCCACGGGGGCGGTGACGCCTCCGGAAACAGTCAGGGCCCTGGCCCGTCTGGTTCAGCGCCACAACCTGATTCTTGTCAGTGACGAGATTTATTCCCGCATCCTGTTTGACGGTGCCCGGCATCTCTCGCCTGCATCCCTGCCGGACATGCATGAGCGAACCATAACCCTGAATGGATTCTCCAAGGCGTACGCCATGACGGGATGGCGTCTGGGTTACATGGCCGGACCTGCCGCCTACATCCGCCAAGTACTGGAAGTCCGGCATACCCTGAGCATCAGTGCCAGTACGATTGCACAGTATGCGGCGCTCGCTGCCTTGGCACAGCCGCGGGCCCCCTGGTGGGATCCCATACAGGCGGAACTGGAGGAGCGGCGCGCGTGTGTATTGTCAACGCTTGACAACCTGGATTTCACCTACGGATTCCCCGGAGGCGGCTATTTCCTCTTCCCCAACATAACTTCCCTCGGGATCCCTGCCGCCCGGTTCTGTGAGACGCTGCTTCAGGAAGGACGCGTGCTCGTGTTTCCCGGCAGCCAGGAGGGGGCGGCACTGGAAGGCGAATACATCCGCATGAGCATTCTGCAACCCCTGCCTCGATTGGAGGAGGCCATGCGTCGCATGCGACGCACCGTGGAATCCCTGTCCTGAATGCGGAAAGCTGACCGACAACGGGTACCTTCTGCCTGCTGACCAAGCTGCTGCATTCGGAAACCGATCAAACAACAGGCCGTAATTCGGATCCGGCTCGATACCTGGAAAGAAACCACTCAATTTCCCTGCATTCCGGTGTGGAAGCCACCTCCAACCTAAGGTTGGACTCAGCCCATCTGCTTCCAGTAGGCCATCTATCCGCCGGGAAGTCCCGGATGGACGGTACCGAGAAGGTTATGTCCATCCGTGGGTCGGGTGGCGCGGCTGGGCCAACTGGTGTTGCCGAGCGTCACGGGCGATCGGAACAGGTACGATTCCTACACACGATGCCGGCTACGGCAGGCAACCGCGCACCAGACGGGAGCGTCCGTTCCATGATTACATCGCTGCGGCTCAGGGATTTCAAGAACTTTGCCGACGAGACGCTGTTCCTTGGCCCACTGACAATCATCGTGGGTGCCAACGCCAGTGGCAAGAGCAACCTGAGGGACGCCTTTCAGTTCCTGCAGGGGATCGGTCACGGGTTCACGCTGTCGGAGATTATTGATGGCCGGTTCGGACCAGGTGGTCTGGTTTTGTGGTCGGGCATTCGCGGTCCTGGACTTGAACTGTTCCGCTTTGGACAAGATACATTCGCATTGGACGTTTCCCTGCAGTTGGACGAAAACCAGCTCGAATATTCCATTGAGGTTGGCACAGAGGCGAACTCTGTGGGCTTCTTTCGCGTTGTACGTGAAGAACTGAGGGTGGGCGATCGGTGGATTTTCACGAGTCATCCTGGTGCCGGGGATCCGGTTCACCGCCAGGACGACGACACGCATCTGCTGCTCCGCATGGCCAAAGCCAAAGAAAAAGGCCAAAGAAAGTTCGGACATCGGATTGCGGTCAGGCCGAACCAACCTGCCTTGACCCAGGTCCACGAACACAGTCACGTTCTGCGTGCGCACAAGGCCGCCGCCGCGGCCGTTAGATCTGTACTGGCAAACATGCGATTTCTGGATCCAATCCCGGAGCAGATGCGCATGCCGGCTTTTCCAGGACAAACAGTGCTGGGAGACAAAGGTGAGCACTTGCCGGCCGTGTTGAAAACCCTGCGGGAAGACCTGGGTGCGACCCTTACCGACTGGATCAATGAACTGACCCCCATGGATGTCCAAGACCTGGTATTCCCGCCGGACTTCCTCACGCACGAAATCCGGCTTGCCATTGCGGAGCGAGATGGTAATCGGGTGTCTGCCTATGGTATGTCTGACGGAACTCTGCGGTTCCTCGCGATGCTGGCCGCCTTGCTCGGACCGAGTGCTCAAGGAATTCTGTTTTTCGAGGAGATCGACAACGGCCTTCATCCATCCCGCCTGTACCTGTTGTTGGATCTGTTGAAAGTCACAACGGATGAAC
>DAOUIC010000096.1:0-5264 GCA_034428255.1 Anaerolineales bacterium
TTGGGCGCGATCTGCGGGAACAGCTCGAATGTAATGGGACCAAGGGTGGTCTCCAGCACGGCGATCAACTTGTCGTCCGGATCAATGACCATGTCGGGCGCGGTGTTGTAGATCCCGCTCCGCTCCAGGGGTTCAAGGTCCGCAAGTGTCCTGGCTTCCCCGGCTGCGGGCATCACCGGCGCACTGACGGTAGGAGTGGGTACCGGCGTGGGCGTGGGTGGAGGCGGAGGCAGCAAACTCTCGGTGCCCTGGAATATGCGGATGCGCTCCAGCGTGTCGCCCGGCTGCCCGGATGACTGGGGATCGCGCACCGTAATGCCAAGCAGGACATCCATGCCTCCCACAATCTTGCCGAAGATGGTGTGCCGTTGGTTCAGGTGCGGAGTTTCCACGTGCGTCAGGAAAAACTGACTGCCGTTGGTGCCGGGCCCTGCATTGGCCATGGCCAGCAGGCCGGGTTCGTCAAACCCGAGGTTTGAGATGAACTCGTCCTCGAACCGGTACCCGGGCCCGCCCCGACCGGTACCGGCCGGATCACCGGCCTGGGCCATGAAATCCGGGATGACGCGGTGGAAGGTTGTGCCGTCGTAGAAGCCCGACCGCGCAAGGTAGACGAAATTGTTGACCGTAATCGGTGTGCGGTCGGCAAACAGTTCCACGGTGATGTCGCCCTTGGCGGTTTCGAGAACGGCGAAGTAAACGCCGTCCTCCTCGATGACAAACGGCGGCGGTTCGTCGAACATGTCGTCGCGGTCTGCCGGCTCCTGGGGCATGTCCAGGGGGATGGCGGGCAATTCGGTGCCCAGGTCCAGTTCCACAGCGGCCGGCGGCGGTTCGGGAGTCGCCGCGGCCTCCGCGTCCGCAGTAACCTCGGGGGCGGGAGCCGCATCGTCAACGGCCCCGTCACCGCCGCCACAGGCAGCCAGCACCATGGCGGCACACAACACACAGGCAAGGAAAGACAGCAGATTTCTCATGTTTTGATGGGCTTGTTGAACCGATGCACGGTGTTGGATTGGCAGTGGCCGGGGGCACCCGACGATGCGGGGACAGACACGCCCTTCGCATCGCCGGATGAACAAACCAGCCCTCAGGCGTCGGCCTGTTGCTCGAAGACCTCGATGCTGTTGATCAGGTCTCCCGGCACGCGGCTGCGCTGCGGGTCGCGGATCGATATGGAGTTGACCACGTCCATGCCGGCCACAACCTCGCCGAAGATCGTGTGCTTGTGATCCAGCCAGTTGCAGGGCACGAAGGTAATGAAGAACTGACTGCCGTTGGTCCGGGGCCCCGCGTTGGCCATGGCCAGCAGGCCCGGCCGGTCGAAGACCAGCGAGTCGTGGAACTCGTCCTTGAAGCGGTAGCCGGGACCTCCGGTGCCGGTGCCGGTCGGATCACCGCCCTGGGCCATGAAGTCGGCGATCACGCGGTGGAACATGGTCCCGTCGTAGAAGCCGGAACGGGACAGATGGATGAAATTGTTGACGGTGACCGGTGCCTCCGCCGCAAACATCCGGATCACGATGTCGCCCTTGGCCGTCTTGAGGACGCAGTGGTAGAGGGCAGAGGCATCGATGGCCAGTTCGGGTTCGGCCCTGAAGTGATTCTGCCTGGCCCGGGGGCTGGCGGGAACACCGGTGTCGAGTGCGGGCAGCAGGCTGCCATAGTCTGATTGGGTAGTCACAAATTCTCCTTGTGCCTGATTCGGCAGCAAACGGGAAAAACAATTCCGGTGATCGGCCGGTGTCAACCACTGACCGGTTGCGCATGGGGCGCATGCACCTTGGCAAGGTAGTCGTCAAGCTCCCGGTGGGCCTCCGCCTGCGCATTTTGGTTGCGGCTGCGGCCGCAGTCGGGCACCAGCACCACCTGTTCGCGGGCCCGGGTCAGACCAACATACAGGAGCCGCAGCCGTTCCGACACATAGGCTGCGCAGTTGGCGACGGTGGCGACCCCGGGCATGAACTCTTCCAAGCGTTGATCCAAGGCGTGGTCGACCACGGCCATCAGCTCGGCCGGCAAATCCCATTGGTCCTTGACGTAGTACAACCTTGACATGAACTGATCGGTTTCGGGGTCCGCGGGAAACGCATAGTTGTTGAGTCCGAGCAGAAACACCCGGTCCCACTCAAGACCCTTGGCTCCATGCATGGTACACACGGTGACCGTTCCCGACTCCGCCTTGTAGGTGCTGGCCTCGTCCGGCAGTTCAATTCTCTCCGCACCAGAGGCAACCCGCCTCAACAGGGCTGAACAACTCGCGAAATCGTGGTGGCGCTCGCGGGCCATGTGCTCGCCAAGATGCCCGGCCAGGCAGTAGCAGACCGTCAGCTCAAACGGAGTTGCGAACAAATCCTGCGCTGCCAACAACACGAATTCGTCCGGTGGCAGCGACACCGCATCCAGCCACCGGCGGACCGCGGCCTGCAAATCCCAAGCCGCTTGGCTGGCCTCCGACGACACGTCGAACCCCTCGGGCTCCAATGCAAGCCAGGCATCGAAGGCGGTGGGGCCCTCCCCGGCCTTGTCGATGCCCGGAACTTCCTCCGGCTCCACCACAGCTTCCGTTTCCACCAGCTCCGGTTCCGGTGCGTAGGCGGCCCGCCACACGGCTTCCAGGGCCGCGAGGTTCGGGCTAACCACCAGGTCCAGGCTGTAGGCCACGGTTTCGATGAGTACGCGGCGCGCATCGGAAATCCGAACCAGGGAATCATCCACGGGCACCGCACGGGCGCGGAGCGCCTCGACCACCTGGTTGGCCTGCCGCTGCGTCGGCACGAGGACGGCCCATGAGTACGTGTCCGCTCCCGGACGCCGCAACCGCTCCCGGATCAGATCCGCCATCCGATCGCAGGTATCGTCCCACACCGCGGGTTGGCGGCCCACCGGCAGGTAGCTGCAGACCTGCGGGGCGTAGCCCCGGGGGTTCGGCTGGGGATCTTCCGCATCGGTCGGTGCAATCAGCGGCGGCTCCAGGGGATCCACTTTGGCGAAGTGGCGGTAGAACTCGCGGGACCAGGTGATCCAATGATTGGCGGCGTCCAGAATCGGACGCGCGCACCGGCCGGACTGGGGAAGTTCGTAGCGCCGGGTCTCCGGACGCGCCAGGAAGGCGGGCAGCAGTTTGGCGTCGGCACCGGTAAAGGTCGTACTAATCGACTGGTTGGGATCCCCGACGCGAACCCAGTTGCCCTGCCCGCGTGTCAAGCAACCGATGATGCGTTCCTGCAGGCGATTGCTGTCCTGTGCCTCGTCCTCCAGGACAAACGGCCACTTGTGCTCCAGGCGGTTGCACAGTTCGGGATCCTGCTCCAAGGCCTCCACTGCCAGACGCAGGAGATCCGTGTAGTCCACGGCGTCCAGCTCCCGCAGCTGGCGCTGGTAGGAGGCGTACAGGTCCAGCATCAAGGACCAGACCACCTGGTCCCCGCGGTCCTGCAGCACCGAGGCCAGCCGTTCCGGTGTCAGGGAGCGAAGCTTGAATTCCCTGAACAGTGTGTAGATCCAACTTTCAAGGTCGCGCCGGAACCGACCGAACACCTTGGCATTGTCGACACTGCGGGGTTGTTCGAACAGCACGGCGGCCAGGGCCTTGGCCCGCTGCGTTTCATCGCCAATGAACGACCGGATGAATCCCTGGGTCTCATGATCGTCCAGCACCCGAAAGTCGGTTCCCAACCCCACGGTGCCCGGCCGGTCGCGCACAATGCGGTTGGCCAGGGAGTGCAGGGTGCAGACGGTATAGCCCAGGCCGGGGGTCCGGCTGCCCATGGCCGCCCGGTACTCCCGAATGCGCTGCCGAATGTTGGCCGCGGCGGACCGGGCGAACGTCACGACCAGCACCTCGGCGGAACCGGCGTCGGGATCGCGCGCCAGGTCTCCAATCAGCTTGCAGGCCAGCAGGCTCAGCGTGAAGGTCTTGCCGCTGCCGGGCACGGCGCTGATGCCGGCCGGTCCGCCGGCATAGCGCAGGACCGCTTTTTGCCCGGCGCGCAACCGGATGCCATCGGGCGGTATGAATTCCAGAACGGCCTCGTGCAGGTGCGATGGCGGACGGCCCGCGCCCGCGGGATGGCAGCGGGTTAGGACTGTTCGTCCCGGAAGTCTCCCAACACGCGCAGGACGCCCGCCAGCTTGCCTTCGGCATCCAGACAGGCATGCTGGTAGATCACATCGGCCTCCCGGCCGTCTTCCAGGTGCAGGCGCATCACGCGATGCCGCTCAAGTTCCACAAAGGTCTTGCCGGTATTCAGCCGACGCGTGCTGTAGCTGACCCGGATGGGATCTTCGTCGTAGGTCTTGAACACCGAGATCCGTGTTTCGTCCAGGGTCGCAATCTCCGCGTCGTTCAGGTAGAGGATTCCTTTCAAGCGTGTGCTCCCGGATGGCGTGGACGGCAGGTCTCAACAGCAGGCGATTCTAGCAAAGGGAAGGGGTCTGGCCGGTCGCGGGACGCAGACGCACCAGATCGCCCAGCGGAGTTCCGAGGCGGGCCACGCGTGCCATTAGTCCCAGACGATAGGCCCGCAGATCGGCATCCTCGGCCATCACCATCACCTCGTCAAAGAACATTGTCACCGGTTCGGTCAAACCGCACATGGCGGCTCGAAATCCGGCCACCGAAGGCGGCCGGCCGGCCAGGGTGGCCTCGGCCCCGATCAGGGCCTCCAACAGCGACCGGTCGGCGGCGGCCGCCGCCGCGGGTTCGGGACCTGCGGCAATGATCGTCTCCGCAGCATCCGAGGGCTCGGACACCCATGGGGGCAGGCCCACCGGTGCAGCCGCCCAATCCTCGCCCTTGGGCAGGATTCGGACACAGCGGGTGTACGCCTCCAACTCCCTCTGCCAGGCGGCATCCGCCGCGGCTGCAGCCAATTCCTGCGCCGTACGGAAACGGAACCTCGGATCCGGCCAGGGACTCGCCATGACCGCATCCACCACATCCGTCGGCAGGCCGTGTTCCTGCATCGCCACACGCAGGCGCCGCTGGATAAACGAGAGGACATCCGGCGCCAGTCCCTCCGGGGCATCGAGCGGCAGGCGGGAACAGGCCAGATCGACCGCGCCCGCCAAATCCAGGCTCAGGCGTCGCTCCAGCAAAATGCTCACCAGGCCAATGGCAAGCCGGCGTAGACCGAAGGGATCGGCGCTGCCGCGGGGTACAACCCCCGCCGCCATCAGCCCCGTCAGGGAATCGAGTCGATCGGACACCGCCAGCGCGATCCCGGGTGCGCTTTCCGGCACCGCATCGTCGGCCTGCCTGG
>DAOUIC010000097.1:0-17818 GCA_034428255.1 Anaerolineales bacterium
TCCCCCATGCGCGCCGCGGTTTCCCTCAGGACCGCAATGCTGACCGTCAGCAGTGCAGGCTGCGTGTTGCAGGTGTCCGCCAGTTCCTCGGCCGGACCTTCCAGGCACATCCTGGTCAGTTCAAAGCCAAGGATGTCCTCGGCCTCGCCAAACACGGCGCGCGCAACCGCCGACCCGTCCAGGAGCGATTGCCCCATCCCCACCGCCTGACTGCCCTGACCCGGAAACAACAAGGCCAGCGGGGCGGTTTCAGCTGTGTACACCGGAATTGGGTTCGGAGATCCTGCGAGGCTAGGCCTCGGCGTCCGCATCTTCCAGGAAGCGGCGCCCGCGATAGGTCCCACACTCCATGCAGCCCTGATAGGGCAGAACCGTGCCCTCGCAACCCGGCGTGGAACACCGCAAGGGCGTGATCCGACCGAGTGCGTGGTGCGATCGTTTCTTGCGCGCCCTGGTGCGGCTCACTTTGCGTTTTGGCTGGGGGGCCATGATGCTCTCCTGGATTTTGGAATTGCGGAGCCGCCTACCTGTCCGCGTCCCGGTTCTGTTCCGGGTTCAGCAACGGCAACAGCGCACTCCAGCGCGGATCCACGGGCTCGATGGCCTCGGATTCCGTGCCGTCGCGGTTGGCCCGCGCCAGGTCCAGTCGGCTTTCCCGGAAGAATTCGCAGTCCTCCGGATCCTCAATCGTACAGACCGGATACTGCAACGCGCCAATCCAGAGGTGCTGCCGCACCACTTCGCCGAGGTCCAAATCATGGCGCTCGTTGATCAGGAGCGCCTCGTCGAACACCGACTCCTCCGGCCCGGTGTAGTCCTCCGGATGCAGGTAACGCCCGGTTTCCACATCCTTGAGGGGGCGGAACACCTCCTCCAGTTCCACGGCCACCGGGTGCTCAACCGGCTCCAGGCAGCGGCTGCAATCAAGCTTGAGTACGGTGTCCAGGCGGCCGGTCACCAGAATGCCGCAGTGAATCCGGGTCAGGCGCACATGCCCGGTCAGGCGGACGGCCGGAGTCAGATCGGGCCAGCACCCGGCGATATCCTCATCCAGATGCCAATCCCGCGTCGCACCGGTGGACTGGGCCAGCAGCCAGGCCGCATTGAACAGCATATTTGCGCGGACAAGGGAAACGCGGCGGCTCGTTGGACCAACCCTGCGGGCGCCGGTGCGGCCAACGAAGCCGGAGGCCTAAACGAATTCCCTGTACTCCGGCTCCTCTGCAAGTTCGTCCTCGTGTTCGCCCATGCGAAACTGCAACTCGCTCATGCCCCGGTGGACTTCGTTGAGCAATCCGCTGACCGTATTGCTCAGATCCTCCAGCTGGTCGAACTGGTACTTTTCGGCGTCGGCACGCATGCGGGCCACTTCCTCGCGCGTGGCCGCCAGCAGGCTGTCCACCTCAATGCGGGCGCGATTCATGATTTCCTCTTCCGCCACCATGCCGGCAGCCTCCTCCTCGGCATCCTGCAGAATGCCCTCAGCCTGACTGCGCGCCTCGGCCAGAATTTGGTCGCGGTCCTGCATCATGCGCTCCCCTTCCTTGACGGAACTGGGCACGCTGATGCGCATGCGATCGATCAGTGCCATGGCCTGCTTCTGATCGACGCGGACGCTGGAGGACATCGGAACGCGGCGACTGTTCTGAATTAAGTTCTCGAACTCGTCGATGATCGTCAGGATTTCGGTCATGGATAGGGCTTCCTTGGAGCGCCGAGCGGCGCCGCGGGCTTCAACGACTAGCCTGCGATTATAGCAAAGGGCTCCAAACTTGCCTTGGGCGGTTCTAGTCCTGGTGGGAACGACGGCTCTTTGGCAGCGCCAGCGACTCCGAAGTGGCCGGCTCCGGGATGTCGAAGCGCGTGCACAGGGCCGCGACGGTCGCGGGGGGTGCCCATTTCGCGAAGTCCCCGTGCAAGCCTGCCACCTCCTTCAGGATCGAGGCACTCAGGAACGAGAACTGCGAAGACGTGAAGAGGCAGCAGAGATCGACCTCGGGTGCCATGTCGCGGTTGGCGGTGCCCACCTGGAATTCGAACTCGTAGTCGGCCAGATTGCGCAGGCCCCTGACCACAACCCCGGCACCCACGCGCCGCGCACAGTCCACCGTCAGGCCCCGGTAGTCGAGGACCGACACCCCGGACAGGTGTCTGGTGGCCTCGTACGCAAGCTCACACCGCTTTGGGGAATCAAACAGGACGTTGGCATCAGGGTTCGCATAGACAGCAACGACCACTTCGTCAAACAACACCCTCGCACGGGTGACGATGTCGAGATGCCCGTTGTGGAAGGGGTCGAACTTGCCGGGATACAAGGCAATCATGGTGCGGATCCGGGTAGGTGTGGGGCACCGAGTGCGGGGACTCAGGAGGGCAGCAGCGCCTCGGCCACTCTATTGTGGAACAGCAGGCCCCTGTGCGTCAGCAGAATCCGTTCCGCTTCGAAGCGCAGCAGGCCCTTGGCCATCAGGTGTTCCAGGACCGATCCGAACCGTTCCCACAGCCCCATACCGTGCTCGCGGCGGAAGGTGGCGTCCGCCACCCCTTCCTCCAACAGCCGTAGGCCGAGCATCAGCGATTCCGCCTGGGACAGTTTCGGCCCCACCCGCTCCCGACCCGCGACCGGGGATGCCCCGTCCCGCAAGCAGCGAACATAGGCCGGGACGGCCTTCAGGTTCCACCAGCGCAGGCTGGTCCCCGTCCGGCCGCGTGCGGCACGGCGATGGCTGTGGGCCCCGGGACCGATGCCCAGCCACGACTGGTTGCGCCAATAGAGACGATTGTGGCGACTGGCATGCCGTTCCGGGGTGCGACTCCAGTTTGCCACTTCGTAGTGGGTGAAGCCGGCGGTGCGGCAAGCCTCGATGGCTGCGAGATACATGTCCGCCGCCGCGTCGTCGTCCGGCGCCGGGACTTCGGCTTCCCGGACCATGCGGGCCAGAGGCGTGCCCTGCTCCACCGTCAGGGCATAAAGGGAGAGATGGTCCGGCCGCAGTTCCAGTGCACGTGCCAGGGAGTGTTGGAAACGCTCCGGGCTTTGGCCAGGCAATCCGTAGATGAGATCCAGGCTGACATTGTCAATCCCGGCCTGTCGCGCCTCCGCCACCGCCTTGCCGATGGCAGAGGCGCCGTGCCAACGTCCCAGCAACTGCAATTCGGCCGGGTCGAAGCTCTGGGCGCCAATCGAAACCCGGTTGACTCCGCCCGCCGCCAAGGCCTGGAAACGCCGCCGATCGGCGGAATTGGGATTGGCTTCGCAGGTAATCTCGCAGTCCGGCGCCAGATTGAAACTTGACTTGATGGCATTGAGCAGCTGCCCGAGCCGGTCGGGCTCCAGCAGTGTGGGCGTGCCGCCGCCCAGAAAGACCGACACCAGTCCGGGACGGTTGGTCTGCCGCCCCCGCATCCGAATCTCGCCGCACAGCGCTTCCACCGTACGGTCGTGGAGGGCCTCCAGGCCCGCGTAGGTGTTGAAGTCGCAATAGACACACTTGCGCGCACAAAAGGGAATGTGGACATAGAGCCCCAGATCACCGGCGTCGGGACCGTCCCAAACCCAGGGTTGCGGCGGTGCCGCCACGGGATCGGATGCCAACTCAGTCCCCAACAAGGCGATAGCCGTGGTGGCGGACCGTGACGATGCGATCCGTGGATGAGTCCAGCTCGAGCAGCGTCAACCGCATGCGCCGGACCAGGGCGTCAATGGACTGCCGACTGATGCCGTCCGGTTCCGCCTCGGGCCAGACGGCCTGTTTGATTTGGCTGCGGGTCACTACGCTGCCCCCCGCCTGCCACAACACGTGCAGCAGACGAAACTGGCGCAGGCTGAGCTCCACGGGCACACCGTTGACGGACGCGGTACGCAGTTCCGGATTGATCGAGATGCCGTGCAGCTCCCCTTCCCAGGCCAGATCGGCGGTCGCGTCCTCCCCGGCAAAGGCCAGTTTGTAGCGCAGCGCCACCTGCACCTCGTCACCGTCCTGGAGCCGTTTTTCGTACACCAGGGGCTGGCCGTTGACACTGGTACCGTTCTTGCTGTCCAGATCCCGGATGAAATACTCCCCGTCCCGCCAGAAGATTTCGGCGTGTGCCCGGCTGACCAGGCGATTGTCCAGCACGATGTCGCAGTCCTCATCGCGCCCGATAACAATGGACTCCTTGGGTTCAAGAGGCCACTTGCGGCTGCCCGCCGCCGTGCCGAGCCACTGAAGGAGCATGGCGCGCGACGGGGGCCTGGCCCGATCTTCCGGATTGTTCACGACTGCCTGAAAGTAGAATGGCTGGCAGGAATTATATATAGGAGGTCCCGGCTACCGAGGCCAGCCGGGGCTGTCCGAACCAGCCAGGCCCACCGGTTCGCGCCCCATGCAATCCGTTCTTTCCTCCGGCACCGAACTGCGCGGACGCTACCGCATTGAGCAACTGGTGGGCCAAGGCGGCATGGGTGCAGTCTATCGGGCCTCCGACCTCAGGTTGCCGGGCCGCACGTGCGCCGTCAAGGAAATCCATCGTCCCCCCGGCCCGGCCCTGTCCGAGGACCGGCTCCGCCAAGAGCGGGAACAGTTCAAGCGCGAGGCCAGGCTTCTGGCCAGTCTCGACCATCCCAACCTGCCCAAGGTCAGCGACATGTTCGAGACCGAGGGCCGGGACTACCTCGTCATGGACTTCGTGGCGGGCCTGAACCTGCGCGACCGCCTGCTGCGCCGGCCGCAGGAACAGCGTATTCGCGGCCTGCCCGAGCACCAAGTGCTCGAATGGTGCGGGCAGTTGCTGGATGCGCTGGACTACCTGCACAGCCGTACCCCGCCCATCCTGCACCGCGACATCAAGCCGGCCAACATCATCGTCACGCCGGAAGGGCTGGCCAAGCTGGTCGACTTCGGGCTGGTGCAACAGGTGGACAACGAAGACCAGCAAACCCTGACGGTGGCCCAGGGACGGGGCACCCTGGCCTACACGCCCCTGGAGCAGTTGGGCGGGGATGTGGGCCTGGCCAATGCCAAGGCCGACATCTACAGCCTCGGGGCCACCCTGTACCACCTGCTGTCCGGCCGCGTCCCCCCCACGGCGCAGGTCCGGTTCCTCAATCCCGGTTCCCTGCCCGAACTGCGCGGCCCCGGCCGCAGGGTCGGCCGCCGGACGGAGAACGCCGTCTTCAAGGCGATGGCCCTGCACCCCGACGAACGCATCGCGTCCGCGGCGGAGTTCCGAAGCCATCTGTCCCTGGAGTCCTCCGCGGGTCCCCAGCTCTCCTTCACCAACGCGCCGCCCGTTACCTGGGGCTCCGCCCTGCGGGCCCATCGCGGCGCCCTTGCCCTGACACTCCTGCTCCTGCTGGCCGGCCTGATCCTGTCGCTCCTGCCTGGATTGCAGGCTTGAGCCCGGCCCCTGATTTCCGGCAGGTGCCGAAGTTTGGCGACCGTGATCGGCCGGTGATACACTCCCGGCGATTTAGGCGCGGCGTGCCGCGCTCTGTCCTGCGCTTGGCGGAACACACAAGGTCGAACGACAGGTCGCATGCCCAAGACCCGCGTCCATGTGGGACGCATGAGCCTGGTGCTGCTTGTGACATTGATCATGCCCCTGATCATCGGGGGACTAGTCGATGTCCTGACCGAGACCTTCCCCTGGGTCACCATCGGTTTCGCCGTCGTGTCCCTGCCGGTCGCCGCCTTTTTCGTCGTCCGCCAGGGTTTGGCCGAGATGGATCAGGTCATCGACGCCAACGCCCCGGCCGCGCCGGCCGAGCCCCTGCCCGGCGCCTCGCTTCCGACACAGTCCCGCCAGGGCTAGACGCCCGGCCATTCGTTCGCACACGGACCTTCCGGAGAACGCGCTGATGAAGAACCCCAAGGTACTCGTCCCCCTGCTGGCGGCCCTTGGCCTGCTGGTGGTGAGCATTTTCCTGCCCAAGCCGGAACTGCACGTCTCCCTGGCGCCCGAGTCCATCCTGTACCACGGTCCGTCCTGGTTCACCAACACCTACCTGACGACGATCATCGTGGACGTCATCCTGATCGTCGGGGCCCTGGTGGTCCGCGCCGGCCTGCGACGCGAAGTGCCCAAGGGCTTCACCAACCTCATGGAAGCCATCATCGACTTCCTGCGCAGCAACCTGGTGGAGGGCATCGCCGGCAAGAACACGGGCCGTTTCTTCCCCTTCGTGGCCACCATCTTCTTCCTGGTCATCGTCAGCAACTACGTCGGCCTGATCCCGGGCGTCAACACCATCCAAAGCCCGTGGTCGGCCCCGGCCCACGACCATGCGCTGGCGGGAGCCGAAATGGTGGCCAGCGAAGCCGGTCTGGCCAACGCGGCCGCGGCCGCGGAAGAAGGCCATGTCTCCACCAAGCCGCTGTTGCGGGCGCCAAGCACCGACCTGAACATGACCTTCGCCTTGGCGCTGCTCACCATGGTGATGGTGCAGTACTTCGGCTTCAAGGACCTGGGCCTGCGCTATCTGCGCAAGTTCTTTGCCTTCAAGAAGGGCGGCCTGGGCGCCGTCATGGGCGTAGTCGGCCTACTGGAACTGCTGAGCGAGTTCGCCAAGATTGTCAGCTTCGCCTTCCGTCTGTTCGGCAACATCTTCGCCGGCGAGGTCCTGTTGGCGGTCATGGCCTTCCTGATTCCGTTCATGGTGCCGTCGGTCTTCTACGGTTTCGAGATCTTTGTGGGCTTCATCCAGGCCGCCGTCTTCATGATGCTCGCCCTGATCTTCTTCCAGGCGGCCACGGTCAGCCACGACGATCACCACTAGCCAACTGCGGGGGCCGCCACGGTGCGGCCCAGTACCAAACCTGTTTCCAGTTTCAAGGAGTTCGACGATGGAAATTGATGCTGCCAAGGAAATCGGCTCGGCGCTCGCCATTGGCCTGGGCGCAATCGGCCCCGGCATTGGCGTGGGCCTGATCGGCGCCAAGGCCGTGGAAGCCATGGGGCGCAACCCCGAGGCTGTCGGCATCGTGCAGACGAACATGTTCATTACCATCGCGTTCGCCGAGGCCATCGCGATTTATGCTCTGGTCATTTCGCTGCTGATCAAGTTTGGCTAGACCCCCGAAGCAAGCCGCACATTCCACTCAGATGGAAGGAAACTAGCGCATGGAAGCCTTAAACAGCCTCGGACTCACAGGGATGGGCTTCATCTCGCAGATTGTGAACTTCGTGGCCATCATGCTCCTGCTGAACGCGCTGCTGTACAAGCCGGTCAGCAAGGCCCTGATCGCCCGCCGCGAGCGGATCGCCCAGGGCATCAAGGACGCCGACCAGGCCGGCAAGGCCCGGGCCGAGGCGGAACAGGAAGGCGACAAGATCCTTGAGGAGGCCCGCCTGGAGGCGTCCCGGGTCACGGCCCAAGCCACCCAGGATGCGGACAAGGTGCGCCAGGACATCATCAGCCGCGCCAACGAGGAGGCGATGCGAATCCGCACGGAGGCCCAGGAGGAAGGCGAGGCCCAGAAAGCAGAGGCGCTGGCCTCTGCCAGCCGCCAGATCGCCGAACTCTCGATGCTGGGCGCCCAGCGCATCCTGGGACGCGAACTTCGGCAGGATGTCGACCAGGACCAGCTGATCGCCGACTTGATGGCCGGCCAGAACCGGAGTTAGGCCATGACCGGATCCGCCTCCGACGCCGGCCGCTACGCAGAGGCCTTCCTGGCCGCTGCCTGGGATGGTTGGCAAACCCTGTTGCATTCCCTGTCGCAGTCGCTGGCACCGGGCACGGACCTGCGACGCCGGCTGCAGTCGGCCGGACGCGACGAGGCGGCGCTGCAGGCCATCCTTCAGGAACAGTTGCCGGACGGCATCCCCGCCCCGTTCCTGCGCCTGGTCACGGTCATGGCCGCCGACGACAAACTGGACCAGCTGCCGGCCGTGGCCGGCGAACTGGACGAACTCCTGCACGGAGGCGGTGCCCGACAGGTGACGGCCGAGATCACAAGTGCCGTCCAGTTGTCCGCCGAACGCAGGGAGCAGTTGACCGCCCAGTTGCGGGCCGAGCACGGCAACGAACTGGAAGTCCGCTTCAGCGTGGAGCCCGCCTTGATGGGCGGCCTGCGCATCCGGGTGGGCGACCAGTTGACCGATCTTTCCGTCGCCAGCAGCCTGCAGGCCCTGCGCGACGATGTGATGGCATCGGTGTAGCCGGGGCGACCGCAACCCATCCGCCAGTCGGTCCCGCCCCCGTTTCTCCGACGGAGGACCGGACGAGGGACCGCCAGCAAGGAACCAAACCGCAATGGCTGTGATGAACGGAAATCTAACGGAACGCCTCAAGGAGCGCATTCTGGCCTTCGAGCCGGCCCCGACCCGCGTCGACGTGGGCGAGGTGGAGACCGTGGGCGACGGCATTGCCATCGTCAAGGGGCTCGAGCAGGCGATGGCCATGGAACTGGTGGAATTCACCCGCAACGGCACGCTGGGCATGGTGCTCAACCTGGATCCCGACCGGGTCGGCATCATCATCATGGGCGAGTACACCGACATCGAGGAAGGCGACCTGGTCCAGAGCACCGGCCGCATTGCCTCCGTGCCGGTGGGAGACGCCCTGCTGGGCCGTGTCGTAAACGCCGTCGGCCAGCCCATCGACGGCAAGGGGCCGATCGATGCCACCAACACCCGCCCGGTGGAACGCATTGCCCCCGGCGTGGTCACACGGCAGTCGGTGGACACGCCGGTCGAGACCGGACTGACCTGCATCGACTCCCTGATTCCGATTGGCCGCGGCCAGCGGGAACTCATCATCGGCGATCGCCAGACGGGCAAGACCGCCATCGCCATCGACACCATCATCAACCAGAAGGGCAAGGACCTCATCTGCATCTACGTGGCCGTCGGCCAGAAGCAGTCCACGGTCGCCCAGGTCGTGGGCATCCTCGAGGCCAACGGCGCGATGGAGCACACGATTGTGGTCTCCGCAGCGGCGGCGGATCCCGCGGCCCTGCAGTTCATTGCCCCCTACGCCGGCTGCGCCATCGGCGAGGAGTTCATGGAATCCGGACGGCACGCGCTGATCATCTACGACGATCTTTCCAAGCATGCCCAGTCCTACCGCCAGGTCTCCCTGCTGTTGCGCCGCCCGCCCGGGCGCGAGGCCTATCCGGGCGATGTCTTCTACCTGCACAGCCGCCTGCTGGAACGTGCGGCCTGCATGGCCGAGAGCGAAGGCGGCGGCACGCTGACCGCCCTGCCCGTGATCGAAACCCAGGCCAACGACGTCTCGGCCTACATTCCGACCAACGTGATCTCCATCACGGACGGCCAGATCTTCCTGGAAACCGACCTCTTCAACGGAGGTGTGCGTCCCGCCATGAACGTGGGTCTGTCGGTCAGCCGCGTCGGTTCGTCGGCCCAAACCCGGGCCATGAAGGCGGTCGCCGGCCGCCTCAAGCTGGAGTTCTCCCAGTACCGCGAGCTGGCGGCCTTCGCCCAGTTCGGCAGCGAGCTCGACGCTTCCACCCAGGCCCAGCTCAACCGGGGCCAGCGCATTCAGGAAGTGCTGAAGCAGACGCAGTACAACCCGCTGACCCTGGCCCAGCAGGTGATCTCGCTGTGGGCCGTCAACAACGGCTACCTGGACGAGGTGCCGGTCGCCGAAGTCAAGAACTTCGAACTGGGTCTGCACGCCTACATCGAGGCCAGCCATTCCGGCATCGCCAACACGATCGCTGCGGAACAGGATCTCTCCGACACCACCGAAAGTGCCCTGGAAACAGCCGTGGCCGACTTCGCCCGCACCTGGAGTCCGTCCGCCTAGGCGGTCCCGACTCCCCCCTCCTTCGACGGGAGCCTGAAACGCGATGGCCAGCACCCGAGAAATTCGTCGGCGAATCAAGTCCGTTGCCAACATCGAACAGGTGACGCGCGCCATGGAGGCGGTGGCCGCCTCCCGCATGCGCCGCGCCCAGCAGATGGTGACGGCGGCGCGTCCTTTTGCCGAAAAGGCGTCCGATGTCCTGCACTACATCGCGCGCCTGCCGGTGGTTGAGGCCGACCTCGGGGAACTGATGACCCCCCGCCCCGTACGCAAGGGATGCGTGGTCCTGGTGACCGGCGACCGCGGCTTGGCCGGCGGCTTCAACGCCAACGTGATCCGCAAGGGTCAACAGGAAGTGTCCGCCCTGCGCGCGGCAGAGGCGGACGTCTGTGCGATTGCGGTCGGTCGCAAGGGCCGCGACTGGTTTCAGCGGTACGACCCCATCATCCATGCCGAGTTCATGGGCATTCCGGACTCGCCCACGCGCAGCGACATCGCCGCCATCACGCGCGTGGTCATTGACGACTTCCGGGCCGGTGAATTCGACGAGGTGCGGCTGGTCTACACCAACTTCGTGAACACCCTGATGCAGACTCCGAACGTGGTCAAGCTGTTGCCGGTGGAACCGGCCGAGCCCAGCATGCCAATGGCACCGGACTATATCTTCGAGCCGGATCCGCAGACGGTGCTGGAACGGGCCATCTTCGAATTCACCGAGGTCCAAATCCTGCAGGCGCTGTATGAATCGCTGGCCAGCGAGCACTCGGCCCGCATGGTGGCCATGCGCAACGCCTCGGAGGCAGCCCAGGAACTGCTGGAGGAGTTGAACCTGCGCTTCAACAAGGCCCGTCAGGAAGGCATCACCAGCGAATTGATGGACATCGTGGGCGGCGTGTCCGCCCTGGAGCAGGCGACCTGACCGGCTCCCGGTCTTTCCCATCGAACACCAGGAGTACCAAGAGGCAATGACTGCAGAGATTAGGGGCACCGTCACCAGTGTCATCGGTCCGGTTGTGGACTGCGCGTTTCCGGACAGCGCCCTGCCGGAAATCTACGACGCACTCTACATCCAGCAGGAAGGCGACGACCCGCTGGTTTGCGAGGTGCAGCAGCATCTGGGGGGCAACGCGGTGCGTGCCATCTCCATGGGATCCACCGACGGCCTGCGGCGCGGCGTGGACGTGACCTCGCAGGGAGAGCCGATTTCCGTGCCCGTGGGCCAGGCCACGCTGGGCCGCATCTTCAACGTGACCGGCCAGGCCATCGACTCCGACGACCCGGTCGAAACGGACACCTACTACCCCATCCACCAGGAGCCGCCGCCCTTCTCCGAACGCTCCACCAAGGCCGAGCTGTTCGAGACCGGCGTCAAGGTGATCGACCTGGTGGCCCCCTTCACCAAGGGCGGCAAGACGGGCATCTTCGGCGGTGCCGGCGTGGGCAAGACCGTCGTAATCCAGGAACTCATCCACAACGTGGCCGAGTTCCACAGCGGCTACTCGGTGTTTGCCGGCGTGGGCGAGCGCAGCCGCGAAGGCAACGACCTCTGGCACGAGATGCGCGATTCAGGGGTGATTGGCTCCACCGCCCTGGTGTTCGGCCAGATGAACGAGCCGCCCGGCGCCCGCCTGCGCGTCGGCCTGACCGGCGTGACCATGGCCGAATACTTCCGCGACGAAGGACGGGACGTGCTGCTCTTCATCGACAACATCTTCCGCTTCGTGCAGGCCGGTGCGGAAGTGTCCGCCCTGCTGGGCCGCCTGCCCAGCGCCGTTGGCTACGCGCCGACCCTGGGCACCGACATGGGCGAACTGCAGGAACGGATCACCTCCACGCACACCGGCTCCATCACATCCATGCAGGCCGTCTACGTGCCGGCGGACGACTACACCGATCCGGCACCGGCCACAACGTTTGCGCATCTGGATGCGACCATCACCCTGGAGCGGTCCCTGGCCGACCAGGCCCTGTTCCCGGCCGTGGATCCGCTGGGCTCGACCAGCCGCATTCTCGACCCGGTCATCCTGGGCGAGCGCCACTACACCGTGGCCCGGGGCATCCAGCAAATCCTGCAGCGCTACCGCGACCTGCAGGACATCATCGCCATTCTGGGCGTGGAGGAACTGAGCGAGGACGACAAGCTGGCCGTCTCGCGGGCCCGCAAGATTCAACGCTTCCTGACCCAGCCGATGTTTGTGGCGGAAGTGTTCACCGGGGTCAGCGGCAAGTTCGTCAAGATCGAGGACACCATCAACGGATTTGACGAGATCCTCCAAGGCAAGCACGACGACCTGCCGGAACAGGCCTTCTACATGGTGGGCGGCATCGACGAGGCCGTTGAAAAGGCCTCCCAGATGCGGAGCCAGGGCTAGCCGGATCCCCCACACCCCTTGCGGAAGCGAGCAGCCACGTGCCGATCAAGGTAGAAATCGTAACGCCGGAACAGCTTCTGATGTCCCGGGACGCCGACATGGTGGTCCTGCCCGGCGAGGCCGGGCAGATGGGCGTCATGGGCGGCCATGCGCCGCTCATGACCACCCTGGTCACCGGCGAAATCCTTCTCTACGAGAATGATGAGGAACAGGAGGCCCTGTTCGTCAACGGCGGCATTGCCGAAGTCCGGCCGGATGTGGTGACGATACTGGCGGACGTCGCCGAACGAGTAGACGACATTGACATCCAACGGGCCGAAGCAGCGCGGGAGCGCGCGGAAGCCAGTGTGGCAGAAGCGGGTGGGGCCGCGTCCGCACCGCCGGTGCATGTGGCGGCGCTGCGGCGCAGTCAGGTTCGCCTCAGGGTCGCCAGGCGTCGCCGTGCGCGGCCGGGCATGGGTTCCCAGGCAGACTGAACCTGTTCGTTGCGCCCCCCTTCAAACCGGCGGGGGCCAACCGCACAACATTCAATTTGCCGACTGCCCGAAGCGCGCCGGCCGCCACCGCGCTTCCAATGGTGGGACGGGGAACAGGGCCGCTGGCGCGACCGTGCGACCGGCGCGGAGCACGAACGGGCAGTCGAGCAGGAGCGCATGGGTCGAGAGCGCGAGGCACGCGGTGAGGCGAAGGTGGCCATCGCGGTGCTGCACAGGCTCCTGTCCGAGCTGCCCGTGCAGGACCGCGACCGCATCGCGACACACTGGCAAGAACATGGCCCACCCGCGAATGTGGTGGACCGCATCCTGGAGATTCAACAAACTCCCGCCGAATGGCGATCCCTGCTGTTGGACGCTCCCGACGAAGACCGCGGCCCCAACGGTTTGCCGAACCTGCGCGAACCGTACACGCCCGGAGGCAGCTGGTAGCCACACCCGCCTTCATTAGCACTTTGCCCCGTCCCTGCCCCACAGACCACCACCTGTGTGGCCCACCGGACACCCGGCAAACTGCCGTCTGAGAACGATCGCCGGATCAGACCACCATTGCCACCGAGGCGCGACAGCGCCAACTGCCTCGCCGCAGGCAACCCAGCGTCATGTCATCGCCAAACGAGCAGTCTCGACGAAGTCAGCGATGGTATCGAGGCCCAAGCCGGCCCTGAGATTGGAGAAAACCAGGGGCTTCGAGCCCCGCATACGAAGGGCATCGGCAGCCATCACCTCCAGGTTGGCACCCACGAACGGGGCCAAATCGATCTTGTTGACGACCAGCAGATCGGACTGCGTGATGCCGGGGCCGCCCTTGCGCGGGATTTTGTCGCCAGCGGCCACGTCGATTACGTAGATGGTCCTGTCGACCAGTTCAGGGCTGAAGCTTGCCGAGAGGTTGTCTCCGCCGGATTCCACGAAAATCACCTCGACCTCGGGGACGCGCGCCACCATGTCGGCGATTGCCTCCAGATTGATCGACGAATCCTCGCGAATGGCCGTGTGCGGACATCCACCCGTTTCGACCCCTGCGATTCGCGCCTCCGGCAACGCACCGCTGCGAATCAGGAACTCAGCATCTTCCCGGGTATAGATGTCGTTCGTGATCACCGCGATCTCGCGGTCGTCCCGCAGGCGCCGGCAAAGCGCATCGATGAGGGCGGTCTTGCCGGATCCAACCGGGCCGCCGATGCCGACCCGCAGCGGTCCGTTGCGTAGCGCGGTCACGATCGGAACAACCGGGTGTGCTGCGTCTCGTGCCGCATGGATGCCCAGTCCACCATGGGGGCCGCGGCCCCAAGCTCGGCAAAGGGCGTGCAACGAGCCCGCGCGGCCGAACCGACCACGATCTCCTCGAGAGCCGCAAGAACCCGTTGCCCATCGGTGTGGCCCAGCGGCACCAGTCGCAGACCCGCAGAGACCAGCCCCGCCACAGTCGCCTGGAGATAGGCGGGAAGCGCTTCCGCCAGCGGTATGCCGTGGCACCGGCAGGACCGCGCCACGGCGATCGGGTGTGCCAACAGCGTGTCGTCCGACCCGCGCTCCGCGCCGGCCGGCTCCCAGGCATTCGCGACGGCTGCGCTGAATGCCTTCCCCTGCAGCAGGCTCTCGGCCCGCAGTTCGCGGGTGCCTTTCATGACTTCCGCGAGTTCGGCCAAGTTATCCATCTCGATTGGCAGGGCCCGGTAAGCAGCACAGAAAAAAAGCGCATCCGTCCATCCCGACCCAAACTCCAGGATACCCGCGATCCATTCGCGAAGCGTGCCGCGGTCGTGCACCAAGCCGGCTTCCACCGCGTATTCCAAACCGTGGGAATAGGTGTAGCCGCCCGTTGGAAAGGCGGGCGACAACCATGCCGTCAGTCGATACCGGGCTCGAGGGTCCATCGGCTCAAAAGAGAAAGTAGCGCTGGGCCATGGGCAGTTCCAAGGCCGGCTCGCAGGTGAGGAGCTCGCCGTCCGCGCGCACCTCGTAGGTCTCCGGATCCACCTCGATGCGGGGCAGGGCGTCGTTGTGCACCATGGAGCGCTTGTCAATGGTACGGGTCTGCGCCACGGGCACGGGTACGGACTGCAAATCCAGCGTGGCAGGTAGATCTGCCTCCATGGCAGCCTGCGAAAGGAAGGTGAGGGACCCGGCCGGCCGGGCACCGCCGAAGGCCCCGAACATGGGCCGGTAGTGAACGGGCTGCGGTGTGGGAATCGAGGCGTTCGGATCGCCCATCTGCGCGGCCGCGATCACCCCGCCCTTGAGCACCATTTCGGATTTGACCCCGAAGAACGCGGGATGCCACAGGCAGAGGTCCGCGAGCCTGCCCACTTCCACCGAGCCGACATGGTCGGCGATGCCACAGGCCACGGCAGGATTGATCGTGTACTTGGCGACATAGCGGCGGGCGCGCACATTGTCGTTGTCACCGCGTTCCTCGGGCAGCGGACCGCGTTGGCGCTTCATCTTGTCCGCCGTCTGCCAGGTGCGCAATACCACTTCGCCGACGCGGCCCATCGCCTGGCTGTCGGAGGAGATCATGCTCAGGGCACCCAAGTCGTGCAGGATGTCCTCCGCGGCAATCGTCTCGGCACGGATCCTGCTCTCGGCAAACGCAATGTCCTCCGGCACCCGGGGATCCAGGTGGTGGCACACCATCAACATGTCGAGGTGCTCCTCGATCGTGTTGACCGTGAACGGCCGGGTGGGGTTCGTCGACGAAGGCAGTACGTTGGCCTCGCCGCAGACCTTGATGATATCCGGGGCGTGGCCGCCGCCGGCACCCTCCGTGTGATAGGCGTGGATCGTGCGCCCGCCAATCGCCTCGAGCGTCCTTTCGACGAAACCCGACTCGTTGAGCGTGTCGGTGTGGATCATGACCTGCACGTCCTGCTCGTCGCCGACCCGCAGACAGGTGTCGATCGCCGCCGGGGTCGTACCCCAGTCTTCATGCAGCTTGAGGCCGCAGGCACCACCGTGAACCTGTTCGACCAGGGATTCGGGCCGGCTGGCGTTGCCCTTGCCCCAGAAGCCCAGGTTCATGGGGAAGGCGTCGGCGGCCTGCAGCATGCGGCCCAGGTGCCAGGCACCGGGCGTGCAGGTGGTGGCATTGGACCCCGCGGCCGGACCCGTGCCGCCGCCCAGCATGCTGGTGATCCCGCTGTACAGGGCCTCCTCGATCTGCTGGGGCGCAATGAAGTGGATGTGGGCATCAATACCGCCCGCCGTCACGATCCGCCCCTCTCCCGCGATGACTTCGGTGGACGGACCAATCGGTGTGTCGACACCTGGCTGGATATCGGGATTGCCGGACTTGCCAATCGACGCGATGCGTCCGTCACGAATGCCGATATCGGCCTTGACGACGCCCCAGTGGTCGAGAATCAAGGCATTCGTGATCACCGTATCGACGGCACCCTCGGCACGCGTCAGCTGGGACTGCCCCATGCCGTCGCGGATGACCTTGCCGCCGCCGAACCGGGCCTCCTCGCCATGGACGCAGCGATCCTCCTCGACCTCGATGAAAAGTTCCGTGTCCGCCAATCGCACCTTGTCGCCTACCGTTGGCCCAAACATGCCGACGTAGGCGCGGCGATCCATCTCACGAGCCATGCGTCACCCCTCCAGTGGTCCGTTCACGAGACCATGGAACCCCATGACTACGCGCCGTCCGGCAAATGCCACGAGCCGCACCGTGCGCGTCTGTCCCGGCTCGAAGCGGACCGCCGTGCCGGCCGGGATGTCGAGCCTGAAGCCGCGGGCGGCCTCCCGGTCGAAGACCAGTGCCGCGTTGGTTTCGCCGAAGTGGTAGTGGGACCCCACCTGGATGGGACGATCACCGGTGTTGGCCACTGCGAGCTCCACGACGGGCCGTCCGGCGTTGATGACAATCGGATCCTTTCCGACGATGGTCTCTCCCGGCACCATGGCTGGCTCTCCGATCAGCGAATGGGATCGTGAATGGTGACAAGCTTGGTGCCGTCCGGGAAGGTTGCCTCAACCTGAATCTCGGGGATCATTTCCGGCACTCCTTGCATCACGTCCGTCCGGGTCAGAACGCCGGCACCCGCCTGCATCAGGTCCGCCACGGATCGGCCGTCGCGTGCGCCCTCCACCACGAAGTCGGTAATCAGGGCCACGGCCTCCGGATGATTGAGCAAAATGCCCCGTTCCCGGCGCCGGCGCGCCACGACAGCCGCCATGGCGACCAGCAGCTTGTCCTTTTCGCGCGGGGTCAGGTTCATCCTTGCTTCCGTCTGGGGTATCGATCCGGGGGCGCGGCCCGGCTTTCAAACATGCCAGACCACCGGTAGGCCGGACCGCGTCGGTTCGGCCTGTTGCATCAACGCCGCCGCGCATTCGCCGTAACCCGCCCGTACCTCCGCCGGGTCGGGCCCCAGCCAACGAGCCACAAGGACCCCGCCAACCACGGTCGCTCCGGCCCGGCAGGGGGCCCGGTCGATTATACGCCGGACCGGCTCCAGCAGCCCCGCGGCATCCGGTCCCGCGAGCACGAGTACCGCCGCCGCACGCGCGCCTGCGAAACCGGCTGTCGCATCGAGTGGACGCCGGATATCACCTGCCAGGCGCAGGCTGTCGGCCCAGACCAGACGGCCGTTCTGCCGGATGCGCCAGACGTCGTGGAGCAGGCCCTGTTCAAAGACCTCGCCGCGGGCAATCCGGCCAAAAACCCACATCTCCCCCGCCAGCAGGCATGCGGTTCCGTCAAGGTCGAATTCAAACCGGCGGCACAGACGGGCGCCATTGAAGAGGATGGTCTCCTGGGGCACCCATGCCAGCCGGGCCCGCGGGCCAACGATCACCCGGGTCTCCAGGTCGGCCGCGGGGCCGCGCGACCGGTATGCTTTTTCCGCGGCCTGGGAAGTGACCACGGCGGCGGCGTCCGCTCCCACCGCCACCCGAACCGTCAGGTGATCGCCGCCCGCGATGCCGCCGGCGCTGTTGGCCAACACCACCTCCGCGGCGGCTCCGGGGTCGATCCGGGGCAGAAAGATTCTCAATGGTGCCTGCTGCCAGTAGTCAATCCGGAAGCGGTCCTCCGAGATCCGCTCCAGGGAGATCTCGGCCCGGCCCTCCATCGCCTGGTGATCGGCAACGGCACCTGCCCCGCCGGATTTCCTATAATAGTGTGTTGCAGGTCCGAGGGATTCGCCCTTCGCCCCGTACATCGACTTCGCGCGACCTCCTGACCATCT
>DAOUIC010000098.1:0-8758 GCA_034428255.1 Anaerolineales bacterium
CGGGCGATGCCAATGCGCTGCCGCTGTCCGCCGCTGAAGGCATGGGGATAGCGCTTCATGTACTCCGGCCGCAGGCCGACCCGGCGCAGCAGATCGGCCACCCGGTGCTCCAGTTCCTCTCCCGAGGCAAGGCGATTGACCGTCAGCGGCTCCCCCACAATCTGCAGCAGGGTCATGCGGGGATTGAGCGACGAAAACGGATCCTGGAAGATCATCTGCGCAAACCGTCGAAAACGCCGCAGGGCCTCGCCCTCCAGCGCATAGATGTCGGTCCAGCCGGATTCGTCCGACATCCAGTAGCGCACCTCGCCCTCGGTGGCGTCGACGGCCCGCAACAGGCAGCGCCCGGTCGTGCTCTTGCCGCATCCCGATTCGCCCACCAGGCCCAGCGTCTCGCCGCGCTGGATGGTGAAGTCGACACCGTCGACCGCCTTGACAAACCCCTTGGTGCGGGACAGGAAACCGCGCCGAATGGGATAGTGCTTGCGCAGCCCCTTGACCTCGAGGAGCGGTGCCTCCCGCACGGACTGGTCCGCCGCCGCGCCCGACGGGTTATTCGTAGAGGACACAGCGCACTCCGTGGCCTGGTTCGGTTTCAATCCAAGGCGGCTCCTCGGCATCGCAACGTCCGGCAATGTAGTCCTCGCAGCGGGGATGGAAGGGGCAGCCCGACGGCACGTGGAAGGGATCGGGAACCATGCCGGTGATGGCTTCCAACCGCTGCGCCTTGACTCCCATGCGCGGCATCGAACGCAGCAACGCCTTGGTGTACGGATGCTTGGGATTGTGGAAGATGGTGTCGACGTCGGCGGATTCAACCACCTTGCCGAGGTACATCACCGTCACATACTCGGTCATCTTGGCCACCACGCCCAGGTCGTGCGTAATGAACATGATGGCCATGCCGAAGTCGTTCTGCAGCTTCTGCATCAATTCCAGAATCTGGCCCTGGGTCGTGACATCCAGAGCCGTGGTGGGCTCGTCGGCAATCAGCAGGGTGGGATTGCAGGACAACGCGATCGCAATCATGCCGCGCTGCCGCATGCCGCCGCTCATCTGATGGGGATAGCTGTCAATGGTCTGGGCGGGTTGGGGCATCCCGACCCGCTGCAGAATATCCAGGGTCCGCTCCCGCGCCTCCTTCCTGTCCACGTGCTGATGCAGCTCGATGGCCTCCATGATTTGGTGGCCTATGGTGTACACGGGCGCCAGGGAACTCATAGGCTCCTGGAATACCATGACAATCTCGTTGCCGCGAATGTCGCGCATCTCGTCGCCGTTGGCCGGCAACCCGACCAGGTCGGTTACATGCAGATTTTCGCCGTGGCCACCGGTCGGTCGGTAGTAGAGAAGCTCCCCTTCCACAATCTCACCCGGCTTGGGCACAATGCGCAGGAGTGCCTGGGCGGTCACACTCTTGCCACAGCCGCTTTCCCCAACCACGCCCACGGTCTGACCCCGGTTGATGACAAGGTTCATGCCGTCCACGGCACGCACCGTGCCCTCTTCGAGGGCGAACTGCACCTTGAGATTCCGAATCTCAAGCAGTCTCTGATCGTCCTGCGGTGTCACGCCCCGTGCATCCTTGCCTGAACCCGGTTGGCATAGCCCGAACCGATGCCGATGGGAGGCTTCATGTAATTGCCCCAAGTCAACTCGGGATAGTTCCACTCGTTGACGATGTGGAAGCGAATCCGATCCCTGCCGCCATCCTTCAGCACGCGGAAGCCGGACACACTGACATACGCGGCGTCGGATTCCGGATTCTTATCCCCCAACACCTCGATGCAAAGCGTGTGAGAACCCGGTGCAAGCCCTTCACAGCTGAACAGAATCTCGTTCTCGAACTTGAGTTCGCCGCGTGCCACGCCGTGCAGGATGCCGCAGAACAAATCGACCACAGCAACTTCTTGGCCGTCCAACAGGACCCTGGCCATGCCGTGGATGTTATCCCGCGAACCAAGCCAGGCCACACCCGGACCTTCGAACTGGAACTCCGCAATGTCCCCGGTCTTGTTGGACATGAGGTCCCGGTTGGAACCCGGCACCGCCTGCACCCAGTTGCCGGTCACATGGCGCAACAGGTCGTCGCCCGTACACTGGAAGTCGGGATCGGGCAGCACTTCCAGACGAACTGCGTCGTCCTTGTCGGAAACGGCACTGAAACGGGCTTCGCTGCCGGCCACCAGGGCACTGGCCTGCCGAATTGCGTGTTTCATGGCTCGGAAGTCGTTGGTGCCCCGACGGCCGAAGTCATAACGGCCGAAGAGGGAATAGCCGCGCATGTCCTCACCCCAGGACCAGTCCGGCTCCTGTCGAAAGGTCTCGTCCCCTGCCGCACGATTTCTGGGAGCAACGCCCTCATTGCGGCCAATGTGGTCGTCGGGGTACAGGGACCAGAGCCCCTTGCGCCGCCAGGACACGCAATCCACCTCGTGGGTCAGATCGAAGGCCACACCCACTTCCCGAAATCCGCCGACATCGCGCCCGGCGCGCAACCCGCGCCGGCGCGGGCTGGGAAACGGCTGCACCGGCAATCGGTAGGACAAGTCAAGCAGGCCGGTCCCGTCAACCCGAATGGAGTACTCCACCTGCAACTCGCCGTGACAGCCGGCAATATCCAGAACCACCGCACCGTCCTCCTGGCGACCGGCCACCGAGGCCGCCTGCCATTCCGGCAGGGGATACCCCGTCAGCACCAAGTGGGGACCACCCTCCAGAATCCGCTCACCGTCAACGGAACCGGACAGCATGCCGGTCTCTCGGGACAGACTCAGGCTGAAGTCCGCGTGCCGAACCTCCAAGGCTCCGTTCGTCTCGACCAGCCTGGGAGTCTGGGAGACGGAAGGGGCAACTACCACTGATTCCGACGCCGGAGACAGCATGAACTCATCCACGTCGTAGCCGTCTGTGGATTCAAGGCCGCGTTTCGAGAACATCAGATAGACCGGCCTGCCCGATGACACGGGTGCGGCCGGAATCCTCAGCAAGCCTTGGGCGCGGGGCGGAATGCTCGGGCACTCGACTTGCCCCCAGGTCTCTTCGTCCTGGTGCCAGACGATGTCCAGCTCGTTCAAGTCCGTATGGTCGAACCAGTTTGCGACCGCCACCAGAGCGGACCCGTCTGCCTGCGGCGCGGGGAGCGTCCGATCCGTGATCCGAATGGGTGAGTAGGCCTTCTTGGTCAGCCAGTGTTCGGGCTTGCGCCGACGCCAGCCGTCGATCAGGCCCCATTCCCGATTGACGGTGTACCCGCTGTTGGTAATTATCTCGTCGTCGATGCCGCCCCAAATCGCTCCGCCCAAAGCACCCGGTGTTGTGAAGATGTTCTCCCACCAGCGCTTGATGCTTTCGCCCCAGAACTCCCGCACGGCCGGATCGCGATGCTGCTCGCTCACGTTGTAGCAGGTCCCGTGCGCGTATTCGTCATGCAGGACCGGCATCGGGGCCAGACCCGGACCATGCTGGCTCCAGGTATCGCTCATGGCACTGGGATCGCTGTCCCAATTCGCGTAGTGGGAACTCCAGATATCACAGGCCGGTGCGCCCTCCGGCATCGTATTGGGGTAGCTGAACAGCACCGGCCGGGACGGATCCGCGGCCTTCACATAGTCAAAGCACTTGTGGAAGTTCGTGCCCCAGTAGCACTCGTTGGCCAGGGACCACATGATTACGCTGGGGTGGCTGCGATGCCGTTCCACCTGCTCCGCCATCTGGTCCATGAAGTGGGCCGTGAAATCGGGATCGTTCTGCACGCACTGGATGAACTGACCGATGAAGGCGACCGCCGCCTCGTCCTCCACGTAAATCCCGTGCCGGTCGCACAATTCCAGGAAATCCTCGCGGGGCGGATAGTGCGAAGTGCGGATGAAGTTGACATTCGCCTCGCGGAACAGCAACACGTCCTGTTCCAGTTGTTCGGGCGTCAAAGCGCGACCTGTCAAAAGAGCCACATCATGCCGGTTCACACCCCGGAGCTTGACCGGACGGCCGTTGATCAGAAGTTCCTGCCCGTCAACCTCCACCTGTCGAACCCCGAAGCGCCGGCTGACCTGCTGAAGCATGCGGCCGTCCCGCATCAGGATTGCCTCCAGCCGGTACAGGTGCGGATGCTCCGCATCCCACAGATAGTCTGCGCCGATCGACAGGTTGATGGTGCTGTCCGGAGAGTCCTGCGGCAGGTTCCAGATACCGCTGCCGCCCTCCACCACCGTGCCGATCGGATCGGTCAATTCAATTGACAGGGACAGGCCAGCGAGATCGCTCCCGTCCACACCCACGGACAAAGTTATGTCAGCTGTGCGGTGGTCCTCCGTTAGCGAGGTGTCGACATGGCAGCGGGAGAGATGAGTTGGGGGCACGGCCACCAGTGAGACCGGACGAAACATACCGCCGAGATTGAAGACGCAGAGTTCGGACTGGGCATCCTTGACTCCGACCACAACCTCCACCCCGGTTCCGGGAACCACGCGGTCCGTAATCTCGGCAAACCAGGTTGTATAGCCGCCGAAGTGGCTGCGGATCGGGTGTCCATCGATCCAGACCCGGGCCTTGCCCGTCACGCCGTCAAAGCGCAGGAACACCCTTTGGCCGGCGAAGTCGTGTGGGATGTCCACCACCCGGGCGTAGGCATATTCTTCACCTTCTTCCAAATCGTAGCCGTGTGAAAAGGTACAGGAGGGAACCGGCAAATCCTTCCATGCATCCTTTCTGACAGCGACCCGCCAAAAGCCGGCCGGAGGATGCGGGTGGAACTTCCAGTCGCCATCCAGGGACACGACCGGGGACGCGACATCCGCGACCCGGTCCGGCATGTGCAGGGTGGTCTGACGGGGCCACAGGGCCCGTGCCGGATCCCGATGCGGCACGGCGTTCGGAGCGATGTCGGACATGGCGGCAATCCTGTGCGGAAAAGGAACCAGGAACGGGATCAGCGGCCGTGCGAGTAGGGATCGGCGGCGTCGCGCAGACCGTCGCCCATGAAGTTGAAGCTAAGCACCACGGCAATCACGAAACCGGCCGGAATGAAAAGCCACGGATATAGCGCCACGGTCTGGAAGCTTTGGGCCGTGCTTAACAGCACACCCCAACTAACCACCGGGGGCCGCAAGCCCAAGCCCAGGAAACTTAGGGCCGTCTCTCCCAGAATCATGCCCGGCACCGAAAGAGTCAAACTGACGATGAGATAACTGAGGAAACTCGGCAGCAGATGCCGACGGATGATCCCGAGGTCCGTTTCGCCGACCAGCTTGGCGGCCATAACGAAGTCCTCCTCGCGCAGTTCCAGCAGTTTGCCGCGCACCACGCGGGCCAGGCCGGTCCAGCCCAGGAAGGACAGAATGATGGTGATGCCCAGGTAAACCCGAATCGTGGGCCATTCCGGAGGCAGGGCCGCAGCCAGCGCCATCCACAGGGGAATGGTCGGAATGGAGATGAAGAACTCGATGACCCTTTGGATGATGTTGTCCACCGGACCGCCATAGAAGCCGGAAATGCCGCCCAGCAGATTGCCGAGGACAAAACTGATGGCTACGCCGATGAAGCCGATGGACAGCGAGATGCGCCCGGCGTGGAGGGTCCGGGTAAACAGATCCCGGCCCAACTGGTCGGTTCCAAACAGGAACATGACACCCGGCTCCTCGACCCCGAAGAGGTGCCAGTCGGTTTTGAACGTGCCCCAAATCTTGACCCGCTCCCCCCGCACGCCGAGTTTGATGGGGTACATGGCTTCGGTGTCCTTGACGAAGATATCCTCCCAGGTCACCGGATCCTCCTCCACGGACCATCCGTAGACGAACGGTCGCAGGTGGAACCGGCCCTCTGCATCGATGAACCGGATCAGCTGGGGCGGTGCGTAGGGATAGTCGGCATGCACGCCTTCGATGGAGTAGGGCGAAAGCAGATCGCTGAACGCCACGGTGATGAGATAGATGAACAGCAGAACGAAGCTGCCCGCCATGGCCATGCGGTGCTTCTTGAAGGCACTCCACATCAGTTGCCACTGCGAGGCCGCATAGAAGGTTTCGACGTTTTCGTCGGCCGCGGGTGGTACCTGGACGGTCATGTTCATTCGAATCGGATGCGCGGATCCATCCAAGCCAACAGGATGTCGGAGATGAAGGTGCCCACCAGGGTCAGCAGGGTCAGGAACATGGTGAAGCTGCCGGCCAGATACATGTCCTGGGAACGCAACGACTGCAGGTACATGGGGCCGGTCGTGGGCAGGCCCAGCACGATGGAGGTAATCGTGGCACCGGACACGATGCCGGGCAAGGTCCAGCCGATGGTGCTGATGATGGGATTGATGGCCACCCGGACCGGGTACTTGACCAACAGCCTAAGTTCCGAGATGCCCTTGGCGCGGGCGGCAATGACATAGGGCTTGGACAGTTCGTCCAGCAACACACCCCGCATCACGCGCACGAGCCAGGCCGTGGAGCCGGTGCCGACCACAATCACCACCGGCGGCAAGTGCTTGAGCATGTCCACGAATCGGGCCCAGCTCCAGTCCGCCAGTTCAAACTCCGGCGAAAACAGGCCGCCGATGTCGGTCTGGAATCCGGCATACAGGATGTACATGATGATCAGAGCCAGCAGGAAGTTCGGAATGGCCAGACCGATGAAGCCAAACACCGTCACCACATAGTCGGTAACGGAGTACTGGCGCACCGCCGAAAAGATGCCGATGGGGATCGAGACGCCATAGGCGAACAGGGTGGTGAGGAGGGAGATGAGAATCGTCAGGGGCAGACGGGCGGCCACAATTTCGGCCACCGGCTGATCCCGTTCGAAGGACATGCCCAGATCCCCATGCCGAATCATGTCCCACATCCACTTGAGGTACCGCAGGTACATGGGCTTGTCGAGCCCGTACCGGACCCTGAGAGCCTGAATTTCCTCTTCGGCCGCCGGCTGACCACTCTGCTGCAGTTCGACAATGTAGGAGGTCAGGAAATCGCCGGGCGGCAGTTGGATGATGACAAACGCAACCACGGACAGCATGACCATCAACAGCAGCATGTAGAGCAGCCGGCGCACGCCGTACTTCAGCATTGCCATGTCGATCGAACCGGGTTCGTGGGATAGCCGCCGCAACCGCGGCGTTACGGATTACGAAGGATGTGGATTGGCGGTCATTAGGATGACCGGATCCCGTCGCGGCATGCGAGTCCAGGAAGGTCGTTCGATGAAAGTAAGGAGGTTGGAGCGCGGCCGCGATGGCCGCGCCCCATTACAACTGTCCTCGGGATGCAGATGCCTACGCGTTGTATTCCTGCCGCGTGTGCAGGGGCTGCTTGAGATACAGCTGCTCACTGTGATACGGATAGAACTGATAGAGATCCCATCCAAAGAGCAGGCCCTGCTCAATAGTGGGCATGTTGCCAAGATTGTCCTTGATGATGACCGGATGCGGCGGCAGGGCCACGGTGCCGATCACGTACATACTCTCCGCATTGATGCGGACGATCTCCTTGCCCAGTTCCACCTGGCGAGCCTCGTCGGTCGTAACCTTCATCTCCTGCCAGAGATCCCAGAGAAGCTTCAGTTCGTCCGGAGGCTCCTCACCGGTTTCGCCGTCGGTCACGATCCAACGGGTCCACAGCGGGTACATCGTGGATTCCCAGCCCAGGTTGTAGGGCACCCAGAACTGGGGCGTCAGCGGGAAGAGCCAGTCGGTGCACTTGTCCGCGCCCCAGATGCCCATGGCCACCTGGTTGCCGGGATAGCGTTCCGAGATGAGTTCGCCGGTGACGGTCTTGACCGAAACATCGCATCCCACCGCCGCGAAGTAGCCCTTGCACAGCTGCCATACGGTGTTGGACTGCGGATCAATGCCGGACTCGATGGTCCAGGACAGCCTTTCGCCATCCGGACGCAGCCGCCACTCGTTGTTGCTGTCCCAAGCCAGGCCCATCTCGTCGAGGAGCCCGTTGGCCTTGTCCACATCGTATTCGATGTTCAGCTTGGCGTATTCCTCCTCGTAAAAGGAACACGCGGGAATCACGGTGGCCTGCTGCGGGGTGGCCCGGCCGAAGAAGGCCAGTTCGCTGATCTCGTCGCGGTTGATGGAATGGGACAGCGCGATGCGGAAACGCACGTCGCGGAAAATATCCCGCAATGCCGTGTCCGCCTCATACGTCTGGTTGGGCTGGAAATGCAGCACGGAACCGGTCAGGTTCTGCGCGGCAATGGCAATGTACTCGCCCTGCTCCTCGTTGCTCTTGTAGAGAGGCCAGTTGGAAGGGTTGGGCATCCAGCCGAATTCGATATCCACCTCGCCGCTGATGAAGGCGGCGTCCTGGATCTCCCGGTCCTGCAGCAGCTTGATGAACGAGGCATCGATGTAGGGCAGCTGGTTGCCGGCCTGATCCGTCTTCCAGTAGTAGGGATTGCGCTCGAAGAGCCAATGGGTCTCGGTCTTCTCGAGAAGCCTGTAGGGTCCGAGCGTGGGCAGGTCGGGATTGTGCTCCGGAATGCCCTCGTCCAAGTGGGCCATGTTGATAAACAGGGCCGTCCAGCTGTCCATGCTCCGTTCCTTGGCCTGCGCCTCCAGTTCCTCCACGTCCACATAGCTGGCATGGAACTGCTGGCCGTAGTGCTTGGGATACACAACGTTGGTCCCGTTGTAGTGGGCCAGGTACTTCAGAATGAACGGATACGGGTCCGTAAAGATGAACTTGACCGTATGGTCGTCCACCCGTTCGAAGTCCATGAAGTTGCCGCTGGTCTGGAGCCAGCCCGGCTTGGTCGGGGCCAG
>DAOUIC010000099.1:0-3378 GCA_034428255.1 Anaerolineales bacterium
TGGTGGTTGACGACGAGCGCAACATTCGCAAGGCGCTGGAACTACTGTTCAGGGCCTCCGGCTATCCCGTAATTGAAGCGGAGGACGGCGAAGCCGCTCTGCAACAGGTCGAGAAAGTGGGGCCGCGCCTGGTTCTCCTGGATGTCGAAATGCCCCGGCTGGACGGCTTCGAGACCCTGCGTCGGCTGCGCCGGGACAGCGAAGTGCCGGTCATCCTGCTGACGGTCCGCAACGAAGACGAAGACAAGGACCGCGGCTTGCAGTTGGGGGCGGACGACTACATCACCAAACCCTTCCGGACCGAGGAGGTCCTTTTGCGCGTCAAGGCTGTGCTGCGCCGGACGGAACGTTTTCTGCCGGGCGCCGGCGTGATACGCGTGGATGACCACCTGCAGTTTCATCCGGACCGGCAGTACCTGATGGTTGGCGGCCACCAGGTGTCCTTGCGGCCCACCGAATGCCGCCTGCTGCAAACCCTGATCAACGCCAACGGGACCGTGCTGTCCAATCAGCAGCTGCTGGAGCTGGTCTGGGGTCCTGGCTATGACGAGAGCCAAGTTAGAGTTTACATAAATTATTTGCGCAACAAAATCGAGTCGGATTCGTCCAATCCGCAGTACATCATCAATGTCCGCGGCCAGGGGTACTACTTTGAAAACCCTGGTGCGGCGGTTGCTTGAAGCCTTGTCCAATTCAATCCGAACCACTGCCATGTTCCATCGTCTTCACATTCGTCGTCTGCTGCCCGTTCTCATGGCAGTGGTTTTGTTCGTCTTGGCCGCTTGCGGCCCCATCATTCCCCCGCCGGTACAGCCCGGGGCGGCCGAACCTGAGCCGGTCGAGGCCGCCGAGGAAGCGCCGACTACCGACATGGCCGATGTCGAGGTTCCGGCTCTTGTCGTTTGGTCGGATGAAGCCAGGGTTCCCGCCTTGCAGGCCATGGGAGCTCGGTTCGCCGAGGACTTTGGCGTGGAGGTCGACGTGGTGGGCAAGCCCCTGTCCGACATCCTTGCGGATTACAAGGTTGCCCTGGGAGCCGGTTCCACCGAGCCCGACATCCTATTCGGCGGTTCGGACTGGCTGGGCCTCCTGGCCAGCAACGAGGTGATCGCCCCAATCGACCTGACCCCTTGGCAGGACCACTTTGGAGCCGGTGTCCTGCGCGCCATGAGCTACGAAGGAGTTCAGTACGGTGTCCCGGTCACAGCCGACAGCCTGGCCCTGTTCTACAACACCGATCTTGTGGCCGAAGTTCCCGCTACCTGGGGAGGCGCGGCTGACGTGGCCTACGGTCTGATGCAGGAGGGGAGTGCCGAATTGGGCATTGCAGTCAACTCTTACAGTCCCTTCGACATTTATCCGGTGATGACCGGCCGCGGCGGGGACCTGTTTGCCTGGAATGCGGATACCGGTTTTGACGTGGAGTCGCCCTTGCTGGGCAGTCAGGCCACCGTGGATGCAATTCTGTTCCTGCAGAGTTTGGGTGGCGCCGGGGTCACCAACCCCACTCTGGCGGGAGCCGAACTTGAACGGCTTGTCAACGAGGGCCGCGTACCGTTCATGGTGTCCGGTCCATGGAACCTGGAACGGGTTCGTCAGTCGCCGGCCAACTGGTCGGTGGCCGCCTTCCCGGACGGCGGCAGTTCTTTCGTGAACGTCCTGGGCTACATGCTGAACGCGCGCGGTCCGGATCCGTTGTTTGCTTGGCACTTCCTGCAAAGTCAGGTGTTGACGGATGACGGCATGGCGGCGTTGCAGGCGGCAGCGCCGGGGATTCCGGCGTGGCTTCCCATCCTGGACGCCCTTGACGATCCCATGGTGGCGCAAATGGGTCGCATTGCCGCCCAAGGGCGGGCGGTGCCCACAATTCCGGAGATGCCCGAGGTGTGGAAGGTTTGGGGTGAAGCGCAGTTTGCCGTGGTCGGCGAGGGTGCCGATGCCCAGGCGGCCTACACCACTGCCGGCTCGAAGCTGGACGACATCCTCGCCTTGCGCCAGGCCGCACAGCAAGCCAACGAGTAGCGCACATTGAACCGGCACTGCGGTGTGCTTCAAACACACCGCAGTGCCCACCCGCCTACACCGTGGGTTTACATCCGCATGATGCCGTCCTGGTTTCGATTCGCGGTGCTTGGCCTGTGTCTGGCCGCGGTGTTGGTGCTGGCCGGCACCGGTCTGTGGGGATGGGAGCGCGGCAAGGCGAACGCCGACATGCTCAATCAGGCGCGCCTCTCCGACCTACTGGAAGAGTTGGATGCCCACATCGCCGAAGGTCGCATTCCGGAGGCGGTAACGATCGGCGAGCATTTGGCAGCCGCTGAAAAACTGGATTGGGGACGCAGTGAACAGATCCGGGTGTTGCGTCTGCAACTCCAGGATCAACCCGCAGCCACACCGGAAGCGCAGGTGCCCCAGTCCACTCCTGTGCCTCGGCCGGCCGCCTTCACCCGGGCAGAAGTGGCCTTCGCCAACAAAGACTGGGCCGCGGCCCTGGCACAACTGGAACAGTTGCGGACGGAGGATCCGGACGCCGTGGATGTCGGCTATCTGGATCTGATGGAACGGATCTACATCCAGTGGGCGCGCGAACTGGTTCAGGCCGACCGGGGCGAGGAAGCCCTGTTGCAACTGGAGGTGGCCAAGACCCTGCGCGGATCGCCGGCCGTTGCGAACGAAATCAAGGCGGCGCTCCACTACCAGGAAAGCCAATCCTACTGGGACACCAATTGGCCGCGTGCAATCGACGAAATCCGGCACATCTACGCTTGGGATCCCGAATATGTGGACACGACCAACCGGCTGGTCCAGGCCGTCCTGTTGTATCGGGAGAGGGCTGTTTGGCGCGGGGACTCGTGCCTGGCTTTTCTGTATCTGGACACCATCCAGGATCTGCTCCGGGAACTGGACTTGGACCATGTCAGGGAAGACCTCCAGCAACGCTGCAGTGCTGCCGGAGGTTGATGCATTCAATCCACCGCGCAGTTCGTGGCGGATTGCCCTTGACCATAGGTGGAGTTCGGGAAGATTTGGGTGGCGGAACGATCCAAAATCCTGGACTTTGGTCGATGCAGAGACATCTCAAACACGCGGACACCAAGCGTGCACACCGAGAGCCGTTGAGCAGGCGTTTGTACAGTATGCCCGTAATGATCACCGCGATTTCCATGAGGTGGTCAGGACAACCAACCACGGTTGTGGCCCCGCATGCGTTGGCTGTCAGGTGCCGCGGTCACCCCATCGATCACAGCCGACCACGGACATTGGGTAGGTGTCCGACAGCCATCTTCGGAAACTGGGCTGGAGGCCTCGGCTACCGTCCGAACGTAGTCTGACGGGACCGGAAGAGGCGGTGCCGAACCCCGTCAACAGGGTTCGGCA
>DAOUIC010000100.1:0-3884 GCA_034428255.1 Anaerolineales bacterium
ACCGGACGCGAGGCGGTGCCCATACCGTAGCCGCATCAACGAGACTGAAACAGTGTCCGGGCTGCACCGTGGTCTGGTTATTTGAATTAATACCCTTACAATAGATGCCCTACCCGGCTCTCCGAGCACCCAGACCGGAGAGCTGCCATCCCGTCTGCAAGCACGGAAATCCCAATGAAGAGAGCATCCGCATCCAGAAGAAACAGCCTCGACCACACGTTGCAGGATCTGGAAAAGCGCTTCGGCGACGGCATCGTCATGAAACTGGGCGAGAACCCCGCCCTCAAGGTGGAGTCCATTCCGACCGGAGCCCTCTCCCTCGACATCGCCCTGGGCGTGGGCGGCGTGCCGGTGGGCCGCATCCTCGAGGTGTACGGCCATGAAAGTTCCGGCAAGACCACGCTCTGCCTGCACGTCATCGCCGAGGCCCAGAAGGCCGGGGGCTTGTGCGGCTTCGTGGACGTTGAACATGCACTGGACCCCGACTACGCCAAGCGCATCGGGGTCGATGTCAACGAACTCTATGTCAGCCAGCCGGACACCGGCGAGGCGGCGCTGGAAGTGGCCGAGGCCCTGGTCACCTCGGGCGAACTGGCCGTCGTGGTGGTCGACAGCGTGGCCGCGCTGGTGCCCAAGCAGGAAATCGACGGCGAAATGGGCGATGCCCACGTGGGCCTTCAGGCGCGGCTCATGAGCCAGGCCCTGCGCAAGTTGACGGCTCCGGTCAAGAACAGTGGCTGCACCCTGATCTTCACCAATCAAATCCGGCAGCGCGTCGGGGTGATGTTCGGCAATCCGGAGACCACCTCCGGCGGGATGGCCCTGCGCTTCTACGCCAGCGTGCGCATGGAGATACGGCGGCAGCAGGCCATCAAGGACGGCACGGAGACCATCGGCAACAAGACGAAGGTCACTGTACGCAAGAACAAGGTCGCGCCGCCCTTCAGAATCGCCGAATTCGACATCATGTACAATCAGGGAATCAGTTCCGACGCGGACATCCTGAACCTGGCCATCGAACACGACCTGATCGATCAGCGCGGTTCCTTCTTCCGGTACAACGACGAGTTGCTGGGACAGGGACGGGCGGCGGCCGTGAACAGTCTGTCGGAGCAGCCGGAACTGACCGCGCATCTGCGCGACCTGATTTGCCAAAAAGTCGGATTGACTTCGCCTGAATCCCCGGACGGCGACACAGGCGCCTAACCTGCAAACCAGCCGCCGCCGGACCGGTTCCGGTGGCGGTTTCCCTGCCCGCCCGCGGCCGGCGGAGCCGTTTTCCGCCTACCGCACCCACCCGGTCGTTGCCTCGCTGCCGGGGCAATTGCGCGCAGCATCCGGAGTTGAGTGCAGCAGAACCCGAAAGCAACATGGACCTCACGATTTGGCACGCATTGATCTTCTTTTTGGTGGGTATCCTCCTGGCCGGCCCCGTCGTCGGCTGGTTCGCCTACCGCCGGGGCCGCCAGGAGCGGGACATCGGTGAGGAGCGCATCCACAAGGAACTGCAGCTCCAAAGGGAAGCCATCGCCAAGGAGAAGGCGGAAGGCGTCGCGGCCATTCAGCGCGAACGGCTCGCGCTGAACGAACATGAGATCCAGCAGCACGAAAAGCTGGAGGCCGAATGGTCGCGCTTGAACCAGGAGTCGGCCCGGCAGAACCAGAGCCTGCGGGACCGGTCCCGCAGCCAGGACCGCAAGCAGGAGGCCCTTGACGAGCGTGAACAGGAGCTGGCACAACGTACGGAAGGGCTGGATGCCCGGGAAGAGGAACTGGCCAGCCACAAGGAACGCCAGCACCGGGAACTGGAACGCCTGGCCGAGCTGACCCGGGAGCAGGCGCGCCGGGAGGTCGTTGCCCGCGCCGAGACCGAGGCCCGCCAGGAGGTGGCCCGGACCATCCGGGACATCGAAGCCCAAAGCCAGGAGATGGCGGAACAGAGGGCGCGGGAAATCATCACCCTGGCCATGGAACGCGTGGCACACGACAGTGTGCCGGACCAGGCCGCCTCCAGTGTCTCCCTGCCTTCGGACGACATGAAGGCGCGCATCATCGGCCGCATGGGCCGCAACATCCGATCGCTGGAAATGGCGCTCGGCGTGGACATCATCGTGGACGATACGCCGGGTGCCATCGTCATCTCCTGCTTTGATCCCATCCGGCGCGAGATCGCCCGCCAGGCCCTGGCCAACCTCGTCCAGGACGGTCGCATTCACCCGGCCCGGATCGAGAATGAAGTCAAGGCAGCGGAGCGGGAAGTGGACCGGATTATCCTGGACTCGGCCCAGAAGGCGATGCTCGAAGTCGGCATCCCGGGGCTGCACCGGGAACTGCAGGTGCTGCTCGGACGCCTCAACTACCGCACCAGCTACAGCCAGAACCAGCTGTACCATGCCATCGAGACGGCCCACCTGTCCGCCATGATTGCCGAGGAACTGCACGGGGACGTGCAGACGGCCCGCATCGGCGGCCTCCTGCATGACATCGGCAAGGCCGTCAGCCACGAGGTGGAGGGTCCCCATGCGATCGTCGGTGCTGCCATCGCACGCCGCTACGGCATCAACGAAAAGATTGCCAACTGCATTGAAGCCCACCATCACGAAGTGGAGATGGCGTCCATGGAGGCCGTTATCGTGGCCACGGCGGACGCCGTCAGCGGAGCCCGCCCCGGCGCGCGCCGCATTTCGGTCGAACGGTACTACGAACGCATCAAGGAACTGGAGGACGTGGCCCGCGGCTACGACGCGGTCAAGGAGAGCTACGCCTTGCAGGCCGGCCGCGAACTGCGCGTGCTGGTGCAGCCCAAGGACATCGACGACAAGGGTTGCGTGGAACTGGGTCGGGACATCGCGGAGCAGATCCACGACACCTTGCAGTACCCGGGCCAAATCAAGGTCACGGTGATCCGCGAAACCCGTTACGTGGCCGTCGCATCCTGACGAGTCGGGTATGGAGTCATGGTCATGGCTCCATACCGCCACGAACATCTACCGGGTGGGACGCGTTCGCGGCCAGGATTGGCGTCCACAAGAACACGGTCAAGGCGTGGAACAGGTACCAGCGGCAATTCCAACAGGCCGTCACCGATAGCAGAGAAGGGCACGCGCCGCGGTGATCGGTGTTGCCGCGTAGACGGGGTTGTGCCGAATGCGGATGCCAACGCCGGCAACATCCGGGCGTTCACCCCGGAAGCCAGGTCGGCCTTTGTAAACGCAAAGCCTCGTAAGGCAAGCCGACCTGCCGGCTTGCAAGGTCCACGAAGCGTCAAACAGACAGGCAGTCCGTGTCCGATTTGTGCAGGAAGTCGAGATTCCCACAGGTTCTGGAAACCGGTTGCACACGCCATGCCGTGAGGCCAATACCTTGCTCTTGGATCGAAGCAGGCCGTTGGTGGGGGCTGCACCACCCGGCCTCGAGTTGCAAGGGCACGCACCCCAATCAAACGAATGCGAATGATCCGCACTGGTGCTGAAGCGTACCAGTTAAAGAAACAGGAAATTTGCCAATCGATGTAACAGTTTGCTGTCGCCTGCGTCTTATATGGAAGGGGCTATGGAGTCGTCTGCGGTCGATTCACCGCCCTTGTCAGCTTCCCATACGTCACACTCCTACTTCGAGGCTGCAGTAATGACCGAACTCATCAAGGTCTCCAAGACCTCCCGTCCGACGGCCGTGGCCGGAGCCATTGCCGGCGTAATGCGCAAGGGCGGGTATGCCGAAATCCAGGCCATCGGGGCCGGGGCCGTAAACCAGTCCGTCAAGGCTCTGGCCACGGCGCGCAACTACCTGAAGGAGGACGGCATCGATCTTGCGGCCGTACCCAGCTTCACGGAAGTCGAGATCGACGGTTCCATAAAGACGGCCGTACACATGGCCATCTACAA
>DAOUIC010000101.1:0-2707 GCA_034428255.1 Anaerolineales bacterium
CCCTGCTCGTCGAACGAACCAGGCTGTCGGTGGGGACTGCTCCACCCGGACTCGAGTTGCGGGGGCCTGCAACCACGCCCCCATCAACCGAGAGCGAATTACCTCAAACCCATAAGGTTTGAGGAACAGAACTGGCTTGCGTTTCACCTGGACGGGATCGCCGATGTCGCACGCGCAGGGCGGTCAGGGATGCGCAGGCGATTCTTGAACTTCGGGAGAAGCATGGACAGACGATAGCTCGCGAACTGGCACACCAGTCCGGAATTAGATATGTCCTGCTGGACAACCTGTTCGAACGACCTGTTGTCACCATCCGGGATGTGATGGGGATGTTGGAGGTTTCCTATGATGTGTCCCGCAGGTTGATCCTGAAGGTGGCATCGTTGGGCATTCTGGTTGAGCTCGGGGACCGCAAGCGCAACAAGGCCTGGCTGTACCGGGACTACTTCAACCTGATCAGCGTTTGAGCACCGTACGTGCAGCAAGGGCCATGGTGAATACGTCTGCTCCCACAGCTGTCCGGATCGGCATCCCACTGGATCTGATAGCCGACCTCCATGACCTCAATCCCTGGTGGACGGGTGCCCCCGCAGTGCCGATACCCGACACCCGCCGTCACCTGGTGGCCCGGGTACGCCGGCGTCTCGATACCGAAATTGCCCCCATCGTGGCGGTACGCGGACCGCGCCAAGTAGGCAAAACCACCATCCAGTCGCAAATCATTGCCGACCTGCTCGACGAGGGAGTTCCTCCAACCAGCATCATGCGGGTCCAGTTCGACCAACTGGCATCCACCGCCGGGCTGGTCGATCCCATCCTGCGCATCGCCAACTGGTTTGAACACAACATCACCATCGAGCGCTTCAATGTGTTGGCCCGGCAGGGGCGCAAGGCGTACCTGTTCCTTGACGAAGTACAGAACTTGGACAACTGGAGTAACCAGCTCAAGTTTCTGGTGGATACTTTCGCCGTCAAGGTCCTTGTTACCGGCAGCTCCGCCCTACGCATCGAAAGAGGCAAGGATAGTTTGGCCGGACGCATCCACACCGTTGAGGCCGGGACCCTCTCGCTCACCGAGATCGGTGAGCTTCGGCACCTGAACCATCCCGATCCATTCCTGCCTGACAACGGTCTGGGACATCTGTCGCACGTGGGATTCTGGCAGGAACTGGCTGACGGCGGTGTGCAACCAAAGTCAACCAATTTTGCAACGGTTTGCATGACGAGTACGCTGCCTTCCGGAGACACTACACTGAAGGCCTGTGCGCACTTGTGACGGGCCGGACCGACAATTAGGCCCGACCATAGCCATTGCGGCAAGGGGGATGCATGGGACTGTGTGTTCATTGGGACCTGCCGGAACTCCAAGACGAAACGCCGGGCGCGCCGGAGAAGGAACTCTGCCGACAGGCCGCGGACATCGCGGAACGCGTGTTGAAGGATCACGCCATGCCCTATGAACGGCATGAACGCCTCGATCCGGCGCCCCGGCTGCGGCAGCTTGGCAAGAACTCGATCGAGTTGGCCGGCAAGCGTGTGGTGTTGGAGGGGCAGGTGCCAGGGTTTTCCCGGGACGAAATCAAGGTGATGATGGAAGCGATCGGCGGAATCCTCGACCATGCCGTGTCAACGAAGACGGACTTGCTCGTGATTGGGGATCAGCTGGCAGGCGTGCCGGCTTTTGGCGGCCGGACTCTGACAGCCAAGGAGTTTGTTGAGCAGTATCCGTTGGGCTCCATCGAGCGGCATTTTGGTGTCTTCTACAACTTGCGGGGGCCGGGGAACCGATGCGAGTCCCTCAGTTACATGTGGGAGCGTTACGATCGTTGTCCCTTGTTCTGCATGATCCCTTGGGCTGCCGAGTACATAGGCACATGGTCGACCTACAACTGGACCCAAACCGAGTGGGCCGACGACTTTGTGCGGGCCCATATCACCGTGGCCGAGGTGGCGGATGCCTGGCTTGGGGCCGGTCTGGTCACGGATGTCAGGGACGACGCGGATTGGGTGGCGGACGGCCGCAACCGGGAACAGTTGGAGGGGCACAAGGCCACGTCCGCAAATTTCATCGAAACCGTTTCCGGTGCGCTCGGCGATGCGCTGAAAGCGGCAGCGGAAAGTCAGGGGGGGACCGTGGTGGATTTGGGCCGCGGGGTTGGGCTTGGACAGGGATTCCGGAACCCGGACGACAAGAAGGAAGGGCCGGCGGACACGGATGACGGGGAGGACTAGACATGGATTTCCGCAGTTCCATGGTCTCACCGCTTGGAGTCGGTGCAGGACCGCGGAGGCACGGCTGTTCTGCTCCCTCCAATTCTCGGTAGCAACGATCGTGCGGCCGTCCTTGGGTCTTGGGCCGACGGGCGAATGCCCGTACAACCGCAACTAATCGAAATCCTGGCCATAGCCGCACACGCCGCACCGGGGCGAATTCAGGATTTCGTACACAAGGCCTTCTTCCGTGGGGGAGTGGTCATCGCAGTAATGGTGGTGTTCCCACATGTCCTCTTCGTCCAATTCCAGATGCGTGGCAGGCTTGCCACAGGTATCGCATGCGAACTCCGGCGCGAGGTTTCGGGCCCATACCTGGATGTTGTCTAGGTTCGCCTGGCTGCGCGGCACGGAGTACAGGCCTGTACTTTCAATCAAAAGCTCGGTTGACGAGCCGAAGTCGTACGTGTAATCACCGCGCGTTTTTTGAGGCAAG
>DAOUIC010000102.1:0-6089 GCA_034428255.1 Anaerolineales bacterium
AAGGCCCGTTGCGAGAAGAAGAACAGGATCAGGCACGGCGAAATAATCGTAAGGGATGCTGCCATGTACAGGTGCCAGGGGGTGGTCCTGACAAAGGCGACCGAGAAGTTCGCCAGGTACATGGTCAGCGTGAAGTTCTGGGGCTTGGACAGGATGATCAGCGGCCCCAGGAAGTCGTTCCAGAAAAAGACGAAGGCCAGCACGCCGATGGCCCCCAGCGCGGGTTTGGACAGGGGCACGATCAGGCGCGAGAAAATCGTCCAGTGGGTGGCGCCGTCGATGCGCGCCGATTCGTCGTACTCCAGCGGAATGGTCATGAAGAACTGGCGCAGCAGGAAAACGTTCCAGGCCGAGCCGAACCAGTACGGCACCATGAGCGGCAGGAAGGTGTCGAGCCAGTTCAGGTTCTTCCACAGGATGAACTGGGGCACCATCAGGACCGTGAACGGAATCATCAGGGTGGAGATTACGCCCAGGAACATGGCCTGCTTGCCCGGGAAGTCCATGCGGGCGAAGGCATAGGCAATCAAGGCGCTCGAGAAGGTCGTGGCAATGACACCGTTGACCGTGATGATGGCGGTGTTCTTGGCGTAGTTGTAGACCGGGATTTCGGCTGCGATGTCGGTCCGGTCGCTGACCCAGGCGTCCAGGTAGTTGCGGAACACGACCGGGTTCGGGTACCAGTCGGGCGGGATTTGGAACACCCGCAGCGGTTCCTTGAGTGAGGTGTTCAGCATCCAGTAGAAAGGCAGCAGGAACAGCACCGCGTACACGAACAGGGCGCTGTAGATGTAGACGGTCTTGAGCAGCCCGCGGCGAAAGCGGTTGCCCAGGAGGACATTGCGCAGGGAGCTGGATGATGCCGTCATGACAGCGGACCGGTCAGGAGGTCTGGCCTTCGTAGTAGACCCAGCGCCTGGCCAGGCCAAACTGGCCTATGGTGAGCACGAAGATGATGAGGAACATGATCCAGGCCATGGCCGAGGCATACCCCATCTTGAGGAAGTGGAAGGCGTTTTCGTAGAGGTGCAGGCCGAGGAACAGGGTGGCGTTGGCGGGGCCCCCCTTGGTCATCACATAGGGTTCGGCGAAGGTCTGAATCTGGGAGATGATGCCCATCACCAGGTTGAAGAAGATGACCGGTGAGATCAAGGGCAGGGTCACGCTCAGGAACTTGGTCCACTCGCCGGCGTTGTCCAGGTCCGCCGCCTCGTACAGGTCCTGGGGCAGCCCCTGCAGGGCGGCCATGTAGATGACCATGGGCACGCCGATGTTCCACAGGCTTTTGGCGACCAGGGAACCCAGGACCAACTGCTCGTCCCACAGCCAGGCCTGCGGCTCCAGGCCCACGGCAATCAGGAGGTTGTTGAAAATCCCCAGTTCGCCGCTGTACATCCAGGCCCACAGCACGGAGCCGGCCACGCCGCTGACGACGGCCGGTAGGTAGAAGATGGTTCGCCAAACCCCGATGCCCCTGATCCGCTGGTTCAGGAGCAGCGCCAGGGAAAGGGCGATGACGTTGCCGAGGATGACCGAGTACAGTACGAACCGGAAGGTCACGCCCAGGGAATGGAGGAACAGATCATCCGTCGCGAACATCGCCACATAGTGGTCGAATCCGATGAACCGGGGGGTGTTGATAATCTTCCAGCGAAAGAAGCTGAGGACAAAGGAGACGATGATCGGACCGCCGATAAACAGCAGGAAACCAATGATCCACGGCGCCACGAACAGGTAGGCCGTGATGGTCTCCTGCTTTTTGGCCTTGCGTATGGCGCGCCCGGCTGTGGCGGTGGCAGCCATGGTTGGTCGAGCGGTTCGCTGGCGGTGCGGCAACAAAAAGGGCGATCCGCCGTCCGGCAGCGGATCGCCCTGTGCAATGGCGGAGCGAAACGGTTAGATGTCGGAGATGACCTTGGTGACCCTTTCGGCCACCTCGGGCAGGATGTCCGCGGCCTGGGCCTCGCCCTTGTAGATCAGGTCGAGGGCATCGCCAATGAGCTTGAGCGACTCGCCCTCGTTGGCCGGTCCGGGCAGGATGCGGGCATATTCGAGCGACTCGGGAATGGTGTGCCAGTCCACCTCGTACTCCACTTCGGGCGCGACCCACGGCTTGGGATCGATCTCGTTGGTGGAGCGGCGCGTGCCGGGGAAGTTGGCCTCCGAACAGTAGTTGTAGATGCCCTGCGTGCTGCAGTTGGCGTTGATCCAGGTCCAGGCGGCGTCCTTGTGGTCGGACGTGCTGGAGATGGCGTTGAAGGCGCCGTGGGAGATGGTGGACTGCTGGGTCGACATCGGTTCGGGCGCGATGTTGAACTTGAACGGAGCCGCCACCAGGCCGCCCGTAATCCAGGTGCCCATGCGCTGCATGCCGATCTTGCCGGCGCCCAGCAGTTCGGCCGCGGCGCCGGAGCCGCCGATGCCGATGATCTGGGACGGCGACGGCATGACGTTGCCGTCCAGCAGGAGGTCGGCCCAGTACTGCAGCGCCTCGACGGCGGGCGTGTCGCCGATGGTGCAGGACAGGTAGTCGTCGCTGTAATAGGAACCGCCGTTCTGCCACGTGAGCTTCACGCTCCACATGTGCCAGCCGACCGGAATGGTCTCGGAGCCCCAGATGCGGTTGTCCGGATCGGAGATGCCCCGGGCCATCGACTCGTAGTCGGCCCAGGTGAAGTTGGCCGGGTCCGGGTAGTCCACGCCGTTCTCGTCGAACAGGTCCCGGTTGTAGAAGGTCATGTGCGTGGCGGCCGCGTCGGAGATGCCGTACCGCTTGCCGTCTACCACCGGGTAGTTCCACCAGTTGGGGTAGAAGTCGTCCGGGTCGAAATCGGTCTGGGCATCGACATGGGATTGCAGGTCGATGAACTGGTTGTTGCGGCCCAGATCCAGCGCCATGGCCTCCCAACTGCGCACCACGTCCGGCAAGTTGCCGGCGGCGGCCAGGGCGGGAATCTTGGCGTGGAACTCGCCGATCTGCTCAACCTCGACCGTGATCATTGGATTCTCTTCGTGGAAGGCGTCCAAGGTGGTGGTTACGCCGGAGGCCGGGTCGTGGCGGCCGTAGCGAATCGTGACAGGTTCCGCCATGGCACCCATGTCGCCGCTGTCCGCGGTTTCAGGCAGAACACAGGCGGCCAGCGCACCGGCCGTGGCAATACCGGTCAAGCTCAGGAAGGTCCGTCGCGACAACGTTCGGGGGTCGGTCATGTTGTCTCCTTGGGAGTGCGGGAAACGGGTTGAGAATCGATTTCAGGTCGATCGACCGGATTATATATGTTGGGGGGCTCGTTGGCCCCTGTCCGCCGGGTCTGCGTGAATCGCTTCGTCCCGTTGCAGGTCCGGCCCTGTTTCAGTTTCGTTGATGTTGGTTGGCCTTTCCTTGTGTAGAAAAGCCCGTGCTCATGCATGAGGTCATGGCGGCGGCCATCCGGTGCAGGATACGACGAGCTTCGCCCTTCGCCGTCAGCCCCGGATCAGGCACAGCTGGCCTTTCAACCCGGGACCACGGCGGGTCGGGCATGCAGGATGCGACGAATGTCCCCGGGGGAGATCCGCGAAGCATGTTCGAGGCGGCAAGGGCCTGATGCCCGTGCCCATGCAAGGAAACTGAAACCGTGCCCAACGCTTCGGATGGTGGGACCGCCTCGGCTTCGTGGCACACTGGCGCCGCGAGGCGGGTCCGGTGAGTACTTGTCTCTGGTTGGCGGTGTCGCCGGAGGGCAGGTGTCCGGTGTGCGTTGGAGCCGGGGTGGTTCCACCGACCGTCATGGAGGAGGTGTGCGGTGGGTCCGTATGTGGTTCCGGTCCAGGTCGGTTGGTGGCTGTGGGCGTTGGGTGTGGGCCTGGTCCTGTGTCTGACCGTGACGGGGTGCGTCACGATTCCTCAGACTTCCGCCTCCGAACCCCGTGCTGGCGCTATGCCAGAGGAGGAGGGCCTCGTCGATTTCACTGCTGTCAGTGCCGGAGCCCATCACACGTGCGAGGTGCGGACGGACGGCACCCTCGCCTGCTGGGGATGGAACAATTCTGGACAGGCCACACCGCCGGAGGGCCCCTTCGCTACCGTCAGTGGCGGAACCTGGCATACGTGCGGGGTGCGGACAGACGGCACCCTCGCCTGCTGGGGACAGGACAAATTTGGGCAGGCCACACCGCCGGAGGGCCCCTTCGCTACCGTCAGTGCCGGCCACGAACACACCTGCGGGGTGCGGACGGACGGCATCCTCGCCTGCTGGGGAAGGAACAATTCTGGGCAGGCCACACCGGAGGGCCCCTTCGCTACCGTCAGTGGCGGAACCTGGCACACGTGCGGGGTGCGGACGGACGGCACCCTCACTTGCTGGGGCTGGAACGAGTCCGGGCAGGCCGCGCCGCCGGAGGGCCCCTTCGCCACCGTCAGCGCCGGATACGAACACACGTGCGGAGTGCGGACAGACGGTACCCTCGCCTGCTGGGGCAAAAACGAGCGCGGGCAGGCCACACCGCCGGAGGGCACCTTCGCTACCGTCAGTGCCGGAACCTTGCACACCTGTGGGGTGCGGACGGATGGCACCCTCGATTGCTGGGGACGGAACGAGTACGGGCAGGCCGCGCCGCCGGAAGGCACCTTTGCTACCGTCAGTACCGGCGGAGGCCACACGTGCGGAGTGCGGACGGATGGCACCCTCAAATGCTGGGGTCGGAATGATTCTGGGCAGGCCTTGCCGCCGAAGGGCACCTTCGCCGCCATCAGTGCCGGCGGAGGCCACACGTGCGGGGTGCGGACGGATGGCACCCTCAAATGCTGGGGACGGAAACATTTTGGGCAGGCCACACCATCGGAGGGCACCTTCGCCGCCATCAGTGCCGGGTTCGATCACACGTGCGGGGTGCGGACGGAGGGCACCCTCAAATGCTGGGGCTGGAACGAGTCCGGGCAGGCCGCGCCGCCGGAGGGCACCTTCGCCACCGTCAGTGCCGGATCCGAACACACCTGCGGAGTGCGGACGGACGGTACCCTCGCCTGCTGGGGACGGAACGATTCTGGGCAGGCCTTGCCGCCGAAGGGCACCTTCGCCGCCGTCAGTGTCGGGTTCCGGCACACATGTGGGGTGCGGACGGACGGCACCCTCGCCTGCTGGGGCGAAAGCACTTGGGAGCAGACTAATTCACCAGCCGGCACCTTCGTCGCCGTCAGTGCCAAAGGCTGGTACACGTGCGGGGTGCGGACGGACGGCACTCTCGTTTGCTGGGGCAGCGTCGTAGTAGGATGAGGAAATGACACGGTTTCGTTGATGTTGGCCTGCACCTGCCATCGGCCACTACACGCCGGGTAAGTCTGGTTCAGTAACGTCAGGTCATAGCGAGTGTGGGTGCCGCGGGGTGTCCCGGTACTCCCGGAGGTGCCGATTGCCTGGCCCTACATCTATCCGGTCGCCGCCATCGATCCGCTGCCGGAGCTGTTGTGGTAGTTGTGGTAGGCGAACATGCCGAGGGTAGGGTTCGTGCCTGCAGGGCTTGGTAGTGAACGAAACTTGATAGGCGTTGGAACGGGTACTCGCCATACTTCCGACGGCGTTGGGTGTGGGAACGGCGGGCGGCCGCGTTGCGGACCCGGCGGTAACCTGCGATGGCGCAGACGCGGTCGGTTGCGGAGTCGATGAGGGACAGGGCCGCCTCCACCAGCAGGCAGGTCCGGGGCACGGTCGGGCCGGGATGTTTTTTGGGAGCCGCAACGTTTCCAGCACCACGAAGTTGTCAGGTTCAATCTGCTGCTCAGGAAGCCGTGCCGAGTGTCCAGCTCGCACGGCTTCCGTGATGATGGCGCATGGATGTCCACTATTCGGCATCCGCCCCACAACTTTGAGCCTGCTTGCTACAATGCCCGCGTGTCCCGTTGCACGGTGCCTAGCCAACAGGGGGGACTGCCATGACCGTTGCTCCGCCCACGCCTGCCGCATCTGAAGTTGATGTCCGAACGGGGTTGCAGCACCCCGTTCCCGACAGCCCGTCCCCATTGGGCTGGGCGGACTGGATCCACACCCCTCCCGGCTGCGGGGAAACGGATCCCGAAACGGCGCGTGCGTCTCGGGAAGTGCGCCTCCAGA
>DAOUIC010000103.1:0-9776 GCA_034428255.1 Anaerolineales bacterium
AGGACCGGCAGCCGACACTGCGGTCCCGGAGCCGAGAGTGTCTGTGATCGAATCCAATCTTAAAGGCAGGTCGACTGTGACCGTACGGTTGCCCGACCATGCCAGCCAAATCAGGCCGGCCAACAGACATGCCGCTCCGATTGCCGTTGCAATGCCGGTCCGCGGCTTGGGGCGGGTGAACACGTCGGCCGGACGGCTTCGGAGTCAGGATTGGAGTTGGGAAGACCAAGTCTGCCGACACGGACGCAGGCTTGGCTGCAAGCGACACCGGTCGCAACCGCCGCAAACGACCGAATTGGAAAGACGTCGACGTCAGTCGAGGCTGCGCAGAACCGCAAGAACCTTGCCTTGGATCTCCACCTGTGATGCGTGGCGTCGGACGGGCTGATGCATGTGGCTGGGACTGGACGGCTGCAGCCGCACAAAGTCCCCTTCCCGGTAAAACTGCTTCAAGGTCATGGCGTTGTCGTCCGCGATCCAGGCAGCCACCAAGTCTCCATTGCGTACCGACTCTTCCTGGGCTTGGGCCATGACGACAATGTCGTCGTCAAGAATTCCGGAGTCGATCATGGAATCGCCCTGGACGCGCAAGGCGTAAACATTGGCGCGGTATCCAATCATCTCCTGGGAAACATGAACATGCTCGTCCGCGGTCAGCCAGGTGCGGGTTTCGCCCACATCCACCGGATTGCTGGCGACGATGTTGCCCAGCACCGGCACCATCTGGTGGTTCTGCCGATCCGATTCCTCGATATCAAACCCCTTCTCCTCCGCCTTGGAGTAGTTGAGCTTGATGGCGCGGCTGGCATGCCGTTCCCTTGAAATGAGACCGTGCTCAACCAACTTGCCAAGGTTGTAGTTGACCACGGAGGAGCTGGGCACGCCGATTGCGTCGCAAATTTCCCGGATGGACGGGGGGTATTGTCTTTGCGCAATGTATTCGTGAATGAACTGGAACATCTTGCGTTGGCGATCTGTCAGTTCACGCAGTTTGTACTTTCCGCGTTTACCTGTGCGTGGCATTGCTATGCTCCTGATCGGAATCTGTGCGATTTGCAACAACTTTGATTATACGACAACAACCGCATATTCCTAACAGAGTTTCAAACTTTCGGTCTACCGCCGGGTAGACCGATAACCTGCCAAGGGGCAGGCACACAATGGTGCAACGGTCCGGCCGCAGCCGCGAACGACCGTCAGTTCGCCGATCGCAACGGCAGGATCCACATTGGATCCGTGCCGATGACAAATCGATTTCGGAATTCCAGTCGGCCCGAACGGGAACAGATTTCGTAGACGGTCATACAGCCTGTGGCAAGACCGGCGCAAAACAGGAACCGGTCGTCGGACGAAATGCCAAAGACACGGGGGATGTCCTCGGTTGACTGCCAGCCCAGCCGCCGGAGGTCGCCGGATTGCCGATCAACCTCAAACAGGGTCAGGCTGTTGTGTCCGCGGTTGCTGACGTACAGGAACCGGCCGTTGTTCGTAAGCCGAATTTGGGCACAGGTGTTGGCCAATCCCCAAGGATGGGGCAGCGTTGAAACGGAACCAAGGCAAGGACCCAGTCGTCCGTCGGGGTCCAGGTGCCAGTGGCCCACTGTGGAACTGTGTTCGTTGGAGACGTAGAGACTTGAGCGTTCCGGATGGACCTCGAAGTGGCGCGGTCCTTCCGGCCCGATCCATGGGTCGGACGCCGCCGCGGCCCTGCCGTATGTCCTTAGTGCTCCGGTGCGCCGGTCAAGTTCGAACTCGTGGATTGCGTTTTCGTCGCCGGTATGCGGGACCAGGAGACGGCCGGTTGTACCGATTTCCCTGATGCAATGGGCTTTCGGACCGGTGGCGGCAGTCCAAACAGGCATCGTGGACAGGCCATCGTCCGCCTGCGTGGAATGGACCGAGACACATCCGGCCCCGTAATAGGCGGCCAGGAGCCAGTCGCCTTGGCTGTCCAGGTCCAGATAGCAGGGATCGGAGTCCAACTGAACGGTTTGCACCGGATCCGATGTGGCCCAGGCATCTCCCGCCGACTTCCATGTCGCCAGTTGGCAGGAGCCCCTAAGGCCCCCGTACAGGGTCGATCCGTCCCGGGACTGGACCAGGGGACCGGGACGGGAGCGGGCGGACAGGCGGGCCACCCGAAGCAGGCAGCCCGTTTCCGGCACATAGTCCAGGATATCGACGCAATTCTCACCGGACAGTGAGACCGCGATGCGGATTCTCGGGCCCGCCATGCCGCACTCCGTGTGGTTGTCCTTGCCGAGCCTGCAGGCTCGGATCAGCCGTCCGGCTTCAGTGTCAGGGAACCGATTACAGAGTCGTCGGGGGCACCCATGATGTTGTAGCCACCGTCCACGTGCATGACCTCGCCCGTGATGCCGGTGGACAGGTCGGAGACCAGGAACCGGGCCGCATTGCCGATGTCGGTCTGGGTTATCGTACCGCCCGGGGCAACGTGGCCGATGTAGTCCAGGCTTTTGCGGAATCCGGCAATGCCGGAGGCCGACAGCGTTCGGATGGGACCTGCCGAAATGGCATTGACCCTGATGTTGTCCTGACCCAGGTCCCAGGCCAGGTAGCGAACGGAAGCTTCCAGGGCGGCCTTGGCCACTCCCATTACGTTGTAGTTGGGGGTGACCTTCTCGGAACCGAAGTAGGTCATGGCGATGATGCTGCCGCCGTTCGGCATCAGGGTTGCCGCGTGCCTCGACATCGCGATCAGGCTGTAGCAACTGACATCGAGCGCGACCTGGAACCCTTCCCTGGACGTGTCCTGGAAGCGTCCGCTCAGATCCTCGCGCGGGGCGTAGGCAATGCAGTGGGCCAGGAAGTCGATTGTTCCGAACGTTGCCTTGGCCTGCTCAAAGGTTTGGGCCAGGGCCGTCTCGTCGGTCACGTCGCATTCCTCGATGAACCGGCTGTCAAGGCTCTCTGCCAGGGGGCGGACGCGGCGTTCGAGTCTTGCGTTGGCGTAAGTGAAGCCCAGTTCGGCTCCTTGGGCATGCAGAGCCTGTGCGATGCCCCAGGCGATGGAGTTTTTGTTGGCAACGCCGAATATCAGGCCTTGCATTCCTTCTAGTGACATGTGTGACCTTCTTTGGGCGTTTTGCTGGTGAGGGGGTGTGTGCTCATCCAAGTCCGCGTTCGATGTTCCGGACCCGCAATTCGGATCGATCCGCTTCAGTCGGCCCTTTGTCCTTTCGGCATGGGATGGGCAAGGCGCAGGAATCTTGTCTTGCCCGCCTGCAACACCTGTTCCTGTCCGGGTTGGGGGTGTATCTTCAGCATCGGATTCGACACGGTTTCACCGTTGAGGCGCACGCCACCCTGGGCCACCAAACGGCGGCCCTCGCCCCGGCTCTTGACCAGGGAGGTGTCCGCCAGCAGGTCCAGGACCGACATCGGTTCCGACATGTCAACAATCGGTGCTGAACTTGGTGCGTCGCCACCGTGCATGCGGGCTGCGTCGGCGGCGGCTTGGTCCGCCAAGTCGTCCCCGTGGAAGGTGCTGACAATTTCCTTCGCCAGGTCCCGTTTGACACCAGCGATGTCGTCCTTCCCCCTGAGTTGGGCCCTGTCCAGGGTGGTCTGATCCCACCGCGTAGCGAGATCGCAGTAGAGGGGAACCACATCGTCGGGAAGGTTCAGGACCTTGGTAAACATCAAGCCCGGATCGTCGTCGATGTTGATCGTATTGCCGGAGGACTTGCTCATGCGGAGGACTCCGTCCGTGCCCGGCAGGATGGGATAGGTCAGCACGGTCTGGGGCTTCATGCCCCGCGCTTCCATCAGCTTGCGTCCCGCCATGAGGTTGAACAACTGGTCGGTGCCGCCGATTTGGACATCGGTTTCGAGGGCGACAGCGTCTTGGGCCTGCATCAAGGCGTAGAAGAATTCGTGCAGCCAGATGGCGTCGCCGCGTTCCTGGCGCTGACGGAAATTGTGTCGGGCCAGAAACTGCTGGACCGTGAACAGGCTGGCGATGTCAATCACGTCTCCAAAGGTCAGCTTCTCAAGCCAGCGGTGGTTGTAGTCGATGATGGTGGCGTCGCGATCCAGAATGCGAAAAGCCTGGGTCGCAAACGTTTCCGCCTTGTCCAGGGCTTCCGCAAGGGTCTGCTGGGCGCGTGCCGAATCCTTGTCGCTGGGGTCTCCGATGGTTCCGGTGAATGATCCGATCAGGAACACGACCTGGTGGCCGAGTTCCTGAAACTGGCGCAGCTTGCGCATTGGGATCGTGTGGCCCAGGTGAAGGTCCGACCGGGACGGATCGAATCCACAGTAGACGCGCAGGGGTTTGCCCGAGTCCCTGGAACCTGCCAAGCGGTCCCGGAGTTCTTTTTCCATGTTGTCGCGTGTCTGGGGATCGCCGCAGTCCACGCCGCGCATCAGGATGGCCAGCTGTTCGTCAACCGGCCGGAATTTGTTCGAGTCGGATTCGTTCTGCACGTTTGAATTGTTCAATGGAAGCTGACGTCCGCCCATTATAGACAGGAAACCACAGGCCGGCCTTCCCCCACCGGATCTTGCGCCTCGATGCCGGTTGTCCGCGCAGACAACATTCCGGGTATCTCAAGACCCACGGATGCCGACCCGTGTGGAGGCGGCAGGAAAACAGGCTCCGCTGCCGAACACAATTCCCCCTGCGCATCTTCGGTTTGCTTCGTCATCGGTGGTACAGGATGTATTCTGCGTTCCGAGGACGCGAGGCAAGGTTCCGTCCCGTGCAACAAAGACTGTACAAGGAGCACAGGAACGATGGCATTCACAGTCAGGGACTGCTGGACAGGCAATATGCCCGGCGCGAACGGTGCTTCAAGTCACGGCTTGGCCGAGGTGCGCGAGGCCACCGGGGCCATCAAGGCCGTTCTGCTCGACATGGATGGTGTCGTGTACCGCGGCGAGACCATCCTTGAAGGGGTCCTGGAGTTTCTTGCCTGGTCGGAGGATATGGGTATCCGCCTCCTGTATGTAACGAACAACGCCACCAAGACACCTTCCATGTTCGTTGACAAGTTGGCGGCCATGGGCATCGAGGCGCTGCCGGATCAGATCATCACCAGCGCCGAAGCCACCGCCGGCTGGATGTCGCGCAATGTTCAGCCTGGCAGCAAGGTCCAGATTGTGGGGGGACCCGGTGTCTGGAACGCGATGATCACGCGGGGATTCCAGCCGGCCAATTCGCCTCAGGCCGCCGACTTCGTGGTGGTTGGCATGGACTTCAACCTGGATTACCGCAAGTGTGCCGAGGCGACCCTGGCCATCGCGGCGGGAGCCGACTTCATTGCCACGAACGTTGACTCCACGTTTCCGTCTGAAGAGGGCAACATCCCCGGTGCCGGCGCAATTGTGTCACTCTTGAAGACGGCCTCGGGCGTGGAGCCGACCGTCATTGGCAAACCGAGTCCGGGCATGTTCGAGGAGGCCATGGCCAGGCTGTCGCTGCAGCCTCATGAATGCCTGATGGTGGGTGACCGCTACGAAACGGACATTGAGGGTGCCCAGAAAATCGGTATCTGGACCCTGGGCATCGGAACCGGAGTGACGACTGTGGAGGAGTTTCTGGGCAAGGGCCAACCGCCGAACTTCGTGGTGCAGGACATGGCGGAGTTCCTGGACCTTTTCCGCGGATCGAATCTTCTGGGACGCCGCCGGACCGGTTTGCACTGAACCAGTCCGGCGGGACCGTCCGGCCTGCAGCTCCGGTGGCAGGCCCACCGGCCGGCGCGCTTCTGCTCTGATATGATCCATCTCTGGCAACCTTTCGCCATTTTGGTTGCAGGCTGACCAAAACCCTGTGACCAGCCAACCCGTATACCTGCAGGATTTTCTCGGAAACCAACTCCATGCGCAGACTCATCAAAATCCTACTCTTCCTGGCGATTGCTTACTTGGTGGTGAAGTACGCCCGGAAGCTGCTGGAACCGGCGGACATGTCGGCCGCCAACATCCCGGAGCAGGATGTCGAGCCCTACGATGAAGCACCGTTGGGGGGCGAGGTTAGTCCCGATCTGCTGGAAATCCTGGTGTGCCCGGAAGACAAGGGCAGCCTTGAACTGGTGGACGAGGGGCGATTTTTGTTGAATCCCCGCAACGGCTATCGGTATCCGATCCGCTCCGGTGTGCCGGTGATGCTGATCGACGAAGGCCGCAAGTACCGGGAAAGTCCCGCGGACACTGCGGAGCCCTCCTGAGCCAGTCGGCGGGTTGTTGCCGACCGGTCCACACTTTGGGCCGAGCCCACAGTAGGAAATCAGGAATGTTGTATCCCCAATCCAACCGTTTTCGATGTTCCTTGCCGTTGGACGGTCTTTGGTCGTTCCAGGTTGACCCCGACGGGAAGGGCGAACGGGATGAGTGGTGGAACGGACTGCCGGCCGGCCGGCAGATTGCGGTTCCCGGCAGCTGGAACGAACTGTTCCCCGAGCACCGCGACTATCTTGGGGATGCCTGGCACGTCACGGAGTTCGATGCCTTTGCTCCCGGACCCGACTCGGTGTTGAGCCTGCGTTTCGATTCGGTCAACTACAGCGCACGGGTGTGGCTCAACGGGACCGAAGTCGGATCCCATGACGGCGGCCATCTGCCTTTCGAGTTCGACATTTCGGATTTGACGAAGGATGGGCGCAACCGGCTGGCCGTGCTTGTCAACAACGATCTCAGGCCGGACCGCGTGCCTCCGGGCAATGCGTCGGATTCGCCCTTCTCGTCGATGATGTCGTCGTTCCCTCCGACCAGCTTCGATTTCTTTCCCTACGGGGGCATCCACCGCCCGGTGTGGGTTTCGATGCTGGACGCGGTGCACATCGTCTCCGCGAGCGTCGAGACGGGATTCGATCGGAGCGGCGGCCTGACCGGATACGTCAATCTACGGGCCGAAGTAGCCGGCGCGGCTGCCGCGCGGCTGGCGTGCCAGGTGTTCGACACCGACGGTGTAATGGTGGCCGACGGAACATGCGACGTGAAGGACGGCACGGTGGAGTGCCGGTTTGAGTTGCCTGAGGTCCGCCTATGGTCCCCGGCAGATCCGCACCTGTACACGGTTGCCATGGAACTCCGGGACAACGAGGGCAAGGCCCGCGACGCCTACAGACTGGAAACGGGCGTGCGGACCGTCGAGGTGCGGGACAGTCGGATTCTGATCAACGGCGAGCCGATTCACCTGAAGGGGTTCGGCAAGCACGAGGACTTCCCCGTCCACGGCCGGGCCCTGAACCTGCCCCTGATCGTGAAGGACGGTGAACTGTTCAGGTGGATGGGCGCCAACTCCTACCGCACATCCCACTACCCGTACGCGGAGGAAGCGCTTCGGTACGCGGACCGGGCCGGCCTGCTGGTCATCGACGAAATCCCGGCGGTCGGGCTGATGTTCGGGGACAACGGCGACCGGCTCGCCGGCTGGCTTGAGGTTTGCAAGGGCCAGCTGCGCGACCTGATTCGGCGCGATCTGAACCATCCCAGCGTCATCATGTGGAGCGTGGCCAACGAACCGATGACCGCCGACTTCATGGCCCGGTTCCGGGGTGCCGACGCCAATCCGGCCTTTGTGGATGCCGGGACCGATTTCTTCGCCGCCCTGGTGGATGCAGGCAGGGAACTGGATCGCAGCCGGCCGTTTTCACTGGCCGGTGTGATGGGCGGACCGGTTGAATGGCTGGAGCTCTGCGATGCCGTAATGATCAACCGATATTGGGGCTGGTACCGGCTGGGCGGCCAAATCGAGGAGGCACGGGCCGGGATGGAAGAGGAGCTGGATGCGCTGCACGAACGGCTGGCCAAGCCCATCATCATCGCCGAGTTCGGGGCGGACACGATCGCGGGCCATCACAGCGAGCCGGCGGAAATGTTCTCCGAGGAGTACCAGGTTGACGTGCTGAGGATGACCCTCGATATCGCGGCGGAGCGTCCGTGGATTGCGGGCCTGCACGTCTGGAACTTCGCCGACTTCAAGACGGGGCAGGGGGTTATGCGACCGGCATCGCTCAACCACAAGGGTGTGTTCACCCGTGAACGCCGGCCCAAGATGGCCGCCCACTTCCTGCGATCCCGATGGCGGGAGGACGCTGCTGCGTAGGGCCTTGCCGGTCGCTTGGCAGACTGGCAGTTTGAACCCGCTTGACCGGAGGCAGATCGACGGGTTCCCGATGTCCTTCCGGGGAACGGCCTGGCCGCCCACGCCGAGTAATTCGGAGGATGGTTGCGAACCCTCCGGCTGCAAGTGCCTATGGGCCGGGCCGGGCGGTATAATCGGAGGCGCAACTGCCGCGCGCGCCGCGCCCGTAAATCCAAACCCATCTTGCTGTTCCAACGGGAGGAATCCATGCCCAGGAATGTGACGCTGTTTACCGGCCAGTGGGCCGACTTGCCACTCTCCGAACTCGCCGCCAAGACCAGCGAGTGGGGTTTCGACGGCCTGGAACTGGCCTGTTGGGGCGATCACTTTGAAGTGGACAAGGCGTTGTCGTCCGATTCGTACGTTCGCGAAAAGCGCGATCTGCTGGAGAGCCACAATCTGGGCTGCTGGTCCATCTCGAACCATCTGGTGGGCCAGGCCGTGTCCGATCCGATTGATGCCCGGCATCAAGCAATTCTGGATCCCCGCATTTGGGGAGACGGCGATCCCGAAGGGGTCCGCCAACGGGCTGCCCAGGAGATGAAGGACACGGCGTCCGCGGCCAAGCTGTTCGGCGTGGATGTTGTCAACGGCTTTACCGGTAGTCCGATCTGGCACAAGCTCTACTTTTTCCCGCCCACCTCGTCGGACGAAATTGATGCCGGCTACGCGGAATTTGGGCAGCAGTGGACTCCGATCTTGGATCACTTCCAGGCCCAGGGCGTGAAGTTCGGGCTGGAGGTGCATCCAACGGAAATCGCCTACGACATCATCACGTTCGGCCGCGCGCTCGAGGCCGTGGACGGGCATCCGGCGTTCGGCATCAACTTCGATCCCAGCCACCTGGTACACCAGTTCCTGGATCCGGTGGAACTCATCAACGCCTTCCCGGACCGCATTTTCCATGCCCATGTCAAGGACAGCAAGCTTCAATTGACAGGCCGCAACAGCATCTTGTCCAGCCACCTGGACTTCGGCGATCACCGGCGGGGTTGGGACTTCGTGTCACCGGGCCACGGCGACGTCGAATGGGACCCGATCATCCGGGCCCTCAACCGTCTCGGTTATGACGGCCCGCTCTCCATCGAGTGGGAAGACAGCGGCATGGATCGGGAGTTCGGTGCCCGGGAATCCCTGGCCGAGGTGCGCAGGTTCGACTTCCCCTCGTCGGACATCGTGTTCGACGAAGCCTTTGCCGACTGAGCCAGAACCCCAGCCGGAGTGTGTCAATCCTTACCAATCATTCCAAGGAACCCCATAGTCATGAGTGACGGAAGCGGCTTTACCGCCATGGCCGGTGCACGAGCCACCGGCGAAGCACCCGAGATTGGAGTCGGCATGCTGGGCTACGCCTTCATGGGCAAGGCCCACTCCAATGCCATGCTCAAGATTCCGCACATGATGTATCCGCCGCCGGCCATTCCGGTGTTGGAGGCAATCTGCGGACGCGACCAGGAGGCGACCGCCGAGGCCGCCAGGCGGTTCGGCTATCGCAACACCTACAGTTCGTGGGAAGAGATGCTCCGCAACGACAATGTTCAGGTGCTGGACAACGGGGGGCCGAACAATGTTCACGCCGCCCCGTCCATCGCCGCTGCGGAAGCCGGTAAGCACATCATCTGCGAAAAGCCCCTGGCTCGCACCGCAGAGGAAGCCAAGACCA
>DAOUIC010000104.1:0-4752 GCA_034428255.1 Anaerolineales bacterium
GCAGGAGGTCCAGTTCCCGCTTCCCGATCCGTTCCATCAACGCACGGAACACGGGCCGCTGGAAGTCCAGGCCGCTGCCGATTTCGGTCAGCCACTCGTCCACCGCCAGGCCCGCCCCCAGACAGAACGTCTCCATCGCCTGCTGTTGCGACCACAGATCGTCCCCTTGCGCCCGGTGGGACACGCGGCAGTAGACCACGGTGCGCCCGGACCCGGGGGCACGCTCCACACCGAAGTACCGATCGACGTCCGCCTCCGTGTAGTAGCGGTGTCCGGCCGGCGTGCGGCGGTCCGGCAGCTTGCCCTTCAGGCTCCAGGCCTTGACCGTGTTCTTGTGCACCCCAATCTTGGCCGCGAACGCGGCGGCCCGGTAGATATTCATATCCACAGAATACCACGGAATGCCCTTCAGTACCGGTATGTCGTGCTAGTAAGATGCTCCGATGGCCGGGCCAGGAAACCGGCCCGGCCGGGAGCGGGAGGACGGGCAACGTACCTCAGTTGCTGCGTTCCCACATCACCGAGTCCAGATCGGCGATGTGGGCAACGTACCCGCCAGGATTCATGGGCAGCCTGACCCGGCGCGACACCACGATGCCGTTGACCGGGGACTCGCACCGCTCCCGCACCTCACTGGTCACCGGATCGACCACCTCGCCCAAAAACTGCCCCTTGGCCACCGTGTCCCCCAAGCCAAGGTCCGGGTGGGGAATGTAGTAGCCGCCGGTCTGCGACCGGTAGACCACATAGTTGGACACCATGACCTGTTGCGGCGCCAGCACTGGATCACCGTCAATCATGTCCAGGTGCCGGGCGATATTCAACAGGCAGACCGCGCCTTCGTCAACGGCGAAGTCCAAGGCACAGGCGCCGCCCGCTTCGACTACCAGGGGAATGATCCCGTGCACTGCGCACTGGCCCGAGAGCATCGAAGGATTGACGGGGTTTTCGCGCCACCAGATGACCCGGGAACCGAACGCCTTGGCCATGCCGTCAATTTTGGCGTTGATGTCGTCCATGCGCTCGCGGGTCAGGCCGGTCTCCTCAAAGGAGATTTCGGACCCGGTGCCGTCGGCCACGCCCCCTGCCAGAGGCGGCTTGCCTTCCGGCGGAAAGGCGTGCGGAAACGCGACCGGCAGCTCGTCGCAGGCTCCGGTGCCGTCGTGCATGTCCACGATGTAGTCGCAGTGCTTGATGGCCTGGTTCCAGATGACGTAGGCGATCTGTTCCGTCAGCCAGGCATTGCGTTCCTTGCCCGGCCAGACCTTGTTGATGTCCAGCACGTCCCCCGGATTCACGCGCATCCCGGAACTCTCGACCGTGCCGCCGAACTCGACCGCCATGGGCACCGCCAGCGGCAGGCAGACGATCGTGCCGCGCAGCTCGGCCGGGTTGATTTCCAGCATGGCCCGGCGAATGATTTCGGCCCCGACGGGTTCCCACCCGTGCATCGTCGACTCGTAACACAGGACCGGGCCGTCCATGGTGCCGTTGATCACCTGGAAGGGAATGTCCACGGGGGTGCCGGCCGCCAAGTGGCCAACATGCAGGTTGCCGAACTTCCGTTCGCCGGGCTGCACTTCTACTTCGCCGATGACAAAGGGATTGGGCATCATTTCTTCTCCAATTGGGTTCAAATCGTTAAGCGGTGTTGGTTCGGCGCCACGCGGCAAAGTCCGCAATGCCCGAGCCAAGATCCCGAAGTCCCCACCCCGGCAGGTCTGCTCGCAGTCGGGACAGGTCCAGGGGCGCGCGGATATCCGCTTCCGAAAACGCGAAATCCGAGGCCCCGGGATCATGGACCGGTTCCCAGCGGAAACCTGGCATTTCGGCCTGCAGGGCTGCCAGCATGTCCTGGAGGGGAAAGGCCTCCTCGGAAGACACATTGTAGACATCCCAGCGCGGCCGGGGATGCAGTGCCAATTCCGCGATGGCGGAACAGGCGTCGGAGACGTGTATGTAATCGCGGGCAACCTTGAGGCCATGTACGCGGATGGGTCGTGCGCGGCGTTCCGCACCCATGGTCATGAGTTTCGTGACAGCCGACATTCTGGAACGGGACAAGCTCGCCCGTTCCCAAGGTCCGTAGGCGGTGCCCAACCTTGCGCTCACGGTGGACAGGCCGCAGTTTTCGGCATACTGTCGGCAGAGGTTTTCGCAGGCATTCTTGCAAACGCCGTAGAGATTGTCGGGCGGGAGCGCGTCCCCTTCGCGGGCCCTGCCGCACTGGGCCGGGAATCCCCGGTACAGCACCGACGAACTGACAAACAGGAAGCGTGCGACCTGCCCCAGGCGAGCCGCTTCCAGGGCGTTGACGGTTCCCACCAGGTTGACATCCACCACCCGGGCCGGATCACCCTGTTCAATGTCCGGCGTGGGGGTGACCGCAGCCGCATGCAGGATCCGGGTCACGTTCCTGTTCCGAACCAACTCGACCAGTTGCCGCCTGTTCGTTACGTCGCACGCAACCCACTCGACCAAGTGATGCTGCGCGGGCTCAGAATCCATGTCCGGCGGACGCCTGCTCCCGGCCAGGACGCGCACCCCCTGCCGGGTAAGTTGGTCCAGCAGGTTGAGGCCCACAAACCCGTTGGCACCGGTGACGAGGACCGTCTCGTCACCGCGGTCCACAGGCGGGCCCTGAGCGGCGGTCACTTTAGGCCAGGCCCTCTTCGCGCAGGGATTCCCGATGGGCAATGTAGCTTGCGACCGTTGGCGATTCCCGCGACCGGGAAAAGTGGGCGCTGCGTACCAGTTCGACGTCGCGCGTGTCCTGTATAAGGCGCATCAAGGCTGCAATGGCGTCGGGGTCGTCGTCGATGCGCAGATCCACATACGGGGATTCCTCCCGGTCCACGACGTACACGGCGGCCGACTGCTGTCCCCGCTTGTCTCCGCCCGCGAAGTGGCCGGCCTGCAAGGCGCCGGCCAACCGCTCGGGCAGATCCAAGTCGGAGTTGTTGCCAAAGAACTCGGTCATGGCCTCGACGGTTTCCTGACCGACCAGCATGTTGCCGGCGCCCACGCAGTCCTCGGACACGGCGTGGCCGCTCCACGCGACGGTTTCCTTGCCCGTGAACCCCTGGACATTGCCCCTGGTGTCCACCAGGCCGACCTGACGCCATTCCTTGCCGGGATCCTGTTCGAGCACGGTCTGCAAGGCCGTCGGACCGTCCAGTTCGGGATCATTTGCCATCATGTTCAGCACGTCGTAGCCAATGTACGGCTGGGCGTAGGCCTGTACGGCCAAGGCGGCGATGCCGGGCCGTACGTAGGGCACGCGCGCGCCAACGGCCCAGTACCGGGTGGCCACGGCCACCCCCATCTTCCCGGTGCTGTCAAAACCCGTAATCGAAAACGTCATGCCAACCCTCCTTCGGGTTCCGGTATGTGACTGGCGATCATTCGCGCAGGCGCGGATCCAGTACGTCCCGCAGCCAGTCGCCCCAAAGAATGAAGCCCAGCACCGTAATGGTGATGGCGATGCCGGGAAACGTGGCCAGCCACCACGATGTGGCCAGGTGATCCCGCCCGTCGGCGAGCATGATGCCCCAGGTGATGGTGGGCGGTTGCACGCCCAGGCCCAGGAAACTGAGGGACGCCTCGGCGATGATCACGGTGGAAATCTGCAAGGCGCCCAGGACGATGATGGAAGCCGTGACGTTGGGCAGGATGTAGCGGAGCATGATCATCCAGGAGCGCTGTCCAATGGCTCGGGCCGCTTCCACATAGTCCCGTTCCTTGACCGCCAGGACTTCGCCCCGAACGACCCGGGTAAAGATGACCCAGTTGGCCAGGCCCAGGACAAGGATCAAGCGCAGCATGTTGTTGCCGCCCTTGACCCCCAGCACGCCAATGACGGCCAGGGCCAGGATGATGAAGGGGATGGACAAAAACGTGTCCAGGAACCGGGACACAAGGCCGTCCCACCAACCGCCCCAGAAACCGGTGGTCACGCCCAGGAACACTCCGGTGAGCATGGCCAGGGCCACTCCGGCAATTCCCACCAGGAGGGAAACCCGCGTGCCCAGGATGATGCGGCTCAAAACATCGCGACCCAACTGGTCGGTACCCAGCACATGTCCCACGCTGCCGCCTTCCGCCCAGACGGGCGGGACCAGTCGCTGCTTGAGATCGATCAGTTCCGGATCGTGCGGGGCGATGGCCGAACCCAACAGGACGACCAGGATTACCGCCACGACGATGACGGCTCCGAGCATGCCGGTCGGACTGTTCCGCAGGCGCCACAGCCATCGGTATCGATGTTTGCGAGACTCGGGAACGGTGGACTCGGTCCCAATCATTGGCGAACCGGACGCGGTCATGAGGAACTGTAGCGAATGCGCGGATCCAGGGCGGTGTACAGGAAGTCCACCAATAGATTGGTGGCCATCACGACCAGGGCAAAGACGCAGACCCCCGCCATGACGACGGACAGGTCCCGCACCTTGACGGAGTTCAGCAGGAGACGGCCCATGCCCGGCCAGGCGAACACCTCCTCCACGATCACCGAGCCCCCCAACAGCCAGGCCATCTGCAGGCCGAAAACGGTGATAAAGGGGATCAGCGCATTGCGCAGGCCGTGGCCCAGCACCACGGCCCACCGGTGCAGTCCCTTGGCCTTGGCCGTGGTCATGTATTCCTGCCGAATCACCTCCAGCATGCTGGAACGCAGAATGCGGGCCAGGGATGTGGGTGTGCAGTTGATCATAGAGCTTTGCCCTACATTATGAAATCCAAGAACCTTCCAGC
>DAOUIC010000105.1:0-7643 GCA_034428255.1 Anaerolineales bacterium
TCACGCTCGGCCGGGGCAGGGAAACCCTTGGCGGAGCTGCTGAAGACGTGGGAACGGGAGGAGGAGGCTCGGTTGCTCCCGGAATGCACAGCAGCTGCCCGACCCCAATGCGACTGAAATCCGAAATTCCGTTGGCTTGGGCAATTTGGGCCATGGATACGCCAAAGCGTGTGGCGATTGCCGATAGGAATTCACCTCTCTGGACAGTGTGTGAAACAGTACAGGATGTTGAACTCCCAGGAGGTATGGAAGGTGTGGATGCACCGGCGGGGAAGGCGGACGGCACGATCAACGCTTGGCCAACGTACAGCACGTTGGTTTGTGTCAGGTGGTTCAGTTCCCTGATCTGACCTACTGTCGCGTTGTATTGTTGTGCAATGGAGAATAAAGTATCGCCTGTCTGGACAATGTGTGTTTGGTGTGGACTCTGAGCTTCAACTGCCATGCCCTGAAGCGTTGTCAGCAACAGGACCGCCAACAGCAGGCCCAAGTACCGCACCCGACTGCGCGTACGATGGGTTGGTGAATTTCCCTGGAAGCCACCCGCGACGGTGGTTGTCTTGCCCTGAAGGAACAACATGGCGAAACACAGAATGCGGTAAGCGGAAATTCCTTGGCTGCGCACAAAAAACACCTGTGTTACTTCCTTTTTGCGCTGAAACCAGCGTAGCGAATCAGATGCCTGTCCCTGATCGGGTGGCAGGCTGACGAGATCGGTGGGGTTCCGGCCTGCAAGTCAAGACGTGCGGGCCCCAGGGGTCCCCGCACCGGTGACGTCAGAGCACGCGCCAGCACCTCCAGGGGGACGCACCGCCGCTTGCGCGCGGTCTCGATCAACTCCCGCATGCGCGCACGGCGCGGAAGCCGCCGACGGTCTTCCTTGTCACCTTGGCGCTGCGTCACCTTGGCGCTGCGCAGGGTCAAGGTGACAGGTTGTTGGTGAAAGGCACGCGCGGGTCGGCCCTGCAACGCAGGAAACCACTCCTCCAATGCCGCGACGTGCGCGCAGAAGAAGGTTTTCGGAGGCTGGGGACGAAGGAGGCATGGCGTCAGGCGAACGACGCCTGGATACCTTAACTTGTAGCACAGAACTACGCCGACCGCAGCCGACGACCCCATCGTCCCACCACTCGGTCAGGGGCGGAAACCCGAGTGGTTACCAACTTTAGGGCTTAGGTGCCTACAACACTAACCGATGAAATGATTGGGCTCGAAAACCTCACATTCGCGACTTGTGATGGCACAAGGCACGGCGGTCGGAACCCTTGGCAATAATTTATCGGCGTCTTCGAATAGTCTTGCCCCCTGATACAGCTAATGCCACACATGGCTTTGGGGGGCACATTAGTCGCGCAACAGCCCGGCGATTGTGCCGGGCTGTTGCGACGGTACGACTGCAATCCAAGAGCGCCGCGGGAGAGTGCTTCTCCCCAACCTTACTCTTCGTCGTCCTCCATCTCCATCTCGGACTTTTCGTCCCGTCGCCGTCGGTTGCGGCGCCTGCCCTCGCCTTCGCCCGGCTCCGGAGCCGGTTGCCAGTCAAGTTCGGCCTGCTTGATCGACAGGCCCACCCGCCGGCGCTCGGTGTCCAGGCGGATAATCCGCACTTCGTACTCCTCGCCGACGGTCACGGCTTGGCTGGCGCTCTCCACATGTTCGTGACTCATTTCGGAAATGTGAATCAGGCCCTCGACCGGTTCGTTGGCCAGCTTGGCAAAGGCCCCGAAATCCTTGATGCGGGTGATGGTGGCCCGAATCAGGTCGCCAACGCTGTAGCGCTCGCCCAGGGTGTCCCACGGGCGCGGCTGCAGCTGCCGCAGCGACAGGCCAATGCGCTTGCGCTCCTTCTCGACCGAGATCACCTTGACCTCGACCTGCTCGCCCACGTTCAGAACCTCGGACGGATGGTTGACCATGGCCCAGCTGAGTTCGCTGACATGGATGAGACCGTCCGCACCGCCGATGTTCACAAAGGCGCCGAAGTCGGCCAGACTGCTGACCACGCCCTTGCGGGTTTCACCCACTTCCAGCTCCTCGAGGATTGCGTCCTTGCGCTGGTTGCGCAGCTCGCGCATGGCTTCCTTCTCGGACAGGATCAAGCGGTTGCGGCGACGTTCAATGTCGATGACCTTGACCTGCAGCGTCTTGCCCACCAGGGGTGCAAAGCGTTCCGCCTGATTGGCGCTGTCCTTGTCCTGCTGCATCTGGCTCTCAAGGCTCAGGTGGCTGGCCGGCACAAACCCGCGGATCAGGCCCAGGCCGATCAGGACACCGCCCCGGTTGTAGTCGATTACGCTGCCGGACACGATTTCCTTGGACTCCAGCAGTTCCTCGGCCCGCAGCCAGTCCTTCTCCTGGCGCGCCCGAATGATGCTGATCAGCGGCTGTCCCTTGTCGTCGATGCGGAAGACGAAGACCTCAATGGTCTGGCCCTCTTCGATTTCGGCGTAGGAGTCGCCGAGACGCTCGATTTCGCGTCCCTCAATCTCGCCCTCGTACTTGGCGCCGATGTCCAGTTCCAGGCGCCGTGGCGCCTTCTTCAGGACAATCCCTTCAACCACGGTGTCCGGGCGCACCGACGAGATGTCGTAGTCGTCGTCCCAGTTCAGCTGGTCCATCAGGTGCATGTCGGAGACATCGACCTCGGCGGGAACGGGCTCGCCCGTGACATCGGCCTCGGTCACCGTGCCCGACAGATCCTCTTCAATCTCTGATGCAACTGCGGTTTCGTCGGTGGCAAAGAGGAACACTGGCCGGGGAAACAGAGTGGAATTCATCATGGAAAAATTGCTCAAAACCTATTGACAAACGGATAAGACATGCAAACCGACCGAGGAACGGGCTCCGTCATCAGGAGCCGCGCACCGCGGTCATCTCAATCTCGACGATGGCACCGCCCGGCAGGGCCGCGACTTGTACCGTGGACCGGGCCGGCGGATTGTCCCCCATGACTTCGCCGTAGACCGCGTTTACCGCGGCGAAGTCCCCAATGTCCGTGAGGAAGATCGTCGTCTTGACTACGTTGGCAAACGAGGTGCCGGCATCCTCCAGGACGACCGAGAGGTTCGCCAGCGCCTGTTGGGCCTGCGCCTCCACGGTGTCGTGCGATTGCCCGGTGGCCGGGTCCTTCGTACCGGTCTGACCGGATGCAAAGACAAGGTCGCCGGCCACGATTGCGTGGGAATAGGGTCCGGCGGGGGCGGGGGCCCGAGTGCTGTTTACGGGAGTGCGGGACATGGCAGTGCGGATGTGCTCTTGGGTCAGCGAAACAGGACTCCGCGGGCACTGGCGTGCGGGACGGAATCCAGGGAAGGAAACTAGCATAGGCTCGCGCCGGCTGCAACAAACGGACCGATTAGGGTCTGTTGCACCGAGCGTGGGAATCGGTGCAATAGGCCTGCGCCGCACGCTTGGCCCTTCCTGAACCTGGACTCGACGAGGGCCATCCATCTTCGGATCGCCACCGACTCCTCTAACCGGTAACCTGGATTGGTTCCCTGGGTTGGACCTGCCCCGCAATCTCGTCGCCGGCCTCGATCTCCGCCGTACGCAGCTCGAAGGTCTTCTGCAGGTTCAGCCACAGCAACGGCGTAGTTCCGAAGTAGCGGGACAGGCGCAGGGCCGTATCGGCGGTGACGCCGCGCTGCCCCTTCAGAATTGCCGTGATCCGGTTGGTGGAGACACCAAGTGCACGGGCGAGAGCATTGGCCGACAGGCCAAGCTCCTCCAGCTCCTCAGCCAGAATCTCTCCCGGATGCACCGGGCGCATACCGTTGCTTGTCTTCATCTCAAGCTCCTCAGCGGTGGTAATCCACAATCTCTACGTCGTACGGTCCTTCCTCTCCCCAGCAAAAACAAATACGCCACTGGCGGTTGATCCTGATGCTGTATTCACCGAACCGGTCACCTGAAAGCGCCTCCAGTCGGTTGCTGCGCAGGCCCGCAAGGTCCCGGAGGGATTCCGCGTTGTCCAGGATTGTCAACCGCCGGATGCAGGGCTGACAGTAGTTATGGTCCACTTCTCCCGAAGTCGGTCACCGTGCGCGACACCGCATCAATTGCCGCACCCCTCGCGATCGGTCCCACTGATCACTGGACCGGTGCCGGCCTGACTTGGTCGAGCCTCTGGATCCGGCGCAGATCGGGAGCCAGCCAGGCCACCAGGCCCACCACCAGCATGGAGCCGATGCCGCCGCTCACCACGGAGATCAACGGCGTGAAGTACTGGGCCACCAATCCGGACTCGAACCCTCCCAATTCGTTCGACGCGCTCACAAAGACGGAACTCACGGCGGCCACGCGTCCGCGCATCGAGTCCGGAGTCAGCAATTGCTGCAGGGTTTGCCGCACGACCATGCTGACATTGTCGAAGGCTCCGGTGAGGAACAGCATGGCGAAGGACAGCGGGAACCAGGTCGAGACGCCGAACACAATCGTGACCGCGCCGAACGCGGCCACGTTGGCCAGCAGGGCCGGACCGGCCCGTCTCATGGGCGGCAGGACGAGCAGCAGCACGGACATGGCCACGGCCCCGACTGCAGGGGCCGCTCGCAGCCAGCCAAACCCTTGGGGCCCCACCTGCAGAATGTCCTGGGCAAAGATCGGCAGCAGGTAGACCGCGCCGCCGAACAGGACCGCGAACAGATCCAGCGTGATCATCGCCAGGATGATCGGTGTCTGCCGGACGAAGCGAATGCCGGCCAGCAGCGTGCTCAGGTTGAAGGGCTGTTTCGGAACAGGGGGTTGGGGCAGCAGTTTCAGAAAGGGCAGAAGGAGAATAAACAGTGTGGAAGAGGCCGCCGCAATCCAATAGGCGGCCAACAGGTTGATGTTGATGATCAGACCGCCGACGGCCGGGCCGGCCACGGACGTGAAATGCATGAGGCCAGTGGTCCAGGTGACCGCATTGGGAAAGCTCTCCTTGGGTACCAGGGTCGGCATTAGGGCCACCCGCGCCGGCCGTCCCAGCATGATGGCCGTGCCATCCAGGAAGAGCAGCACGTAGATCACCGAAATTGGAGCCTGCTGCCACGCGGCCAAGGCCAGGCCAACGGAGGTCAGGGTCATGCCGGCCAGCGACAGCATGATAAGCCGAATCCGGTTGAACCGGTCGCCGAGCCAGCCTGCGGGGAGCGCGAACAGCATGGCCGGAAGGGCCATGACGAGGGCCGTCAATCCGAGCGCCAGGGCTTCGCCCGTTCGGTCGTAGACGTCCCAGGCCAGGGCGGTGGCCTGTATCCGGGTGCCAATCATCGACACCAGCCAGCCGATCGCGTAGAACCGGTAACTGGGAGACCGCCAGGCCAGGAACGAATCGTGACGCACCCTGCGGTACCGGACGGATGCGGATTCGGTCATAAGGGAGAAACGTCAATGTGCGCGGGGGCACGCACACGGATTACGGCTGGCGGACGGGTGGAAAGCGGCAGGTCATCGACCCGCGCAGGCCCGGCTGCCGAAACCCGGCACGACCGCAATGACCCGCGAAACCGGAGCGTCGGACAGCAGCCGCGCCGGCCAACTCCGGTAGCCAGACCCGATCGATTGCCTACAGCAAGGGAAGGTGGATGGTCTCGCCGCTCTGCAGGCTGCGACTGACCGCTTCCGTGAATTCCATGTATTTGACACCGGTCGCGAAGTCGGTGTGGGTAATCGCCTCGCGACCCCGGATCGCGTTGACGAACTCCTCCTCGACGCGCCAGGCACCCCGTTCGCTGTCGGAAACTTCCACTACGGACAGCTCTGCGTCGCCGCGCCGGCCACCCAGGAGTTGGCCCTCGCTGAACTGCAGGGTGCCCTGCGAACCGTACAGCGAGGCCGTTGGCGGACCGGCCAGGCCGGTCACCGACGACACCTGCAGATGGTACTGGGCGCCGCAGGCCATGCGGCCCGTCACATCCACGTGTTCCGGAATGCGCACGGCGCGCACCACACCCGTCTCCTCGTCCAGCCGCTGCGGCACGAACACCGCGCCCGTAGCCTGCACCGTGACGACCTCGCCCAACCAGCGCATCAACGCCTCGTAGTAGATGCCCATCGTCATGATGTTGAGACCGCTGCGGTCCATGTCGTGGCGCCAGTGGAGCGGCCCGTCCAGGTCCAGCCATGTGCCGCCCACCTGCATGTCAACCACCAGCGGATCCCCAAGGTATCCATCCCGCACCAGCCGCTGGATGGCACGGTCCACCCCCAGGGTCATGGGCGAAGGAACAATTTGGGCCACCTGGGTCGGTCGCGCCTGGGCCGTCCGGTACATCAGGCGCGCCTCGGAGGCATTCATCGCCATACGCGCCTCGCACATGACATGCTTGCCGGCTTCGAGGGCGGCCAGGGTCGCCGTGCAGTGCATGTAGGGCCAGGTCCCGATGACCACGGCGTCAATGTCGGGGGCTTCGATGATCTCGGTCCAGTGGGAGGCAACACGTCCGAAACCGAACTGCTCCGCCACGCGCCGGCCGGACTCGGGGGTTCGGTTGGCCACGGCCACCATTTCAACGTTCTCCTGCTCCTGGAGACCGGGGATGTGGCGGTCGCGGGTGTTGGCGCCGGCGCCTATGACACCAATGCGGATGGCGTTGTCTGACATGTGTGGATCGATCCTGTCGTTGGTTGGGATGCCTGCAAGCCTGTCGGGAAACCGCCGCGTGCCGGTTCGTGCGGGGACGGCGCTTCACCACCATGAATCCGAGCACACCTTGACGGCGACGGTACCGGCCACCTTGCAACGTACCGAAAACGGCTGTTTCAAGGTGAACTGCCGCGGCCGCCATCTGGTTGCCGCACCGCGCATCAAAGCGTCAAGGGGACGATTTTCACCGGCAGGCCGATTCTAGCAGTACCGGGAGAGCCCTGCCCCCTACCCGAACGAGGCCGGGCCGAACGGCTCCGGGGGCAGTGCTATTCTTTGAGCCAGGAGTGTCCGGCGCTTCCATCCACACACCCCATCCCGCCACTTCGCTCAAGATGTCCGATTCCGCACCTCATCACCATCACCGTCACTATCGCCATGACCATCACGACCATGTGGAATCGAGGTCGTTGTTCAGTGAACATGATCACGACTTCAGTGGCGCGGGCCGCCGCAGCCTGATTGCCGCGCTGGTGCTGCTGCTGGTCCACATGGCGGTGGACGTGGTGGGAGGTGTGCTAGCGGGCAGCCTTTCGCTGTTGGCCCACGCCGGCCACATGGTGACCGACGCGGGAGCGCTGATGGTGGCGCTGGCCGCGTTGCACTATGGCGGTTTGCCGCCCTCGGCGGAGCGGACGTTTGGCCTGCGCCGGCTGGAAGTCCTGGCGGCCCTGTTCAACGTGCTCCTGATGTGGACCGTGGCCAGTTCCATCCTGCTCCAGGTTTTCGAGATCGTGGGACACGGCCACGCCCACAGCCATGAGCACCTTGGCATCTACCTGCTGGCTGTCGGTGTCGTTGGCCTGGTCATCCAATTGACCTCCGCTTTCATCCTGCACCGTTCAATGCACCACAGCATCAGTGTGGAAGGGGCCTTTCGCCATGTTTCGGTCCACGCGATGGAATCGGTGGCCATCATCGTCTCAGGCATTCTGGTGGAGCTGTTCCATTGGGACTTCCTGGACTGGGCCCTGAGCGTGGTGCTGGTGGCGGCCATCCTGTTCAGCACCTACCG
>DAOUIC010000106.1:0-1663 GCA_034428255.1 Anaerolineales bacterium
ACGACGATGTCGCTGACCTCCAGCATGCCGGCCTTGAGGGCCTGTACGGAGTCCCCCAATCCCGGAGCCTCCACCTGCACCGTGGTGTCGGCCAGATGGCGCACCTCGGTTTCCCCCTGGCCCGCGCCCACCGTCTCAATCAGAATCGGATCGTAGCCTGCTGCATCAAGGACCAGAGCCAGGTCCCAACAGGCCAGGCTGAGTCCGCCGGCCATGCCGCGGGTCGCCACGCTGCGCACAAACACGTTATCCGCCAGCGAAACGTCCGTCATCCGAATCCGATCCCCCAGCAGGGCTCCGCCCGAGACGACGCTGGTGGGATCCACCGACAGCACAGCCGCACGTTGGACGGTGCCATATTGTTCGGCCAACCTGCCAATCAGCGTGGACTTGCCCGCGCCGGGCGGGCCGGAGATTCCCACCAACTGGGCCCGTCCCGCATGGGGCAGCAGGACTCCCAGCAACGTCTCGAAACCGTCCGCTCGTCGCTCCACCCAGGTTAGGGCTCGCGCCAGCGAACGCATGTCACCGTTCCGCAGGCCCTCCGCCAAGTGTTCCGGGCTCGTCGGCCCGGCCGCGGTTGTCATTCGTCGCGGCCCAGCGCCGCCAGAATCCAGTCCGCCGTTTCCCCGATGGTGGTGCCGGGCCCGAAAATCCCGGCCACCCCCGCGGCCCGCATGGCGGGCCGATCCACCTCCGGAATGATGCCCCCCAGCAGCACCGGCACATCCGCCTGACCCTGTTCCCGCAACAGATTTATCACCTTGGGCACAAGCGTGTTGTGGGCACCGCTCAGGATCGAGATGGCCAGCAGGTCCACATCCTCCTGCAGGGCGGCCCGCGCCACCATCGCGGGGGTCTGCCGGATACCCGTGTAGATAACCTCGAACCCCCGGTCCCGCAAGCCTCTGGCAATAACCTTGGCCCCCCGATCATGACCGTCCAAACCCAGCTTGGCCACCAGGATGCGGAAGGGGGTCGACCCACTCATTTGGCGCCCCTCCGACTGGCCACCCAGACATCCAGCATCATCAGTGCCTCGCGGGCGCTAAGTTCCTTATTGCCCCTGCGATCGGAGGGCCACACCTTGCGCCGTCCCTCCTCGCATCCATCCGCTCCGGACAGATGCAGGTGCACCAGGCCAACCGGCTTGTCCGGTGTTCCCCCGCCGGGACCCGCCACGCCCGTAATGGCCACCGCGACATCCACTTCGTACAGTTCCCTGGCGCCGGCGGCCATGGCCGCCGCCACTTCGGCGCTAACGGCGCCCTTGGCCTCCAGCAATCCGGCATCGACACCCAGGACCTTTTCCTTGGCCTCGTAGCTGTAGGTGACGGCAGCCCCCATAAAACTGGCGGAGCTGCCCGCGATCTCCGTCAGGAGATGACCGACCAGACCGCCCGTGCAGCTTTCCGCCGTGGCACAGGTCAGGCCCTGCGCACCGTAGGCTGCGACGACCCGGGCCGCCAGTGCAACCAGCTCCTCGGTCATGTCTTCGCTGTGTTCCATCAGGTGTCCCCCCTAGCCGGCCGCGGCCGGTAATAGCACAACATCACGCGTCCATAGCGGCGCTGATCAAACCGTTCCAGACGTTCCAGGGCCAACTCTCGGTCCTCCCCCGGATCGATTTGGACCACCGCCAAGCCGTCCGCGGCCAGGATGC
>DAOUIC010000107.1:0-5924 GCA_034428255.1 Anaerolineales bacterium
GAAGAGCTGGACCCGGGGGCGTACTTCCAGGCAGTTGCCTTTCTGGACGCGGACCGCAAGTCCTGGCCCCGTCGCAAGGCCCTCCGCCGGGCCGTGGACGAAACCGACAGGGATGCGGTTGAGCTTCGCGAGCGGTCCCTGTTCTACTTGGCCTGCACACGCGCCCGGAGGCATCTGCTGTTCTGCAGCCGGGGACCGTTTGCACCCTGGCTGGAGGAGCTGGCTCCCCCCGCATCCGTGCCGGAAGCCGAAATCCAGTCCCCTGCCCAGCCGCCTGCGAGGATTCAAGCCATGAAGTACCCGGTATTGATCGATCAGGAAATCACCGACGCGATGCTGCAGGTCCTGCACGACCGGGGCTGCGACACCTACATGTGGAATCCCGGCGGGGACACGCCGCGCATGGAGGAGACTGTCGGCTTCTTCGTCTACGGCCACGACCTAATCGACGGCCCGATTATGGACCGGATGCCCAAGCTGAAGGTCATCAGCAACATGGGTGTGGGGGTGGACCATATCCGGGTTCCGGATGCGACGGAGCGCGGCATCGCGGTGGGCAACACTCCCGGCTTTGTGGACGGTGCCACGGCGGACATGGCCTTCCTGCTCATGATGGCCATCGCCCGCAATCTGAAAAAGGGCATCGACTATGCCCGCGGGCCGGAGTTTCGGCGCTTCAACCCGACACTGTGGCACGGGCGGGAAATCAACGGCGCCACGCTGGGCATTTACGGCATGGGAGCCATTGGCAGCACGGTGGCGCGCCGCGCCGCCGGCTTCAACATGCACGTCATCTACCACAACCGCAACCGCCTGTCGGCCACGCGCGAGGCCGAACTCAACGCCTACTGGGTGCCACGTTCCAGCCTGCTCGCCCGTGCGGACTACCTGCTGCTGACGCTGCCGCTCAACGAGGAGACGGAGGGTTGCATGGGACTGGCGGAATTTCGGCAGATGCAGGAGCACGCGTACCTGATCAACATAGGCCGAGGCGGCTTGGTCCGCACCGATGAACTGGTAACCGCCCTGGAGGAAGGCCAGTTGGCCGGTGCCGCCCTGGACGTGACGGAACCCGAACCGTTGCCGCGGGATCATCCGCTAGTTGAGCATCCGGACGTGATCATCACGCCGCACCTGGGATCCGCTACGGTGGAGACACGGGAGGGCATGTTTATCCGTACCGTCGAAAACCTGATGGCCGGCATGCAGGACAAACCCCTGCTGAACCAGGTCTTGCAGTAGACCGGCGGACGACACGTTTCCCGGCCCGATGCGCCATGAAAGGTTCCCGGCCATCTCCGGCGGAGGCTGAACGCCCGGCCGTGCGGGCGTCCTCAAGGACAGTGTTTTCCGGCGAGCGGACCCTGACGGCGCCCGAACCCGATCTGGGGCCGGAATTTGTACTTGACACGCGCCTCAAAATGGATGGCTTGGCCTTCCTGGCCGGCCTGCCGGCAGACTCCATGCCCGCGGCCTTTCTGGATCCACAGTACCGGGGCGTGCTGGACAAGATGGCGTACGGCAACGAGGGCAAGTCCCGCGAACGGGCGCGTGTCGCCCTGCCGCAGATGACCGAGGATCACATCACGCGCTTTGTGGCCGGCATCGATCGGTGCTTGATGCCCAGCGGCCATCTGTTCCTCTGGATCGACAAGTTCCACCTGTGCACGGGCATTGGGTCCTGGCTCGAGGGAACCTCGCTGGAAACGGTGGATCTGCTGACATGGGACAAGCAGCGCATGGGCATGGGCTATCGAACCCGCCGACAGGCCGAGTACTTGGTGGTTCTCCAGAAATCTCCCAAACGGGCCAAGGGGGTGTGGTCCGTGCACAACATTCCCGATGTCTGGAGCGAGAAGGTGCCGCGCAGCGGCCACGCCCATCGCAAGCCGGTCGGGCTTCAGGCGGAACTGATTGCCGCCGTGACCGGTGAGGGGGACATCGTGATCGATCCTGCAGCCGGCAGCTTCTCCGTGATGGAGGCCTGTCGGTGCACGGGACGCCGTTTCCTCGGTTGCGACATCAACGGTTGAGGCACCAAGTAGATATGGGCTTCCACTCTTGTTCACGGGTCTTTGAGGTCGGTTTGTCCACGAAATCAATCATGGACAGGGACCGAGTGCCTCTCGCCGTGCAGTTTCCCCGGTGCCGCGGGACAACAGGCATTGTACCAAAGCCTGCTTCTACTTAGTGCCACGGTTGACCACCGAATCCGCGGCGCCGAACTCCAGCTTGGCCGGTCTCTGCCGCCATCCCAAGTAGAATGGGCCATCCCGATGTAGCCAGCATCGCCATCGCTCGCCTTCGCAGACGAGCAGTTTGTTCATGTCCCAGACTTCCGCGTTGGCCGATCCCCCGCCCCTGACACCGCCGGAACAGCTTCCGGGCGAGCGGATTGTGCTGCGTCGCTCCAGCTTGGTGGATGCCGAGGACATCTTTCGGAATTACGCCACCGACGAGACGGTCACGTATTTCCTGCCGTGGAATCCGCACTCCGATGTCAACGCCACGCGCCTGTTCCTGCAGAGGGCCAACGAGAATTGGCGCAACGGAACGGACTACGCCTACTCCATCATCCACAACGATACGGAGCAGGTGATCGGCATGATTTCAATGCGGCCGCACGGCCACATCGTGGAGATGGGCTATGTCCTGGCCCGCAGCTTTTGGGGGCAGGGCATCATGACGGAGGCACTGACGACCTTGGCCGAATGGTGTCTGAACCAGCCTGAAATCTGGCGTGTGGAAGCCTACTGCGACGTGGAGAACAAGGCCTCGGCCCGGGTCATGGCCAAGGCCGGCATGCGGGAAGAGGGAGTGCTGGCGCGCTACCTGTTGAATCCGGGCCTGGACGCCAGACCCCGCAATGCCTATCTGTATGCCCGGACCAAGGACCGTATCCGATCCTGAGACCAGGTTCCCGTAGAGGACCTGCCGATTTGAACTTGCAAGCCAGCCCAGGACGGCACTCTCGACCGTGGACCTGGAACGGGGAGTTTATGACGCGACCCAGGGGTTGGTGACGTCAACATCGAGGTGATGGAAATCGGGAATGTTGCGGGTTGCGACGCAGAGGCCATGGGCCTTGGCGGTGCCTGCCATGAGGGCATCACCCAATTCCAACGTGCGCCCGGAACGTTGTGACTGTGCTCGGAATTGGGCCGCCCACTCCGCCGCTGCCCTGTCCAGGGGTAGGATGCGATCCTCGTACTCGGCGGTGAGGCTAGCTAGATCTGCCTGTAGACGGTCCCGCTTCCGTCCTTGTTCCAACCGGCGCACGCCGTAGTCCAGTTCATGCAATACGATCGTGGACAGCCAAAGGTCGTCATAGGGAGCCCATGGGAACGGAGCCGTTGCCCTTCCGCGGTTCGGCGCGAAGGCTGTGCGCCTTGATCGGGTATTGACGTTGCAAACCCAATCCGGTTCAGAGACGATACGCTGTTGGACTCGTCGTAGCGAGGTCAGAGCGCGAGGTCAAAGGGACGTGGACCGTTTTGGTTCACGTCGTCAGTGGGAGGATTGCCGACGTGGATTTCCAGCTGTTGGGCGGCCGCGTCGGCGGAGTTGACTGTTGGGGAGGACAGGGACCGGATGAAGGGTCTTCTGGTGTTGGTTCCGGGCCGTTATTGGCTGCCTTGATACAAGCGTGTTCCCTGTGTCGCTTCAGGCCATGCTGCGGGCCATCAAGTGCACGAAGTTGAGCGCCCTCGCCTCGGTCTTCAGTCCTCGCGTAAGGCGGGCCTGGGCTTGAAGCGTCCGAACCCGCCCTCCTGCGGTCGTTCCCAGGTCAGGGGTTGCAGGATCGGCCGCAGGATTGGGTCCAGGTGGGCCAGGGAATCTTCGTCGGGGTCCTGGGAGCGTAGTGATCCTCAAAGTCAGAATGCGGCCGTGTCCCTCATGCCTTCCAGTACACTTGCTAGAGTCCAAGGTGAAGGCCTTCAACGAGGCTGTTTCCACGAACTCAGGAGACGCGTCGTTGCGCGTGCCCTGAGATTGCAAGGCCAAGGATCTTGGTGGGGAACGGGGAGACAGGTATCGATGCAGATAACCCGGAGAAGATTCCTGGCCGGTGCCGCCGGCGCCTTGCTGTTGGGACAACTTCCGCTCGGTTGCACTACCGGCACATCAGAGCTGCAATCTCCACCAAGCCATGCACCGGAACTGAGAGCCCAGGAGGGGTTGGTCCAACTGACTCCGGCCGAGTATCCCGAAACCCCGGTGTGGGGTTATGGGGGAAACGTGCCGGGTCCGCAGATTCGCGTACCACAGGGGGAGCGTGTCTCCCGCCTTCTCGTGAACGATTTGCCCCAGCCCTCAACTGTGCATTGGCATGGTGTGCGCATCGTCAACGCCATGGACGGCGTGCCGGAACTGACGCAAACAGTGGTACCGCCGGGGAAGTCTTTCCTGTACGAATTCGACGCACCGGATGCCGGGACCTTTTGGTACCACCCGCACAATCGCGCCTGGGAGCAAATGGCGCGCGGGCTGTATGGGGCCCTAATCGTGGAGGAGCCCCAGCCACCCTTCGTGGATCATGACGAAGTCCTTTTGCTGGACGACTGGTACCTGACCGCCGAGGCGGACTTTCACCCCAGTTTCGGGGACGTCCATGATTGGGCACACGCAGGGCGCCTGGGAAACTGGCTCACCATCAATGGAGAAGGCAACTGGACACGTACGACGCGCCAACACGAACGTTGGCGGCTGCGCCTGGTAAACACATCCAATGCCAGGGTGTTGCCACTCGAAACAAAGGGACTTGCCGGTTGGCTGGTGGCCTTGGACGGGCAGCCCCTTTCCTTCCTCCAGCAACTGTCCCACTTGCAATTGGCTCCCGCCCAACGGGCCGATCTGATCGTCGATGTGGTGGCACAGGAGGGGGAGGAAGCCACACTGGCCCTCATGCAGGAAGATAGGAGAATCTTGTTTGGGACTTTCGCGGTGAATGGAGTGAGCCGTGCGGAGCGGCTACCCGAACCCGAACCGTTGCCCGCCAACCCCGTACCTCCCCTCGGTGATTTGGAGGAAGCCCGTTCCGCGAGTCTCCTGATGGAAGGAGGGGCCATGGGAGGGATGCAGCAGGCCATGCTGGACGGACGCAATCTGAAGTGGCAACAACTGCTCAACCGGAACAAGGTCTGGGCCATGAATGGTGTGGCCAACGTGCCGGACGACCCCCTTCTCAGTGCCACGGTTGGCGAAACGGTCCGTATACGCATCATCAACGATACGGTGTGGCCGCATGCGATGCACCTGCATGGGCATCACTTCAGAAGAATCCCGGCGGAGGGACCCCATGGACCGTTGCGGGACACGCTCCTGCTGGAGCGGGAGGAGACAGCCGAAATCGCCTTTGTGGCGGACAATCCGGGGGACTGGCTCCTGCACTGTCACATGCTGGAGCATTCCGACGGGGGGATGAAAACCTGGATTCGCGTTGCGTAACCGTGGTGTTCCCAGGCAGCGGACACGGTGGCCACGGGCAGGGTGAAGGGACCATCCACCAAGAAGCCCAACCCCAAAGTGGGTCGGCTCCGCTTCGGGCTAGACAGCCTTGCCCGGTTCGACATCTCCGCTGGCAGTCGAGTCGTGCGTGATGTAGGTCGCCCCCTCCATCTCTTCCCGATCCCGCAGGAGGATGTAGTCGGGATCCGGTTCGACTGCGGGCCAGCCCATCTCCTCCCACTCACGCCGGATGGCGTTCAGTTCCTTTAACACCATGTGGCGCGTCTCCGGGGTGTCATAGGTGTTGGCGTTGGAGAGGAACTTGATGATCGCCTTGAGATTCTTGATGCTGATCCGGACCGCCTGCCGCTGAAGGCGCGCGGCCCGATCGGGAGACGGGTTCTGTGCCAAGCCCTCCATCTGCCGCGTCAGCCACAGGGCCGGTGCCCGGCGCGTGTTCATGATGAGTTCCGCCA
>DAOUIC010000108.1:0-2328 GCA_034428255.1 Anaerolineales bacterium
ACTCCCTGCGCAACACCAATGCAAAGACTGTGAGCATCTGGTCCAACGCCATCAAGTTTTGTGGTCAGTCAAGCCTATAATCTCTCAATCGAAGCATCCTCGAGATGCATGTGGGCGTGATGGGGCAGTTCATGGACAGAACCATGTCGGGCGCCAAGTTGCAGCAGGAAATCCTGGCCTTCATGGAGGCTGGGCCGCCCAACGAGCGGATTTTCCGGCGGCGGGAGCTGGATCGGTTCGGTTCACCCATGGATGTGGATCGGGCACTGGATCTCCTCGCCCGGACAAGGAAGATCGGATCACCCGCGGAAGGGGTATGGTTTCCCATCCACTTTGTTGCCGGGCTTGAGCACCCCGTTCCTTACGCCTCGCTACGATGCCTGGCCACATCGCTGCTGCGACGGGAGGGAGTGGCCACCCGCACCAGCCGTCAGGAGCGCCACCATCGCCTGTTTCACGAAACGGATGGCCGCGAAGGTGTGTGGGGCGTTCCCAACTTCGAAGCAATTGGCGTCGATCAGCCTGTTTGCCTGTCCCTTCTATGGAATCAGGGCGGAGCCTATACCGAACACCAAGGAGATCCAGTGGAACATGCGGACGATTGTGGTTTCACGGCCACCAAGATCCACGACCCGCAGAAACTGCGCCGGCGGGCCGAGCAATTGGACCTTGTGCCCACTCGCATCGAAAAGGACATTTGTGTTAATGCTGCCTTGAAGGGATTTGGAAGCGCCCCATGGCCGTCCGGTGGATGTCTGCTGTTCGCCGGTGGAACCAGTTTGGTGAAGAGCTGGGAATTGTCGCCACGCTTCTCCGAGGATGTGGATTTCTGGTACTTGGATCAGGCGTATCCTCCTGGTTCGTCGGAAGCCAAAAAGGAGAGAGTTCATGCCCATCTGATGCAAACCCTGCAAGAATGGGTGCTTCCGTCCATACCGGGTGCGGCACTGAATGCCGACAAGTCGGTGTACAGGTTGGGAAGTCCGGTTCAGCGTGCCTTTGTGGACTATCCGTCAGTGGTGGAGGACGGTCGCATGGGGACATTGAAAATCGAGGTGATGTTTACGCGTTCCGTTCCAGGTTGGGAGGCTCAAAGTGTTTACGCCTTCCCGGCATTGACCCATGGGCCTGCGGTGGAACTGGTGTCTCGCTTCCCCTGCGCTGCGACTTGGGCCACCATGCAGGGAAAACTGCATGCGCTGACTCTCATGCACCCCGGGAAGGATTTCCAGGAAATGCGGCATGTGCATGACCTGGGGGTGTGGATGCGCCGAACACCACCCAAACACCACTACCCCCGCATGGTTCGACAGGGATTCGTCGATGGCGCAATGCGCAACCTGCTGGACGGCCTGCTCCCCGCGCTTGAAACCTTCGCGGAAAGCGAGGCGTGCCGTCGTGCCTACCGCCGGTACATTGTGGACATGTACCCCAGTAGCCGCCGGGGAGATGCGCCCGACTGGGATTCAGCCGTCCGGTCCGTCCGGCGCCTATGGGAGGAGATGTGCGCGTCGGACTGGGAAAGCCCCGATTATGACCCCGGTCCTGTGGACCTGCCGATGGAAGCCGATTTCAAGGATCCGACCTTCCACGCTGCCGACAGCGCCGAACTGAGCGCCCAGACCAATGCCATGAGGGCGGCAACCGAAATGGCGCACGATTCCGAGGCCGAGAGTTACGCGGATTACTGGCGGAATCGAAACACTCAGAATGGTGGGGGGTGATGACTCCGGCCAAACGTTGGATGCTGCGATGGATGGTTGGGCATGGCCAGTTGCCTGAATCCCAGTCAGCCGTATCCGGATTGTCCCCGACTTTGTCAATCGGAGGCGTGCCGCGCTGCGTCAAGCACCTGTTCCAATCGACTGCGGCTCGAGAGGCCCGCAGCCGTGTTCATGAAGGCGCGCAGGTCGGGTGACAGCCTGCGCAGTTCTTCCAGTATCGGACCCAGATCGCTTGAACTGCCGCCGGTGGTCGCGTATGTTCCGTGGAACGCAAAGTAGGCTTGGTTGAGCTTGCGGATGAAGTAGCCGTGGGCGTTGATGTACTGGCGCCGTGCTTCCATGTAGGCCTCCGCGTCTTCGATTAACCCTTCTGCCAGGAGCCGATCCGTTTCCAATCGGGTTTCGCGCATCGCATCCCGGAAAGCGAAACCGCTTTCCGATTCGGAAGCATCTGTTTCGCCGTTGGCCATTCCCGGATCGGCCTCTGCATCCTCCGGCACCGGGTCCGGTTGGATGGGAAGCATGGTGGCGGGAGGGGGTCTGCCGATAAGTTCCGGGTAGTGGCGCAGCATGATGCGCCGGCCCATTTCCTCACCAAAGATCG
>DAOUIC010000109.1:0-7032 GCA_034428255.1 Anaerolineales bacterium
ATCAGGACCAGCAGCACCACCGCTGAGGAAACGTCGATCATGCCCAGGGGCGGGATGTACCGCCGCGCCAGGTCGAGCACCGGATCCGTGAGCCGGCACAGCAACTGGACGGGTGCCAGGGAGTAGTCCAGGTTGGGAATCCAAGTCAGCATGATCCTGATGAAGATCAGGAAGGAATAGACTTGGAGAACGGTGATCAGGAGTGCCATGCGAAAAATGGTATCGGGTTAGCCGAAGATGAATGGTGGCGATTAACCGCCCAGTTCCACGCTCCGCTTCCAAGCCGCCTCGATCGCGGATGCAAACGCCCCTCGCAAGCCTGCCAGTTCAAGCTCCTGGATCCCTGCGGCCGTGGTGCCGCCCGGGGAGGTGACGCGGTTGCGCAGTTCCGCAGGGTGGATGTCGGCCAGTTGCTTGGCCAGTTCGCCCGAGCCCAGTAATGTCTGCGTGGCCAGCTTGGCAGCTGCGTCCCGACTCAGGCCAATGTGGACGCCGGCGTCAATCATGGCTTCCAGTACCAGAAACAGGTAACCCGGGCCCGAACCGTTGATGGCCGTGGCCCGGTCCAAGTCTGCTTCGTGGTCGGTGTACAACTCCTCCCCAACCGCCCCAAATATGGCCCGGGCAGATTCGCGCTGGGCTTGCGAAACCCCGCTTGTGGCCGTCCACATCGTCATGCCCGCCAGAACCTGGGCCGGTGTATTGGGCATGGCCCTAACCACGCTGCCGGCCCCCGCGGCGAGTTGCAGGGAATGCAGCGAAACCCCGGCCATGATGGACACGTACAGGCCGATGTCCAGGGACCGATCCTCGCGAAACCGTTGCATCGCGGTCCCGAACACCTGCGGCTTCAGGCACACAAGGGCCAGTTCGTGCGACCAGGGACCGGTGCGTTCCAGGGCGTTGACGGCCACGCCGAACTCCGATGCCAGCGCGGCCTGCAAGGCCGGCACCGGTTCGGCCACTTCGATTTCGTCGGGCTGGTACAGTCCCTTCTGCAACACGCCGCGCAGCAGGGCGCTGCCCATTGCCCCTCCTCCAATGATGAGGATTCGCCGTTCTGATGCCATCGGGGAGCAGTCCGCAGGAACTGTTCAGCCAACTCTGGGACCGAACAGGGAAGTGCCAATGCGGACGATTGTAGCACCCTCCCGCACTGCCGGCTCGAAGTCCTGACTCATGCCCATGGAGAGTTCGGTCCAGCCTGGAACGGCCAGGCTGGTTTGGATCCGCTGGAGTTCCGCACGAACCGCGGCAAACAGGGTTCGCAGTTCGGATTCGCCGGCGCCCAGGGGGATCATGGCCATCAGGCCGCGCGGGGCCAGGCCTGCCATCCGCGAGATGGCTTCGGCCATGGGTAGCGCCGCGTCGAGCGCGACCCCTTGTTTGGACGCTTCGCCGGCCGGATTGACTTGGAGCAGGATCGGTACGGGAGTTTCGGTGTGCACACCTGTATTGGCCAACAGGCGTGCCGTCTTGAGGCGGTCCACGCTTTGAATCAGGGTCAGATTCGGTGGCAGCAGTTTGAGCTTGCGGCTTTGTAACGGGCCAATCAGATGCCAGTGGATTGGACGCTCGGCCAGCTCCGGAACCCGGTGCCGACGAGCCAGTTCCTCCGGACGGTTCTCGCCGAAGTGGCGCACGCCGCAGTCGAACGCGGCTGCGATCATGGCATCGGGCTGGGTTTTGCTTGCCGCCACCAGTGTTACGTCCTCGGGGTGCCTGCCGGAAGCTTCGGCCGCGCGGGCCAGCCGCTCTCGGACTGCATCAACCCTGGATTGCAGGTGTTCCCGGAGTTGGCCGCTGTTCACGTCAAGAAACTCCGATGGTTCTCACGAAGCCGATGGGGAGCGGGGCTCAAGCCAGCACAGCATCCCGAACAATCCGCAACGGCCGCGGGCAGCCCGGTGGGAAAAGAAAGTGTCCGGCAGGGCGGCCGTGTCCAAGCCGCCGATTTCGATGCGGTCGCCGGGCACCCCTCCTGTCGCCAGCTGCCGACGGTTGGCCTCCCACAGGTCGAAGTATGCCCTGCCCTCGCGCGCGGAGGGTCTGAGCAGGGAGGCGGCATCCTCCTGGGTGGTTCGGACCAGCTGGATTACGTCGTCGCCAATTTCGTAGCTGTCCGGGCCGATGCTGGGGCCCAGACCGGCCACGCAGTCGGCCGGGAGGGTTCCGTACCGACGGCCGAGCTGTTGGAGCAACTGTTCGGCAATGCGCTTGACCGTGCCCTGCCAGCCGGCATGGGCCACACCGAGTCGGTGGTGCACGGTGTCGTAGATCACGATGGGTACACAGTCCGCATACAGGGTCATCAAGGGCAGGCGAACTTCGGAGGTCACCAATCCGTCCGTCCCCGCGAGGCGCGTGCCGCGGTGGACATCCGTGGCCTCGCAGACGGCATCGGATCGGATTTGCCCGGCCCACACCAGGTCTTCCCGGCGGAATCCGCACGCCCGGCTGAAACGTTCAATGTTGGTGCCGACCGCAGCCTTGGAATCACCCCGGCGCGTGCTGAAGTTCAGCGAGTCGAAAGGGGGTTCGCTGACGCCGCCTGTGCGCGTGCTGACGCATGCCTCCACGGGCCAGTCCGCCAGCAGATCGAATTGATAGGCCGGCAGGCCGTTGTGCAACTTGGTCAACTGCATGTGGAGTACCGATGGGATCTCATTCGGGTCGCATGGGCCCACGGCGGGACGGAAGCCGGGCCAGTGCCTCCGCCACTGTGGAATGCAGCCGCCCGGTATGCCAAGATATAGGCCCGATCACGGCGAAGACCGGGTTTTGGCGGGAAGGGCGCGGCCAGTGTCCGGACCCGGCACGGCCAGGCTGCCGCCTCGGATTTCCAAACAGGCAAATACATGTCTCCGTATGACGTAACCGGACTGGGCGAAGTAATGCTGCGCCTCAGTGTACCTGCCGGCAGCCACTTGGAAACCGCGCGGCGGCTCGATGTGCATCCCGGAGGCGCGGAGGCCAACACCCTGGTGGCCCTGGCCCGGATTGGGTACCGTACCGCCTGGTGCAGCGGCCTGCCGATCGGAGCCACCGGTCGCCTGGTGGCCAATCACCTGCGGCAAGCCGGCGTTGATCTTTCGTGCGTGGTGTGGAGCGACGAAGGGCGGACCGGGCTCTTTTTCCTGGAGAATGCCGAGCCGCCGCGCAACGTGGATGTGATTTACGACCGGGCCGATTCGTGTGCAAGCCGTCTGCGGCCGGATCAGGTGGACTGGGACCGGCTGATGGATACGTCGATTTTCCACATCAGCGGCATCACCCCGGCCGTGTCCCCGAGTTGCCTCGACGTGACCCGGACGGCACTGGCGGAGGCCCGCGCCCGGGGGGTGATGGTCAGTTTCGATCTCAACTTCCGATCCAAGTTGTGGACTGCGACCGAGGCCCGCGCCATCCTCCGGCCCATGCTGAGCATGGCGGACATTCTGTTCTGCGGCCAGGCGGATGCCGAGACGGTACTGGGGCTTCAAGGCGCGCCGGAAGCGCAACTTGAAGCCCTGGCGGACCTGGCGGCCGGGCATACGGTCGTCATGTCCTGCGGCACGGAGGCCACCTACGTTCGGCATGCCGGCGCCGTGTTCAGGCAGGAGGTGGTGCCCGTGCAGGTGGTGGATCGGCTGGGGGCGGGCGATGCCCTGGCTGCCGGCGTGCTGCATGGCCTGTTGAACCAGGATGTGGAAATGGGCTTGCGCTTCGGTTCGGTCATGGCTGCCATGACGCTGACCCAGCACGGCGACATGCTGGTCACCCACAGGGCCGAGGTCGAGCAACTGGTGGCTTCCGGCGGTGGTGCCCTTCAGCGCTGAGCAAAAAAGGTTCCGATGCGGATTCCAATTGACCCAACGGGAGAATGACTTATGGCTGAAAGGAAGGCGTTGATGAACTGGGGCGGCTGGGATGGCCACGACCCCGAACAGACCACGCACATCTTTGCCCCCCTGCTTGAGGCAGCAGGGTTCAAGGTGGACGTGGTGCATGACCTGGACCGCTATTGCGATACCGAGTACATGCAGGGCCTGGACCTGGTTGTGTCCACATGGACCATGTCCGAACTCGGGCGCGAGCAGGAGGCCGGGTTGCTCGATGCCGTCCGCGGCGGGGTCAACTTCGGCGGGTGGCATGGCGGCATGTGCGATGCCTTCCGACTGAACACGGAATATCAGTGGATGACCGGCGGCCAGTGGGTGGCCCATCCCGGCAACATCATCGATTACCGGGTGAACATCACCAACCACATGGATCCGATTACCAAGGGCCTGCCGGACTTCGACATGCATTCGGAGCAGTACTACATGCATGTGGATCCGGGCAACCAGGTGCTTGCCACCACCCAGTTCCAGACCGAGGTGGCACCCTGGGTCAACGGGACGGTAATGCCGGTGGCATGGAAGCGGATGTACGGCCAGGGGCGCGTGTTCTACTGTTCGCTGGGACATGTCGCCAGCGACTTTGAAGTACCGGAAGCCCGGGAAATTGTGCGGCGCGGCCTGTGTTGGGCCGGCGGTGCCAGCCATTGACGCCAAGGAAAACCGGATGATGGTCAAGGTGCGGTGGGGATTCCTGGGCGCGGGCAGCATCGCCAATCGCCTGGCCGAGGGGCTGATGCAGGTGGACGATGCGGAACTGCTGGCGGTGGGTTCGCGCACTGCCGACCGGAGGCAGGCCCTGGCGGAGCGGTTCGACGTCCCGCGCCAGTACGCGACCTACGAGGAGTTGGTGCAGGACCCGGACATCGACATCGTCTACGTTACGACCCCGCACAGTCTGCACCGGGAACACAGCATCCTGGCCCTGGAGGCCGGCAAGCCGGTCCTGTGCGAGAAACCGTTCGCCATCAATGTCACGGAGGCCGCCGAAGTCATTGCCGTGGCCCGGCGGCGCAACCTGTTCCTGATGGAGGCGATGTGGACCCGGTACCTGCCGGCGCCGCGCGCGATCAAGCGCATGGTCGACGATGGCGTGATTGGCCAACTGACAATGATGGTGGGCGACTTCGGGATCAGGGCTTCCCGCAGCACCCCATCGCGCATGACGGACCCGGCCCTGGGCGGCGGCGCGCTGATTGAGATCGGAGTCTACCCGGTGTCGTTCGCGGCCTACCTGTTTGGCGGCTCGCCCGTCAGGATTGAATCCCTGGGCCACTTGGCGGATGGGATCGACCAACGCAGCGGGGTCCTGCTGGGCTATCCGGACGGCGGCCTGGCGATTGGCTACTCGTCGCTCCGCGACAATACCCCGCAGGAGTGCCTGTTGTTCGGATCGGGCGGCGAGATCCGGATGCCGACGCCCTGGTGGCTGACCGACCATTTCCACCTCAAGGTGGACGGCGAGGACTGGCGCCGTGTGGAACCGGGCCTCATCGGCAAGGGGTTTGCCCATGAAGTCATGGAAGTGAACCGCTGCCTCAAGGCCGGGTTGCTGGAGAGTCCGGACATGACCTGGTCCCACACCATGGGTGTCATGGCCACCTTGGACACCATCCGGGCTCAACTGGGCTTGCGCTATCCGATGGAATAGGCACATCCAATTCTTCAACAGGTCCTGCCCGTCCAGCATCGACAGGTGCAGCATGGCATGCATGTGGATCCGGGCCCCCGGGTGTTCGCTGCCCCCCAGTTCCCGACCAGGACGGGATGGTGATGCCGGCGGTGGGAGCCAGGATGCATGGTCGGGGACGCGTGTTTCACGGTTGGCCGGGACCTGTTGCCAGCGACTTTGAAGTGTCGGAAGCCTGTGAAATTGTGCGGGGCGGCCTATGCTGGGGACAACGGTGCCAACCATTGACGACTTGGGAGACGGGGCATGGACAAGGTGAGGTGGGGATTCCTGGGTGCGGGCAGCATTGCCAACCGCCTGGGCGAGGGCCTGATGCAGGTGGACGATGCGGAGTTGCTGGCGGTCGGTTCGCGCACGGCCGACCGGAGACAGGCCTTGGCGGAACGATTCGGCGTCCCGCGCCAGTACGCGACCTACGAGGAGTTGGTGCAGGATCCGGACATCGACGTTGTCTACATTGCGACTCCGCACAACCTGCACCGGGAACACAGCATCCTGGCCCTGGAGGCCGGCAAGCCGGTCCTGTGCGAAAAGCCCTTCGCCATCAATGTTGCGGAAGCGGCCGAAATCATCGCCGTGGCGCGGCAACGCAACCTGTTTCTGATGGAGGCCATGTGGACCCGGTATCTGCCGGTGCCGCGCGAGATCAAGCGCATGATCGACGACGGCGTGATTGGCCAACTGACGATGATGGTGGGGGACTTTGGGTTCAGGGGTGCCCGCAGTGCCCGCTCGCGCCTGACCGAACCGGCCCTGGGCGGTGGGGCTCTCCTTGACATTGGCATGTATCCGGTGTCGTTCGCGGCCTACCTGTTCGGCGGATCTCCGACAAGGATCGAGACCCTGGGACACTTGGAAGGCGGCATTGACGAACGCAGTGGGATTCTGCTGGGGTATCCGGACGGCGGCCTGGCAATCTGCTATTCCTCAATCCGCGACAACACTCCGCAGGAGTGCCTGTTGTTCGGATCAGGCGGTGAAATCCGGATGCCGACGCCTTGGTGGTTGACCGACCATTTCCACCTCAAGGTAGACGGCGAGGACTGGCGCCGTGTGGAACCGGGCCTCATCGGCAAGGGATTTGCCCACGAGGTCATGGAAGTGAATCGCTGTCTCAAGGCCGGGTTGCTGGAGAGCCCGGATATGACTTGGTCCCACACCATGGGTGTCATGACCACCCTGGACACCATCCGTGCCCAGTGGGGTCTGCGCTATCCGATGGAATAGATCAGGCTTCGTTGGCGGGTTTTGCCCGTTCAGTACCAACAGGAACCTCCCGCGTGAAATACGGACGGATACCGGGCTGCGACAAGCAAGTTGGCCGCATTGTGCAGGGCACGATCATGCTGCACGACGGCAATCGGGAGGCCGGCATCGAGTTGATGGACAGTCTCTACGAACTGGGGTGCAATGCGGTCGACTCCGCCCACGGTTACGGCGGGGGCGGATCGGAACGGGCCCTGG
>DAOUIC010000110.1:0-3103 GCA_034428255.1 Anaerolineales bacterium
CTGTTCCGCGGGCACCTCGTAGCAGACATACGCATACCACTTGGGATGTTGTTCCGTGCCCTCCATGCGCACGCGCACAGTCAGGGGCCGGCAGCCCGCGTACGGGTCGCTGCCCGCCAGTCGCAGCCAGCCCACCTTGGACACGTACAGACGGTCCCCGTCCATCCGGACGGCCTCGGGGATCGTGAACGCCGGCACGGTGCGGTGCCGGGCCTTGAACCGGGGCTTGCCTTCGTTCTCAGGATCCGCAAAAAACCGCGTGTACGCGTCGGCCAGATACTTCAGGCTGTAGCGGACCACCTGGTACGGGTAGTCCTTCAGCCAGGCGTGGTCCGGGTCGTGGCGCAGTGCCGTGAACCGTAGGCCCAGGGTGAAGAAGCTCGTGGACGGACCGGGTCCCATCTTCTTGCGAACGGCCTTGGCCCACGCCGTCTTGCCTTCCCGCACCTCCGGCCAGTTGAGAGCGGGCACGTGTATCTCCTTCCAGCGCGTACCGCCACTCGCAGTCGGCCAGCATGTGGTTCCAGACATAGCGACAGGCCCCGGCGATGGCCGTCAGCAGGATGCCGGTCTCCACGTCGCCCGGAAACAGGCGCAGGCGGACCGTGCGGTGTACGCTCTCCGGGGCCTCTGTTGTAGGATGGCTGGTGTCGGGCACGGAACGGCTGCTTCCTGTCCGGTGGAGAGTCCGGATGTCCGCCGGGCTCTCTTGTTTGCAGGACACGATTATAGCACAGGTGTGCAGGATTGTGCCTGTCGCACCGACTGCGTAGTTAGGTATATAAGCCCCTTTGTTTTCCGGCCGGCTGCGTCGAATCAGGCCTTGCCGGTTCCGTCAGACCTCTTGTACGCGCTTCGTTGGCCGATCGTCCCCTCCCCAGGGTTTCGGAGAAACTTGCCTGTCCCGAGGTCGAGGCATCGAACGGGACCGCTTCCGGCCTGTGGCTGGTGGCGTCCGGGCAGTTGGCATGCGTTAAGGATCGCGCTGTGCCCGGCGTGTTGCGACCGTCTCCAAGGATGCCACGGAAGTTGCAGCTTGACGGCAGCGGAAAGGGTTGTTGCGTCGACTGCCATCTGGCCGGGATCCGATGTCGGCCTCAACCAAGATGTGTCTGGGTGAAAGCTGATATCGGTGAGGACCAATCCGGTTTCGTCACGGCAGTCACCGAGGGACCGAATTGAGGCCGGGCAAGTCCTCCTATGAGGACCTCCGCCCGAGTTCTTGTTCCAGCGCTCGGATTTTGGCTTCGGAGGCAGCTCGGGCTTCCCTTTCGGCCCTTAGGGTTGCCTCGGAGGCGGCCCGGGCTTCCCTTTCGGCCTTGAGAGCGGCTTCGGCATCGTGGGCGCGGGCGGTTTGGTCCTTGAATGTGGGAATGTGCCGTCCGGTAGACGGGTCGTACCATCCCAGTTGGCCATGCTCCCACCGCAGAATCAGGTTCAGGACCTCGCTGTATCCCTGCAGGGTTTCCTCGTCCAGTTCCTGGATGGTGATGGGTTGGTAGGCTCCATGCACCAGGCGATCTCCTTCAAGCCTGGCACCGTGGTACCGGCCGGTTTCGTCAAAGCGCCAGTACTCGGGAATGCCCAGAGCGGCGTAGGCTTCGGGTTTTTCCAAAACGTCTGCGCGCCCGGTGGCGCGGGAGGCGATCTCCAACACGAAGTCGGGCGGCTTGCCCTGTTCCGAAATGATGTAGGCGTTGCTCCGGTGGTAGGTTTCCGGGTTCACATCGAATGCAATCATCAGGTCTGGGAACTTGATCCCGGCCATCTCCCGTGTCGGGAACGGGGCGAGGTAATGCTCTCCTGTCACCAAGGTTGTCTCGGGTTTGCCAAGGTGCATCGCCAGAAAGTGGGCACTGCCGGTGATGCTGAGGTGATTGAAGCCGGACATTTCATCGGGTGTGCGTTCAGGCGGATCCGGCATCGGCAGCAGGGCATCCGGCTGCGATACCGCCGCGATGTCCTGTGTGGTGGTCATGGCTCACCTGTGTGGTGTGGATTTCGCGTCAGGCACGCGGGCCACTGTGGGCTGGTTGGCCTGTTCGTGGGCTCCGTCGGCGAGGCATGATCATTGTAGGTCATCAGGCAGGCCGGCCGGGATGCCAAGAGCCGTTGGCAACGCAGACCGTGCTCAACGAGCCGGTCGCGTTTCCCGCCACCGAATTTGCCCGGAAACCTCCGGTGGGACTGCAGAACTACGACCAGGGCTCGGTCAGCGAATATCGGCCGCATGGATGGGCCAGCCCGACAGTTGGTCCAGGACAGCCATGCCGCCCCGGCTCCAGGCGGCCACGCCCGTATCCCACAGATCCTGTCGGATCACGCGGGTGAAGGCCACGCGTCCTCCATCGGCGAACACCTCCACCACGCATCGATCCAGGAAGATATGCAATTCGGCGTTCTCGTCGCCGAGCGGCACGGGCGGCTGTTCGTCCACGATCAGGCCCGCGTCGGACAGGCCAATGGAAACCCCGCCGTCGCCGTTGGCTTCCGTGCGCAACCGGATGCCACAGGATTCAGCGGACAGGCGCTGCAGGCGCACCCGTAGTTCCAGTTGACTGCCCGTGATGTCCGGCAGTGGTTGTCTGGCGTTGTCCAGCACCATGCCCGAGACCCGCTGCTCCGGCCCGCGCAGGGTTTGAAGCTCCCGGATGGGGCTCTGGTGCAGGACCAAATCGTCGTCCAAGGCAAGTTCGCGCGGCAGGGCCAGGCATCCGTTCCAGCCGTGGCCCTCTTCGAAGCCGCGCACCCAGCCGTGCAGGATTTGGCGGCCGTCGGGTGCGGCATGCACGTTGCTGGCATAGAAACCGTTCCAATCCCGGCAGCCGTGGTCCACGATGCCGCCGTCCAACTCGGTGAACGACGGCGTGTCGGGATCGAAGTCTCCGATCCGGTACTCGACGGCATCGAAGGGCGAATACAGATACACCCAGTGGTCGCCCAAGGGGAAGAAGTTGGGGCACTCCGCGCTTACCGGACACATGGAGCCCCTGTATGTCCAACGCGTAAGGCTGCTGTCCGCGGCCTCGAACAGCGGCGAACCCGCCTCCGCGCCGCCCATGCCGACGGTCATGAAGGTTCGTCCCCGATGAACCCAGAGGTA
>DAOUIC010000111.1:0-3797 GCA_034428255.1 Anaerolineales bacterium
CTGGGAATCAACACCATGAAGCAGGAAGAGGCGGGCATGACTCGAGACAAACCGGGCAAGCTGACCCGTCGGAACTTTCTCGGTGTCGCAGGTTTGGTCACAGCGACCTTGGGTTTGCAAGCCGGTCTGGCCTTGGCCCCGATCCAGGCCAAGGCCAATCTCAATGAAGAACCGGCACCCGCCAACCTCTGGGAGCACCTGGGTGCGTTCATGTTGGACGAGATGCAGTCGGATTCTTCCTTGTACGGCCAATACTGCGGACTCCCGGGACACCCTCTGGGCTGTCCCTGTTGTATGTAGAGACAACCTGATTCGGTTCGACAGGCAAGGGCGTTCAGGACTTGGAGACCGCCGGCATCGCCTGATTCTCCAAACCGACATCGATTTCCACAGGTGTCTTGTCAGTGGTTCGCTCACGTCGGGTCCGTGAGGCGCCCCATGGGCCAGCCTCAGAGGCCGGCCGAAGCCCAAGCCACAGGGGTTGAACGTTTTCGCGGTGCCGCGCGTGTCCTCGAGTTGGGAGGGGCGCTCACCAAGGACCGCGGAGTTGGCTCCAAGCTGAGGAAGCCAGGGAAGTCTCTGCGCCTGAACTTGATCCGGTTGGTTCGGTGGAATGCCGCCGGACGCTGGAGTGGCGGTCCACGCCTCACATCGGCGGTGCGGCAAGGTTGGCACACGACCTGAAGACACCGGGAAACCTCCGCATTGGCCATCCGAGCAACCAGGGCGGCGACGATGGCGTATGTCAAGGAGGAAGTTCCCAGGATTGACAGTCACCACGCCGGCCCAGTCCCATGCCACACCCACCAATTTGGCGTTTGATGGCCCTTGCGAACCTGCTCGCCTTGTGGCCCGGTATTTGGACCGCGCCGCCCCGCCCGATGCACCGTGACGGAAACGGTCCCACCATCTGCCCGGGGGGCTCCGCAGAACACAAACTCTCCCTTAACGCGACCTTAACGTCCTACGGGCCGGTCCGGCCCTAGACTTTGGATATCAAGCATGCAGGACGGCCGCGGAATGCTTGCTGCATCCGCGACCACCATCCGGAAGAGGTTCACACCCATGCACAACTACCAGGAACTCTCCCAGCAACTGGCACGCCACTTTCTGTTCGGCGACATCCCGAACAAAGACTTGGCCAGGGATGTCTGCCCGGCTGTGCGCGTGCTGCGCAGGAACGCCGGCGACTGCTTCTACCGATCGGGTGACGACTGCGAAGCGGTCTACCTGGTGCTGGAAGGCGAGGTGGTCCTCACCCGGCAATCGCCCCGCCAGCACGTGATTGTGGGCCGCATCGGCGCCAACGGCTTCTTCGGCGAGCAGACCATTCTGAAGGGCCACCGCATGCACAGCTCGCGCGCCGAAGCCCACACGGACACGGTGTGCGTCGAGATCACGCGGCGCAACTTCAAGTACCTGCAGCAGCGGTTCCCCTCCATCATGGTGCGCATGCTGGAAAGTGAAAGTTCGAAGGGCCGCAACGTGCTGGACCATCTGCGCAGCATCCGTCTCGACCCTGTGATGCTGAGGGTCGTGCGCGCCCTGCTGGGCCTGGCCAAGTCGGCCGGCACCACCGTGCTGACTGATTTGGGCCACCAGGACATCGCCGATTCCATCGGCACCAACCGCGAAACGGTCACCAACGTGTTGCACGACCTCTCCGACAAAGGCCTCATCACGCGCGGGCGGATGCAGGTGACACTCGACGATGTGGCCGGCCTGCAACGCCTGTTGGGCGGAGGCGTTGCGTAGGGAACCGTTCGCCGCAGGCCGTGGCCAACGGGTTGCGCGCCAGGTCGCGCAAGGCGCCGGATGCCCTCCGCCTATCCCAGGCGGCGCGGGACCGGTGCCGGTTGGGCTAGGACTGCAATTTGGATGGGCTTCCCTGGTGGAAGCCCATCGGCTTTTGACCCTTCCCCGGCATCCGAGGTTTGCAAACGGGCAACCATTCCCGGCAGCTGTCGCGCGGGATTTTCCACTCGGGCGGGCACCACGCATGCGTCCCTCCAACGTGGTGCCGGTTTCACATGTCCGCCAGCCGGTGTCATCATTGTGGACACGCTAGGAAAACCGTCGGCACAGCGTCCTGCCAATGGCCAACGCACTCGAACTGTCCAACCATCCCCAAAAACTGACTCGTCGGTTCGCCAACCGTCGGATTCCGGCTATTCATCCTCGCCGGACACCTGTAAGGCAGGCCGGGTGTGGCAACTGACGCAATACAGGGCCGTGAACTTTTCCACCGCGCCCGGGAGTCGCTCGTCGGGTTAATTGGCATTGCGCTGGTAACGCGATGCCTGACGGACACGGGATTCCAGATTTTCTACCCCTTCCTGCCCATGCTGGCCGGTGGATTGGGGCTAAGTACAACCCGGATGGGCCAGCTACTGGGACTTCGCAACCTGACTGGGCTGCTGTCGCCTGTTTTTGGCGCCCTCGCCGACCGCCAAGGATTCCGAAAGTGGTTGCGTGTCGAACTTATGGCCCTGTCGGCCGGTTTTTTGTTGTTGGCGCTGGGGCCATCCCTACCTGTCAAGGTGTTCGGGTTGGTCCTGTCCGGCGTCGCCTCCCTTGCCTTTGTGCCTACGTTGCAGGGATATCTGAGCCACCGGTTGCGTTATGCCATGCGTGCCCGCGGCATCGGAATCGTGGAGTATGGCTGGGCCTTCGCGGGCATTGCCGGTCTGTCAACTGCCGGCTGGATCATCGAACGCACCAGTTGGGAAGTACCGTTTGTCATTTTGGGCATCGGTCTGGCAATCCTGTCCGTTCTGTATTACCTGCTGCCGCCCGGCCATCCGGAAGGCACCCGGCAACGCATGTCCGACCCCACGGCCGGCCGACGCCATCCGTTGACCGATCTCGTGGGTGCCCTGTCCGTGTCGGCCTGGGCCACCATCGCCTGCACCGGATTCCTGTCGTTTGCCATGTTCAACGTGCTGATTGTGTTCGGGGACTGGCTGACCCAAACCTACGGCCTCGGCGCCGGGGACATGGGCCGCGTGGCCTTGGCCATGGGCATTGCGGACCTTTGCGGCAGCATCGGCGCCAGCGCGTACAGCGACCGCATCGGAAAACGCCGTGCCGTGATGGCAGGCGGAGTCCTAGCCATTGCGGCGTTCGTGCTGCTACCGGTATTGGGAACCAGTCTCGTCGGGGCCGTTGGGGGTTTGATGCTCATGCGCGTGACCCTGGAGTTTGCCATCGTCTCCCTGTTGGCCTTTGCCAGCGAACAGGACAGCCACCGCCGCGGGCAAATGATGTCGATGATGGGTGCCGCCAACTTCACCGCATCCGCCCTCGGCGGCTTTACCGGACCGTGGAGTTTCCTGCGCCTGGGCATCGCCGGCCCGTCCCTGCTGGCTGTCTCGGGCATGCTCGCGTGTACCGTCTTGAACATCGGGTTCATGCGCGAGCCGTCGGCGCAGAACTGATCCGCCCTCACTGTTCAGTGCGGACATATGGCACGGCTTCCCTGTTTCCGGTCCGGGCAACCGAAACATCCAAGATCCCGCGGTCCGCGGCCTGGGACCGCCGGGTTTCACTCCGGAAGCCGCTCAAGCGATGAATATCCCAGGCCAATTGCCGGAAATCCCATGTGTTATCCCAACTTATCCCAACTATTTTTGGGATAACCTTCAAGTCGCTTGGGCAAACCGGCTGCCTGCCGGTCTACTCTCCCTTGTAAATCCCTGCACCCACCACCATGTCTTCACCGTTGAGGGAGACCTGCATGACAAACGATTCCTTCCTCTCAACCCGGTCCGTGGCTGGGTTTAACCATCGATAGGACA
>DAOUIC010000112.1:0-2759 GCA_034428255.1 Anaerolineales bacterium
GCACCAGCCGGAAAATGTCGGCGTAGTTTTCCCAGTGGAACGTCCGGGGAATCCATTCCGGGGGCAGGGACATGACGGTCCCCAGACTCTTGAGCGAGGTGGACAGCATCCAGGCCAGCGGGATCATGAGGAAAAACCCCCCGGCCACCAGGATGAGGTGCGACAGTGCGGACTCCCATGCGGGAAGCCGCGGCCGGTTGTCCTGTGCCGAAACAGTCATCGCGGGACTTCAGCGCGACTTCAGCTCGCCGGCGTAGAACACCCAGAAGCCCGAGGAGCGGTACACGAGCAGGGTCAGGACCAGAATGTAGCCAAACAGAATCCAGGCCAGCACGGAGGCATAGCCCATCTTGAAGAACTGGAAGGCGTTCCGATACAGGTACAGTACGATGAACAACGTGGCTTCGTGGGGCCCCCCATTCGTCATGATGAGAGCCTGGGTAAAGATTTGCAGGGCCGTGATGATGCCGATGACCAGGTTGTAGAACAGCACCGGCGTAATCATGGGCAGCGTGATGTGCCAGAAGGCGGCCCCGCGTCCGGCCCCGTCCACGCGCACGGCTTCATACAGTTCGGACGGCACCCCCTGCAGGCCCGCCAGGTAGATGACGATGCCGCCTCCCACATGCCAGAGGGACATGCCGATCATCGACGTGAGAGCCCAGTCCTTGTCGCCCAGCCAGCCGGGGCCCACAATGTCGAGACGGGCGAGAAAGGAGTTGATGAGGCCGAAGTTCGGGGCGTAGATCCAGCGCCACAGCAACGCCACCGCCACACCGGACAGCACCGACGGCAGGTAGTACACGGTGCGGTAGAACTGGAGTCCCCGGATGCGGGTGTTGAGCAACAGCGCCACGCACAAGCCCAGCAGAATCTGCAGTGGCACGCTGACCACCGCGTAGATGGAGGTGACCTTGAGGGCCTGTCCCACCTTGGGATCGTCGGTCAGGGCCTTGTCGAAGTTGGCCCAGCCCACCCACTTGGGCTGGGTGAGCACATCGTATTCCGTGAAGGCAAAGAAGGCGGATGCGATCATGGGTCCCACCGTGAAAAGCAGGAACCCCAGGAGCCAGGGCGACGCGAACAGCCATCCATCCCGCTCCTCGCGTCGCCTCATCGGGCTGGATGGCGGGATCATGGATTACGGGTCATGTGGAGCGAAGAGGGGCCGCACAATCATTGTGCGGCCCCCTCCTCCCGCGCGGGGCACGGATGGACGCGGAACGGGGTCAGCCGATGATCCCGTTGATTTCCGCAGTCAGGTCGGCGGCCAGTTGGGCAGCGGGCTTGGAGCCGTCCCACAGGGAATCCAGGCCGGTGGTAATCGCCTGCACAATTTCGGATTCATTGGGATGCGCCGGCCAGGCACGGCCCTCGCCCCGGAGAAGCATCTCGGGGAAGACATTGTTGACGGCGTGGCTGTTGCACCGTTCGCACTCGTAGTTCTTGTACCAGTCCTGCTCCACCAGGGACTTGCGGGACGGATGGGCGTATCCCCGGCTGATGCGCAGGCGCTGCCCTTCGGGGCTGCAAATCCAGGCGGCCAGGAGATAGGCCTCGTCCGGCACCTCGGAGCCGGACCAAATTGAAGTCCAACCGATTAGCAGGCGGGTCAGGCGATTGCCGTTGTTGCTGAGCGGCAGCGGGGCGGCGTCGAACTGGAAATCCTCGATGGAACGCAGGCCGCCCAGGCAGCCGCGCACGCACCAGAAGGAACCGAGCGATCCGGATGTGAAGCGATCGAACATGCCGAGTTCGCTCAGGGCTTCGGGTCCGGGGGCGCTGCCGTCGTCGACCACCAGGGACTGCATCCACTCCAGGGCCTCAATGGCTTCGTCGCTGTCCAGCAGACACTGCGTACCGTCCTCGTTGAGGATTTCGCCCCCGTTGCTCCAGATGGTGCCCAGCCAATTGGGATGACCAATGCCGTAGTGCGTGGTAATGGATCCATCGACTTGGGTCAAGGCGGTTCCGGCGGCCGACATGTCGGACCAAGTGGTGTCCCAGTCGGGGTAGGGCAACCCGGCTGCGTCATAAAGATCGGCGTTGTACCAGATGCCTTCCGGTGCCCCGTCGTTCGGCAGAGCCAGGAGCTGTCCCTTGATGATGCAGGCGTTGACATGGGCATCGAAGAAATCGTCGAAGACGGTTTCGTCGGGATGCTGTGCCACATAATCGTCCAGCGGGACGTAGACATCCTTTTCCGCCAGCGAACCGAAATAGCCAAACAGGGTCTTGAAGGTATCCGGAGCGGTGCCGCCGGACAACATGGTCAACAGCTTGTCGTTGTAGGCCTGGCCGTAGCCTGTTCCTGCCGGCGTGTACTGGCCGTCAATCTCGGGATACCGGTTGTTGAATTCCTCAAACACCGGTGCAAAGTCGGCATCTTCATTGGTGCTTCCGGGCACCATGAAGGTTACGGTGACGGGTTCGGGCATGGCCGCCTCTTCTGCGGACGGTGCCGTGACCGGCACACAGGCTGCAAGCAGGCCGGTGGACATACCCAACCCTGTCATCTGCAGGAATGTGCGACGCGTGAATTTGCCTTTGTTCATTTCATTCTCTCCAGTATGGCGGCGAAGACAGGGCGCGGCTGGCTTGGTGCAGGGCACGCCTCGCAGTAGACAACCGTGCGGGGCTGGATTCTAACCAACCTCGGGGATCGGCTAACCGCGCCGGACAGGGAGCCCTGTGGGACATCCAGTGGGCATTGCCCAGCCAACCGATCGGTTTCGCAAACGCATGGTGGATATCCCGGA
>DAOUIC010000113.1:0-1999 GCA_034428255.1 Anaerolineales bacterium
GATCCGCGACCCGGTTAGGTCATGCCGAGCGAAAATTGGCACATTCCTCACAAACTGACCGGGGCACCAACCCCCAACGCATCAGGTAGTCGAACACAAAGCAACCTGCGCAAAAACCCAGAAATGCCTCAAGAGCGGCGAACAAGATCAGTACGGCAAGGACGACATTCGCCGCGACCGGTGATCCTGCAACGAAGTGCAGCACCAATGCGGCCACCGAGAAGCCAAGTCCCACAGTTTGCGCGAAACGCTTGGGCGGTCCGGGCACCAGCTTCGGCTCGCCTATGCGCGGCGCAATAACTCTGGTCGCCAGAAGTCCCATCGGACTCAATGTGGGACCGGTCGCCACTCGTGCCAAAAAGCCGTAGGCAAGGACGAACATTAACCATGCTTGGCCTGTCAATATGGTCGCGAGGGACAGGCCGACCACCAATCCCGCGACAACCCTGGCAGCTACTTCGTTGACCGGATTGGGAAAGCTGAAGACGTATCGCATGGCAGCCTCAAACGTACGGTGGATTGGTCGCAAGGCATCTTGTGGCAACGTTGTCCAATAGTGAACGCTACCCGGTCATTGCAAGGACGCGAGCCGTGAACATCCTGCTGACAGCTGGCTTGGTTTGTGTTGGTCCAAGCATACCAAGTTGCTGGTCCCGGTCGTACGGGCTGTTGCTACGCTATGCCCAGACATTCTGGTCGGCATTCCGCATCGCGGGTTCCAGTGCTGGCAAACCACTGCACTCCTCAGCTTTGGTGTTGGCACGCCGACACGCACCGTAACCCGGAAACACCCGATCAACCGACAGTGACGCGCCCTGTCCATCGTGGCGGCGAGTGCCGAACATGAGTACCACGTCCACACCGGTGTTACGTCGAACTCGCTTCGCCGATGGTTCCGGCGAGTATATCACCGGTGAAAAGGTGCCGGTCGTGCATGTGGATACAGTGCATGTGGATACAGGATCTGGCCTACAGGATCTGGCCCTTGTTGTGACCTGGCACAGGGATTCCGAGCCCCCTCCGGCCTCCACAGTGCGATTGTGGCACTCTCCCCACCGAACTCAAGCCTCTCGAACAGGGGAGATGGTCGTATAGAGGGGCTCAAAGGATGGCCAACCCGCGTATAGTTCCGACCACCGCCTTTAGGCAAAGGGGGAATGTTGTCCTTCCAGGGATAGGCGATCACCGCTTCCTCGTTGAGGTCCGTGCCCCATCCCGGAGCATCAGGAACCATCAGGTGGCCATCCCACGGACATCAAGATGTATCTTGACATTTCTGCCTACCTGGACGGAAATAGCACAAACAGGGAGAGGAGGGAGCCCATGGCCACCAAACGAGTAAAGTTCTCCAGTCAGGTGTCACCAGACCTGCTGGCCGGAATGAGGGCAATCGCCAAACATGAAGGACGCCACTTTCAGTCCGTGCTGGAAGATGCCATGAGCAGCTACATAGAAGCCAAGGCGCAAGAGAAAGTACGACCCGAGGTGATGACCCACTTCAGAGCAAGTCTCGAGCGCAACTGTCGCCTTGGTGAACTCCTCGCCGACTCGTGAACCGGGAACTCCTGACGCTGGAGGAGGTCGTTGTCATGCACGATGTCGTGGTCCATGAGTTCGGCGGCACGTCGGGTATCCGCGACGAGCGCCACCTGCCTAGGGTTGTCCTGTCGGCATAGTTTTTCGGCGGCCGCCGCTGGCTAGAAGGGGATGTTGCCCGTCCAGGGTCGGGCGGCCACCGCTTCCTCGTTGAGCTCCGTGCCCCAGCCCGGGGTGTCGGGCACCGTCAGGTGGCCGTCCCGAATGTCCGGCTGCACGGTCACATATTCGTCTCGCCAGGGACAGGAGTCAACATCCGTCTCCATGATCTTCAGGTTGGGCAGCACCGCACACATGTGGGCGTTCTGAAAGGTGGACAGGTGGCTGTAGTAGTTGTGCGGAGCCACCGGCATCTCCTTCACCGCCGCCTCCCGCGCAATCTGAAGGCAGGCGCTCATGCCGG
>DAOUIC010000114.1:0-2498 GCA_034428255.1 Anaerolineales bacterium
GTGGGCTACCCCACCAACTATCTGGAATGGCACACGGATCTGGTGGGCAGCTACATCGGGCATCTGGTCAGCATGGTGACGGAAGGGGTGTTCGTCAAGTACCCGGACCTGAAATTTGTCCTGATTGAAGGTGGGGTGTCCTGGCTGCCGCCCATTCTCTGGCGTTTGGACAAGAACTGGAAAGCCCTGCGCCAGACCGCTCCCTGGCTGGAACGCCCGCCCAGCGAATACGTCTACGAGCACGTCCTGCTGACAACCCAGCCCATTGAGGAACCGGAACCTATCGGCTTCCTCCATCAAATGCTGGCCATGTTCCCGGCCGAACACATGCTCATGTTCGCCACCGACTTCCCCCACTGGGACAACGACATGCCCGACTTCACGGCCCGTCTCATTCCCGAACACATGCGTCGAAATGTGATGAGTGAAACGGCACGGCGGCTGTATCGTCTGCCTGCACCGTCCGCCATGACGGACAAACCCAGGCCCGCGTTGCTTCAGGCTTAGGAAACAGCAGGGGACTTAAATTCATGGCGTGAATGTCTTCCGGCCTCAAGCCTTCGACATTCACGCCATCTACTCGAAGGCCGTCGGCAAGCAAGGAGTTTGGCAATGGAACCGCGGCAGTCTGCCGGTGGAACGCCCCTCTGGCCTGTCGGATAGTGGCGACAAAGAATCAGAAACTGTCCGCGGCGCGGACAGGCATGTGCAGGCGGGTACCCGCATTGGCTTTTAGCTTTGCGCAGGTTTCCCCATCCAGTTTCCGTCAAACGCGGAAGGGATTGGTCCAGGCGCGCCGTCCTTGGTGATCGACGGCGGTGAGCCGGGCGTAGGGTCCTTTGATCGCCTTCAGATTCAACTCCGCCGAGGTGAAATCGACGTCCTGGACAATGCTGGAGCTGGCGGCCCCTCGGCCGGTCAAGAAAATGGCGCGGACTGGCGATGTCCGCACGGCCAGCATGTCGTTGTCCGGCTTGGAGGTGACGGCCAGGAATTCCGGTCCTTGGCTGGAATAGAAATGCCCGGCATGCAACGCCGCGAGCAGGTCCGCAGGTTCCAGTGTGGAACTGCGCACCATCACCCAATTGCGGCAAGAATCGGGACGGACCGGGTTGAAGTGGGCATCGTCAGTGGCGATGATCTGGTAACAGCGTTCCTGGCTGAGGAGGCGGTCGATGTAGCCGGTGCTATCCCCCTTGCCGTTGCTGACAGCGCAGGTGGTATTGAAGATCTCTATGGCGTGGGCGGATGGCACAGAGAGGATGTCCTGATCGGTCAGGTCGTACCAGGCAGGGTGGGCAGCCGCCACGTAAGCCCCGGCCGCGGCGGCCCGTTCCGCCAGTTGCGGACCGGTTTCATCGGCTCCCGTGGGCGCGAAGTCGGGTGGGAGCCCGACCGCCAGAATATGCCAATCGTCTCCCAAGCTCGTTGTCGGCGCGTGCAGTTCGGCTCCGAGGATGGTGGTGAAGTCGTCGGTGCGGTACGGGATCGTGTCCGTTATGGGGAATTGATACCGCTCCCGAAAATGATCCGTGAGACTGATGAAGTCATAGCCCTGTGCCCGGTAGTGGGCGCACACGTCCGCAGGACTCGTGCGGCCGTCGGATCTTGTGGAATGGGTATGCAAATTGCCTCGGTACCAGTTGCCGGACAAGCTGAAGGGAAGGTCTTGGAAGTGCAAGGGAAAACTCCTGGTTTCTATTCATGGCGGGGCTGACAGCACCAATTCTATTCCAGTGGCGATCGCAAGGGTTGTTTGGCACAAAAATCCCAAACACAGCCTCGACTCCAGTATCGCCAACAGCCAGTGCTCTCAGGCTGTTGGCGATGCAACCTGCCGGATCCGACCCCCTGCGGGTTCGGGGCGCGTTGGCTATGGAAAGCCCAAGTGCATTTGAGGATCTCTGTGGCAATGCGGCGGACATCCGAACAATAGGAAGCGCGAAACGCCGCAACCCTGCAATTTCATATGCATCGCCGCCATTGACCCGGAGTGTGGAAAGGACACCCCACACTCTCTGCGCTTGGCACTTTGGCAAGGCCTTGTGCAGCACAGACAGTTGTCACCTGAACTCAAGATGCATCCCGCATCCCAGATACACCAGACCTTCGCCTGCCTCTCAATATGCAGGCACAGGCCAATACTCACCGTGGGCTTCAGGCCCGCACCCGGTGCTGGAATGGGTGGGGCAGTGGCTGCCCAGTCTGTGGTTGGACTTCAAGGCGTAGCAGGGCATTGTGTCGGGTGTCGCTGGTAGAACCGATGGTTTGTACCCACCCGATCACTCGCCATTCCAACCCTACACCTCAAGTGCCTCGACGGTTACCCAGGTTCCGGTCACGGAAGTGCTCAAAACTGACCTTGTAGGTGAACGCCAGCTTTTTTTGGGATTCCGATAAGGGGATCGCCTCTTTCGGTTCCGAACAGCTTTCTCCCTTGGGAAGCTCGTGGAGAGATGAAGCAAATCGTTCATATTCAGCCTTCCGACCAACGATTG
>DAOUIC010000115.1:0-5408 GCA_034428255.1 Anaerolineales bacterium
GCGGGACAGGGGCATCTGCACGGCGAGAGGCGATCCATGGGGATCCTCAAGGACCCGTGAACAAGGTATGCCGACTGTGTAGTCAGGTATATAAGTCCCAAAAGGAAGCGGTGTGCCCGCCCGTTGCCGTCCATAAACGGGTGGATGTACACCATCGGGAACCCAATGCAGGCCGCGTGCAGGACGGGATGCAGAGTGTCCTCCGCCGACAGGCGTTGGTGGCAGGTCATCAGGCCGTCCATCAGGTCCGGCAGATCGGCCGGGGGGGCGCCCAACAGATTCACGACCGGGTTCCAGTGCCGGTCGACATGCCCCACCCAGACCTGCCCCGTGCGCCACGGATAGGTTGCCTCCCGGTCCTTCCCCAAAATGCAGGCGTGCAGTTCGGCAAGCCCGGCTTGTGTCAGGAAATCCTTGTGCTGTGCCCTGCGCAACAACTCCACAAAGGCCTGCAAACGCCGGGCCGAAGGGGTTTCAGCCTCGATTTGCCAGGAGGCACGGGTTTCCTGATGGTACAGGTACCGTTCCACCCGCTCCTGGATGCCGGGAGGGCACCTTGACAGGTATATGTGCAGCTCCGGATATGGGGGGCAGGCATCTGCCCCCGGCGGTCCGGACCGCCGGTGTACCGCGTGCCGTGGCATCGCAGCGGGTTCCCAGGCCGCGCGGACAGCCGTGTGCGTGTTGGGGCTGTGTCGGAGACGTGCAGGGCGGCCCGCGGCGTACGGGGCCGCGGGGCTGGGCGTTGCGTATCGGAGGCGGAGCTGTGCGTCAGGGACCCTGGGCCAAGGCGCGTACGGCCGGCGGCCCGTAGGGGCCGGGCCGGGGGCGCAGCCAGAGCCGCGTCCACCAGCGCCCCCGGGCCAGCAGGGCGCCCAGGCCGGCCATGCCCTGGCGCAGGAGGCTGAGACGGCGGGGGGCCGTCAAGGTCGGGACGGTGGCCGGGGGCGCCCGCATCCGTGCGGGGTTGCGGCCGAGGGTGGCGGCTTCCTCCCGGCGCGTGCCGTGGGCGACCGCCAGCAGCGTGGCCACGGCCAGCACCAGCCAGTGCCGTCCCGCGCGCAGGGGGTTGGTGCGGCGCGTGCGCTGCCACTGCCAACCGGCACGCTTGAGGCCCCGGAAGCCCTGCTCAATCCAGTCCCGGCAGGCGTAGAGGGTGACCTCCGTCCGGTCCGGCGGCGTGTCCGTCAGCAGGACCCAGGGATGCTCATGCCCCGCCCCGTGGAGCACCACCAGCGTGCCCGGCAGGGGACGGTGGCGGGGCGAGGCCACCCCGCGGCCCACCCACAGCGTGCCCTCGCCCCCGCCCCAGGCCGCCGCCGGCCGGGCTTCGCACGGTCCCTCGGGCCGGAAGGTCAGGTCGGGGTCGCAGCGCAGGCAGGGGTGCCAGTCCAGGGACCGGATCCGGCGCCAGAGCCGGGGACTGTACAGACCCCGGTCGCACAGCACATGGACTTCCATCCCCGGCGGCACGGCCGGGGCCAGGAGTTCCAGCAGCCGGCACAGGATGGCCATCCAGGAGAGCGAGGCCTGCGCGGGCACCAGGTGCCAGGCCACCGGCAGGGCCGTCCGGTTGAGCACCACGCTGACGGTCAGGGCCACCAGCCGGTCCGCCTGGTGGGTGGGGTCCACGGCCAGCACCAGGGGCGGCGGGACCTCCGCGCCCGACGGCGCCATCCAGGACAGCACCCAGGACAGCAGCGGCGCGAAGCAGGTCTCCACATCCAGTTCCTGGTCCGCCCCCCAGGTCTCCTGCCGCTCCCCGTCGTCCTTCAGCCCGTCGCACAGCCGCCGGCGCAGCGTGTGGACGTTGCCCCCGCCGGCGGCCAGGGCCGCCGCCACCCGGTCCAGGCAACCGTTCTCGGCCAGCAGCATGCCCTGCAGCCACAGGGCCAGGCTGTCCGCCAGCGGGCCCGGCGGCAACGGCAGACGGTTGTGCAGCAACTCGCGGATCCTGTACCATGACCGGCACCGACGCATGACGACCCTCGCAGCGTGGAATGGGGCTTTGACACCGCCACTCTACCCGAGGACGACCATGCGTCGGACCTCCTTCCATGACCTTGCGACCTGGCCCGGCACGGCAGGACCGCTACGCTACATATACCTGTCAAGGGGGCTGGGCCCTCTGCATCTGGTCAGCGCCTGGGCGCAGGCCAACCGCCTGGTGCTGGCCCAGACCGCGGTGGAGGACGACTCCAACGAAATCACGGCGATCCCGGAGCGGCTGCGCAGGCTGTGCCTGGAGGGTTGCATCGTGACCCTCGATCGGGGACCCTCTGGGTGGGGTTGCCAGAAGAAGATTGCGCGCCAAATCCGGGCACAGGAAGCCGACTACCTGCTGCGCGTACGGGCCAACCATCAGGGCCTCCACGAGCGCATGCAGGACACGTTGGCCCTGGAACGGGCCGAGGATTTCGCCGACTGTCCCCACGACTATGCGGATACGGTCGGGAAGGACCACGGGCGCATCGAGACCCGCCGCGGCTGGACGACCGGTGACCCCGCCTACCTCGCCCACATCGATCCCGACCGGGAGTGGTACGACCTGACCAGCCTGGTCTGGGTCGAGTGCGAACGCCGCTGCGGGGACCGGGTCGCGACCGATACCCGCTGTTTCATCTCCAGCCTGCCCCCCAAAGCCAAGCCCCTGCTGCAGGCGGTGCGCGGGCACTGGAGCATCGAGAACGCCCACCACTGGGTCCTGGACGTGGCCTTCGGCGAGGACGACAGCCGCATCCGCACGGGCTACGCCGCCCACAACAGGGCCATCCTCAAGCGCATCGCACACAACCTGCTGCGGCAGGACCGGTCCCTCAAGGTGGGCATTGCCAACAAGCGGCTGGCGGCCGCCGGGAACAAGGACTACCTGTGCCGGCTGATTGGCCTCAAGCCCAAACCCGTTTAGATGCAATCGCCCTGGGGGGACCGGAGCCTCCTCCGATTTATCCCCTTGTCATGCCGGATGTGTTGCAAAACCCGGAAAGAGAGCGCGAAACCGGCTCAAAACTGTCCAAACCATAGGGGTTACAAGGGGCTGGAATCGTCCGGAAGCCGGGAATTATGGCCTGCCCGCGGCGGTGGGGCCAGGTCCCGCGGCCAGGATGCGGGTCAAATTGGTCACGGTGGCAGTCATATGGAGCCAAAAGGCAGTTTTCCGGCGGTCCACATGGCGCGCTTGCCGCAACCCAGCTGCACCAGACGGGCAATCCGATGTTCCACCGTCTGCCGCAACTGGCGGTAGGGTGCTGCGGCCTCACCGGACTGGCAGGCACGCGCTGTAACATGGCGGCACTGTCCGTGATTCGGCAGGCAGGCATCCACTAACACTGCCATCGGAGCCTGCGGCAACGAGGCCAAACGGGCAAGATCGCCCTGGTTGCGGTCATGCGCAAGCTCGTCCTGCACCTGAATGCGGTGGCCCTCCGAGGGACACCCTGATTGCCACAGGAAGAAGTGGCAATCTGAACCTTCAATAGCTTGACATTGAACACAGATACTGTGTTGTCCCACCAGCTCCGGAAACAGCTGATCCACATCAAAAAGACCTCTCTGGTCTGAACGTTTGCCCAGCATGGGATCCGCCCTGATGTCTTGACTGTGGCACCACACGCACAGATGTAACGGCCCCTGGCAGGGGACTGTCCGCTTGCACTTCCAGGGATGTAGGAGCATTCCTTGATAGATATACCGGTACGCGGTACACTGCATCATGATTCGAAGCTTCCGCCATCGTGGTCTCAGGCGCATGTTCGAACGCGGCGATGCGAGCAGGATAAGTCCCGACTTGGCCAGTCGCGTTGCGCTCGCCCTGGCGGATCTTGATGATGCCCGCAAGCCTTCGGACCTCGAGCTCCCCGGCTACCGTCTTCACCCGTTAAAGGGTGCTCTGAAGGGGTTCTGGAGCATCTCGGTTTCCGGCAACTGGCGAATGACCTTTCGTTTCGACGATGGCGATGCCTACGATGTCGACCTTGTCGACTACCACTAGCAAGAGGCGGCAACATGGCCATGTTCAATCCCCCGCACCCCGGACGGAGCATCCAGGAGAACTGTCTGGACCCACTCAACTTGAGTGTGACCGATGCGGCGCGAGTCCTAGGGGTCGCCCGCCACACACTCTCCCGGGTTGTGAACGGACACGCAAGCATTTCCCCGCAGATGGCAATTCGGTTGGAAAAGGCCGGTTGGTCCAATGCCGAGTTCTGGCTGCGTCGGCAGACCACATGGGATCTCGCGCAGGCGCGCAAGAACGAGGATCGGATCAACGTCGAGCGATACGTTCCGGAGCGTCAATAAGTCCTTTTTGCCAGACAGCCGGATAGGTATGCCTTGACCGCTGAGCGAGGAATGTATGAAGCATTGATCACTGCACAATGCAACGTGATCTGCTTCTGGGCAGACAAAAGCCATCAATACATCTTGGACTGTCCGTAGGGGTGAACGTCAGAGACTTCTGCTCAGCAACCGTGCTGAGTGTCAAGCCTTGGCTGCGGGAATAGGGTCCTGTCGCCAAGCCCACTTGGTTCCGTCACACCGGATTAAAGAAAGAGAAGCAACTTGTACGAGGTTGCGCCGATCACTACCTTCTTGGGGTTACCCTGCGAACTCGAACGGGCGTGGGGAGGCACGGATGGCGGGGTGGTGACGGGCGGTTGCCAAGGTTACCCCCACTCTCAGGCATCCCTTGCCGGCACCGATTTGGGAGAGTGGACCGAGGGCCTACGATCCGGTGCTGCAACAACAAAGGCTCCAGTGCCTGGCTTGGGATTAGTTGGTACGCCGCCTGATGAGCGCCTGCGCCGCAACTGCCCGTCGTTCGTTCAGAGAGACATCCATGAAACTCGTGATGGTGTCTTCGGCCCGATCAATCCAGGAATGGGCCTCCGTCACCGTGAACTGGCGGCGGGCATCATAGTCCGCGGTGTGCCGGGCATCTTGCAACCCTGCGAACGCTGCTATGAACTTCTGTACCGGGGATGAGAACCGATGGCGATCCTGTTCAAGGTTTCTTCTGGCTTGGTTGTGGTCAAGGCCGCGTCGAACGCGGTGCCATGCGTGTTCCAGCAGCGGATCGGTCGGCGGCCCGATCAGACAGTCGGCGTTGCTGTTTGCCAAGGCGTGGAACACGGCGTAGTACGCCGTGCTCACTGCCCTTCTCAGGGCATCCGGTTGTGGAACGGTATCCGAGTCCGACATGCTCGCCAGCAGACGACTGGCTGCGATGAGGTCCCGCCATTGCATCACGCCTTAGCCTCCGCGTGGGGATGCCGGCATCGACTCTGACAACTCGCGGTCCTCGGTTTCCTCGCGGTAGGAGATCGACGGAATCTTTTCGATGCCGATGGCCCGCAGGTCGTCCTCGATGGTTCCGTACAGGGAGTTCAACAGTCCGGGATTCAAGTCTG
>DAOUIC010000116.1:0-7945 GCA_034428255.1 Anaerolineales bacterium
TGGTTGCCGTGGCTGCTCACTTTCAGCAAGGGCAGGAGGCCCAGTCGCAATTTCTCCAATCCTTCGGCCCCGTCCCTCAACTCATGATCGTTGTGGATGCCGGCCGCCGTGTAGGCATTGGCCTCGCGGCCTTTCAGCAATGGGGAGTGGCCCTGGACAACCATGTCCGCCTCCAGGCCGGCCTGTACGATGCCCAGCATCCTGGGGTCCCGGTGGATCACCCCCTGGAAGTCCATGACCTCGGCCACACCGATCACCCTGGGCCAGGTCATCATCTCGGCCACATCCTCCGGACCGAAATAGGCACCGGCCGTCTCCGCGCCCTCAACCGCCGGCACGCAGGACGGGATGCAGACAAAGACCGACAACGGCAGGCCCTCGCTGCTGTCGATCATGTAGCGGACCCCTTCCTTGCCGAGGACATTCCCTATCTCGTGGGGATCAATGATGGACGTGGTGGTTCCCCTCGGCAGTACCCCGGCGGCATAGGCCGGCGGCGTTACCATCGTACTTTCGATGTGCAGGTGCGTGTCCACAAATCCCGGCGCAGCCCACAGCCCGGTGGCGTCGACTTCGGACGCGGCTTCAAGGTTGCATGTGCCAGCCGGGGTTGCCAGGGCGATCCGATCGCCGAGCACGCCGATGTCCGCCGCGTACACTTCACAGGTAAAGACGTTCACCAGACTCGCATTGAGGATTGCCAGGTCCAGTTGCCTGTCGCCCATGGCAGCTTCGATGAGGTCCTTTCTTGTTGTCATATCCATTCCGCCGGTCTGCTGCACAGGAAGTTCGCTGCAATGTACACGCAATTGTTTCGTCTCACCAGTTCATGCATCTGGCAATATGGCATTCCGCCGGCCGGCCAGCCGTGTTTCGCGGCGTTCCGCCCGGGCCCCATGTCCGGCCGGAACGCCGGAACCTCGTGTCCATTTCCGGGTCTGGTATCGTTCCGTTGATGTCTGTACGGATTTCCGGCCCCGTGGGAGTCCCGTTCACGCCATACAGTGGACTAACGCTTAACGTATCCTTGCCATGCTAAGCGGAATTACACCGTCCCCGACGCGGAACGCGGTTACAGTCCGCTTGCCTGTGCCACCAAACTTGGAGGATTCCATGTCACAGAAGAAACTATCGTTGGGGAACGCAGTGAGCGTTGCCTGCGGCCTGTTGGCGGTACTGTTGATTTGTGCGGCCTGCGCCATGCCGGTTCCCGGCCAGACCGCTGCCGAGGCCGAGGTTTCCGTAATCGATGTGTACATCGGCTCAGACACCAACATCTCGGACTGGTGGAGCAATTCGATCAAGCCGGCCTTCGACAAGGCCCATCCCGGTTACGAACTGAACATCATTCACACCGGATCGGGTGGCGGCGGTAACGGCCCCATCGCCGACCGCGCCATGGCGGCCTTGGAAACGGGAGACGATCCGGGCTCCGACTACTTCGAGACCTTCAATCCCCTGCAGCCGATTGGCGCCATGGAAGCCGGCCTGTGGCAGGAGATCACGGAGGACAATGTCCCCAATCTGGCGAACGTGATCGAATCCGCGCGGCGCAGCAGCAACGGATTCGACATTCCCTACCGTGGTTCCCAAGTACTGCTGGCCTACAACGCAGAACGGTTATTGCAGATCCTCAAGGACAGGGGCGAGGTCGGCTCCGACGCCACCGAGGTCCCATCCGAGTTTGTTCCGGCAACCTGGCCGGAACTCATGGATTGGATCTGCGCGTTTCCGGGTGAGTTCATCTATCCCCGGCCCGACACCACGGGCGCCGGCCGCGAGTTCGTTACCCGTGCCGTCTTCCAAGCCAACGACCTGGAACCGGCACGCTTCTCCACCCAGGCCTATGCCGAGCAGTACGGGGCCGGGGAGTTGACTGCGGAACAAATCGCCGACATCAACGAGACGCACTTCGCCGGTGCCTGGGAGCAGCTCAACGCCATCGAGCCGTGCCTCTACGACAACGGAGCCTATCCTTCGGGTTCCTCCGCCGAGACGCGCCTGCTCGTGGACCACCTGGTCACCATGATTACCATCTGGTCGGATCAGGCCCTGCAGGCCAAGGGTCTGGGGCTGCTGCCGGAACAGACCAAGTTCATCCAACTGGACGACCTGCCGATGGTCGGCGGCTACGCGTCCTCCACGATTCCCACCAACGCCAACGACCTGGAGGGAGCCTTGATGCTCGCCAACTACCTGCTCTCCGCGGAAATGCAGGAGTCCGTGGTGCGGGAAATCGGCGGGTTCCCGGCCATCAGCTGGGACTTGCTGCCCAGTGAACTGCAGGAAGACTTCAACGACGTGATCACGGATACGGTGCCTTCCTTCAGCAGTTCCTGGCGCGCCGCCATGTTCGACGGCTGGTACACACATGTCGCACCGGATGTTGAGCGCGAATAGATCCGTCCCACCGTCATGACTGTTACGGGAGCCCGCGGGTCCCTGCCGGAACCGGCCACTGTACGTGGCCGGTTCCGGATTCCCCAATCCGTGCTGGGATACGCCCTGATACTGCTGCCCCTCGTGGTAATGGGGACATTGATTCTCTACCCCGCCTTCCTCTCCGTCTCCGACACGCTCACGGACCGCAACCCGGACGGGTCCCTGCAAGTATCGCTGGCAGACTACGCCGAATTCTTCGATACACCCCTGGCCGTCCGCAATCTGGTCTTCAGCCTGCGCATCACGTCGATAACCGTCGCGGTGCTCTTCCTGCTGGGGTTTCCCATTGCGCTCTACCTGCGCTTCACCCAGGGCCGCCTCGGCGACCTCATCCAGGGCCTGGCGCTGTTTCCCTTGTTCGTGCCGGGCATCATCGCCGCCTACGCGCTGATCCGGTTCATCGGGGACAACGGCTGGCTCGAACGTTTCCTGGTGCTTCTGTTCGGCTACGAAGGATTCACTTCGCCGTACCTGCGCCCGGCCGGCATCGTCGTGGGCCTGGCCTGGGAGGGCATCTCCATCACGGTCCTGATTCTGACCGCGGGCCTGAGTCAGATTCCCGACTCCCTCCTGGAGACCGCCACGGATGTGGGCGCCAACCGCTGGCAGTCCTTCTGGCGCATCACCATGCCATTGATGAAGCGTTCCGTGCTCATCGTGCTGACCCTGAACTTCCTGACGGTCTTCGGCTCCTTCACAATCCCCTACCTGCTGGGACCGGCATCGCCCGAAATGATGGGGCCTTACATGCGGCGCACCTTCTACGACGCCAACCTACCCAGCCGGGCCCAGGTGCAGGCGGTCATCACGTTCCTGATCAGCGGCGTCGTCAGCCTCTTGTACGTGCGGTCCGTAGTCAGCCAGAAGGTGGAGGAAGAAAGCTGAAGCCTTCAATCCCGAACACCGTCGTCGCGCGACGGGCAACCACATGACTGTCATGCGCAGCGTAGCTGAGCGGAGCCTCCGCCTGGTCGCGGGTCGGCCCTGGTTTGGCATCTGTCTGCTTCTGCTCCTGGCGCTGGTCGTGCTGGGCCCCATGCTGAACGTCTTTCTCTGGGCATTCACGCGGAACTGGACCTATCCCTCGCTTCTGCCCACAATCTGGAGCATCGAGTTCTGGGACGACACCTTCACCCGCGCGGACATCGCCGAAGGGTTCATTGACAGCGTCTGGATTTCGCTGATCGTGACCGGCCTGTCCGCGATCATTTGCCTGCCGGCAGCCTATGCCTTCGCGCGCATACAGTTTCCCGGGCGAACCTTCTTCCTGCTGTCCTTTCTGGCCACCAATGCATTCCCCCGGTTTGGCCTGTACATCACAATCGCCGTGATTTTCTTCCGCCTGCGTCTCATCGGAACCGTGCCTGGGGTGGTCCTGATCCAGCTGGTGAACACGCTACTGTTCATGATTTGGATCCCGACAGCCGCCTTTCAGGGGGTGGACCGCGCCCTGGAGGAAGCCGCACTGGATGTCGGCGCCTCTCCCTTGCGCGTGTTTGTGCAGGTCACACTGCCCCTGGTGGCCCCCGCCCTGGCGGCCGCGCTCCTGTTGACGTTCGTCGGCACGTTCTACGAGACCCAGGGGGCGCTGCTGGTGGGGGTACCCGAAGTCCAGACCCTGCCCGTAATCATGATTCGACTCATCAACAACCAGGTGGTCGTGCAGTACGGAGCCATCCTCTCGGTGGTGCTTTGGGTACCGTCACTGCTCCTACTTGTCTTCGCCCAGCGCGTACTGCGGGGCAACACCATCGCCTCGGGATTTGGTGTTTAACACCATGGCTACGCTGACACTGCAAGCACTGGTCAAGCGGTTTGGTGACGTAACTGCCGTCAACGGGGTTGATCTGCTGGTGGAGGATGGGGAATTCCTGTGCCTGCTGGGGCCTTCCGGATGCGGCAAGACCACGGCGTTGCGCATGATTGCCGGATTTGAGAACCCGACCGCAGGTGACATCTTCGTCGACGGGACACCCGTCACGGCCACGCCTCCCAATCGGCGTCCCACCGCCATGGTGTTCCAGCAGTACACGCTCTGGCCCCACATGTCCGTGTTTCAGAACATCGCCTACGGCCTGCGGCTGCGCCGCCTGGCACGCACCGTGGTTGAGGAGAAGGTGGCGGATGGACTGGACCTGGTGGGTCTGGCCGGATATGAAAACAGGCTGCCGTCCCAGCTCTCGGGCGGTCAGCAGCAGCGCGTGGCCCTGGCGCGGGCACTCGTCCTGGAACCCAAGATCCTCCTGCTGGATGAACCGTTCAGCAGCTTGGATGCCGCGTTGCGCGTACGTCTCCGGGAGGAACTGCTGCGCATTCAGCGCCAATTGGGCATCACCACGATATTCGTGACGCACGACCAGGAGGAAGCCCTGAGCCTGGCGGATCGCATTGCCCTTATGCAGGCGGGGAACATCGTGCAACTTGACACGCCCAGCGAACTGTACGCGCATCCCCGCAACCTGTTCGCCGCCGAATTCATCGGGGCGATGAACCTTCTGCCGACCCATCCGTCGGATCCCGCCCTCGGCCTTGATCCGCGCACTCTTTCGCTGCCCCCGGGTGTGCAGGGGAACGCTTCCCTGACCGTGGCGATTCGACCGGAGGACTTTCAGGTGACGAAATCCTCCGAACCAGGAATGTGGACCGGGGAAGTGGAACAGACGATGGACATGGGGCACTACCGCAAGGTGCTGGTGACCCTGGCCGGCGCGTCCGCACCCGTCAAGGTGTTCATGGCCAAGTCAATGAAGGTCCGTGAACGACAGACGATTGGACTGACGCCACTCCGCTATCTGGTGTATGCGGAAGAAGGCGAACCGGTCGAGGTTGTCCCCGACAGACCAATGCCACAAGCCTGAGACGGTTCGCCACCCGCCGTAGGTTTGGTCGAACAGGAACTGCTCGTTCCAAGTTTGAACAGAAGTTGCTCCGCAACCCGTGCCCGATATTCCCACCGGCAGCCGGGAGCAGTCTGTGACCGGCGTCCTGAAAGGGGATCGACGTTGGCCGCGCCTACGTATGCATTGACATCAACGTCGATATCCGGAAAGTCTTCTGGCACCTCGGTGCATTTGATGCACGCCGGCCCATGTGTACGTCAAGCAAATGCGTCCTTGACACGGGAAGGCTGTTGGTCACATTGCGCCAAGCCGGCGACCCGGTGCCTGGTCCCATGACACAACACACCGGATAGGTCACTTGGATTCCGGAAGACCGTCCGGATCCGCAAGTGTCGTGCCGGAAGGAGGTTGCTCCCCGTGCGTTGCCAGAGGTCCAGGCCAGCTCATCCCCACCCGGCATCTGGCCGGTATGCCGTTCCGGGTTGGCCTGCAACCCGGAACGGCACCATGTTTTCCTTTACTTGTCCCAGTATTCCTCGCCTTCGACCCCAACTTGGACAATGCGCGCCTGGTCCACGCCGGCCACTCCCACATACCGGAACATCATGCCGTCCGATTCCCGGGGCTGCATGTCCTGCACCACGACGGTCTCTTCTCCGTTAAGAAGGGCTGCAAAGGGAGCAGCCTGCGTATCCCCATCGGGATCCGTGGGGAACTTGAATTCAATTGCCGTGTTGTTGGTGTACACCACATTCCCTTCTTCGTCGGTCACCCAGAACTCGGCAATCGCGGACTCGTCGGCGACTTCCGCCAGCACCGCGTTGATCTCATCGGTTGTCATGCCCGCGGCAATGGCGGCCGCCACAAAGTGCGCCGTCAACTTGGCCGAGGCCACCATGTGCCCACCGACATCCTCGTAGTCGTCCTCATACCAGAAGTCGTCTTCGTACCGATGGGACTTGGAGTAATCGCCGTCGAATTTGTCGCTGGGGGACCAGTCGCCACGGTAATGGCTGCGACCATGCATCAGCTCATGCGTCATGCCCATCATCATGGCGATGGCGGGGTAGCAGCCGGAGACCGACATGGCAACAACAACCAGCAGTACCAACGTAAGAATTTTGCGCATGTGATTCAGACCGTGTGTGGAAACAGGGCATAGGCAATTCCGCCGGCTGCCAGTCGGATTTGGTTTGGCTGCCAACTTCGAAAATCAGCGTATCACACGGAAATCGAATGTCCTGTAGTGCCCACGATTCGGGCTCTGCCTCGAAAGCCGTTTCGCGCTCCGCGGCCCCCGCCTACAATCAGGCCACGGGTGAAGGATGCCGTGACATCCGCCACATCACTGCCGGTCTTGTCTTGAGATCCGAATGGCGTTTCAAATCAGAGAACGCGGGACTTTCGGCCTGGTGCCTCCCGACGCCATGCATGGCTTCCTGTAGTTGATGACAGTCATGGCCTGACGCAGGCAAACAGGGATTTCCTGTAAGCAGGGATGGCGGCCTCAGACCAGTACGACGAAACCGTACCGTGCCTTGTGCGCCGCGTCCCCCACTCTGTGAATCGTTGTAGTATTGGGACCGGCAATTCGGCTGCGCCGCGGCCTGAAGAACCCTTTCCCGGAACATCCCACCGACACTGGAGTGGTTGCCACCCCATGAGAGAGTTGACCCAGCTTGGCGCATCCAGGCAGATCTTTGGCCTCATTCATCTTCCCGCATCTCCCAGCACACCCCATTTCACCGAAGACAACCTGAACCTGGCCCTGGAGAAGGCGCTCGCGGACGCCTGGGCCCTGTGCCGCGGCGGAGCCCAAGGCGGCCTGATCCAGACCAGTGACGGCGTCTATTCGGTGGGGGAAGCGGTGGATCCGGCCCGGTTGGCCTTTGTGGCCGGCATTACAACCCGTGTAGCCATGGAACTGCCGGATACCTTCCAGATTGGGGTCCAGGTGATGTGGAATGCCCAGAAGGCATCCCTGGGCGTGGCCTACAGTTGCGGCGGTTCGTACATCCGCTGCAGCTCCTATGTCGGCTCGACACACAGTGTCTATGGCGTGGCCCAAGCGGATCCCGCGGACTTCCTGCAATACCAACGGCTGCTGGGCGCACAACGCGTCCGCATTGTGGCCGAAATCCACAGCATGCACTACCGATCCCGGGAGGGCCTGTCGCTGGGTCGTCTGGCGGAGCACGCTTGGCGTTGCGGTGCCCATGCCGTCGAAATTGCAGAGCCGGACCCCGCGACGGTCCGTTCCATGATCGCAGACATCAAGAACTCGGTGCCCAACCTGCCGGTGCTGTTGGGTGGCCACACCAACCACGGCAACGTCGGCGAAATGCTGGCCGATGCCGACGGGGCGTTTGTGGGCACCTGTTTCCAGCCCGACGGGTGGGGAACCAACATCCACGAGGACCGGGTCCAGGACTACATGGACGAGGTCCGGAAGCTGGAGTGAGCATCCATGCAGCTGGCCGTCTACGGAAAGATCATTCTTGATTCCGTGAAACTCACCTCCGGGGAGGTGGTGCCCAACCTGCTGGGGGGTGGAGGCCCCCAAGGGGTTTACGGTGCCCGTTTGTACTGCGAGGACGTGGGTTTCCTGACGAGAACCGGTGCCGATTTGGACAAGTCCAATTTGCGGGAACTGTACGGGCTGG
>DAOUIC010000117.1:0-2263 GCA_034428255.1 Anaerolineales bacterium
AGCGAAGGGAAGTTCGTGGCAGACGGGGATATCGAGGTCGCGAAGGTGGCTGGTGTTGTTGTGGTCGAGGACGGTGATCCTCTCGCCAAGCGATCAATTGGAAGGCCTTTTGGACGGCGATGATTGATAGTCAAGATGCGGCTTGGAGATCGCGCTGCCGGACATGGGGGATGTGAAGGCAGGGCGTACCCAATCCTTCTGCTCTCGGCGCGCAGGGCGGGCCCCGCTCCGCGCTGCAAGATCTGCGAGTTGGCATCGAGGCCCGTCAACGACGATCGTGCTGCCAACCCTGACTCGCTGCACCCAAGCATCCAACAAGCAAGAAGGGATTGTGGGAGTCTTGGGCCTGGCGGACCCGGTTCAGAGAGTCCAGGCGGCCAGCCTGCGATAGAGGTTCCCTTGAGGCGATGCGTTCGTGCGGAACAGGTGCACCTGTTCCAATCCGGCATGTTGTTTGTGCGGTTGGAACGGTGCCCCACTTGGAATCAGTTGTAGTCCCTTGAGTTCGTGTCGGCCCTGAAACCGCCTCCGGACCCGGCCCAGCGTGATGTGTGGCCTGAAAGGTTTCGAGTCGTGGGTCAGATTGGCCTTGTCCACGGCCGACAGCAAGATCCCATGCATCTGCTGCAGGCGATTTCCGGACTCGGTGACCGGACACCAGAGGCCGCGCGGACGAGTGGGTTTGGGAAAAAATCGGGGTGGCTGGATCACGGCGTCGGGAGTCGACAGGCCGTCAAACCTGCCATCCAGCAAGTCCTGCAATCGCCGGCACTCCCGATCCTGCAAAGGTCCCAGGAAGACCAGGGTGAGGTGCAGGGACTCGGGACGCACCCAGCCCACTGCCCGTTCCAGCCCGGTCGCTGACAGTTTCTGCTGTAGATGCCGCTGCCAGGCGCACAGCCAGGATACGGCATCGTCGGGGAGGGAACACCCCAGGAAACAGTTGGCGCGGGTTGCCTTTGTGTCGGCCTTCATTGTCTGGCCAGGCGTTTCAGATCGGCTGCCAGATCCTCCGCCTTCAGATCACTGGCATAGGTGAGGGCCATGCGACCCTCCCGGTTGAGGACATAAACCCGGGTTGTGTGGTCCACCATGTAAACATTGTCGCTGGCCAACTCTGCGCCGGATTCCACATACACGCCATAGCCGGCGGTCAGGTCGGTCAACGCCTTGTTCTCCAGGCGAATCCCCCTGACGGAAGGGTGAAACTGGTTGACGTAGGCTTCCAGGCGTCCGAGATGGTCCCTTTGCGGATCAACCGTTACAAACAATACATCCACTTCTTCCTGGACGGTCTCGGACTGGGCCGACAGGGCATCCGCCACTTCATGCAGCGTGGCGGGACAGAAGTCCGGACAGAAGGTGTAGCCGAAAAAGACCACCTGCAGCCGACCTGCCAACGATCCGCTGTCGAAGGGGTTGCCTTGGTGGTCCACCCCGACAATGACCGGCACTTCCAGGGACGGCTCAAGCACCGTGCCATGCCAGGTGGCCGTCCCGCAAGCCGAGCACAGCAGGATTGACAGGAACAGAACCGCGGCCCTTGGAATGGTACGGCGCGGATGTTCAGGGGATTGGGGTGAGGCCATTGTCCGAAGGGAGTCTGGGAGACTGGCGGCGATCTGCGATTTGGGAATGGATGAAACCGGTCGGGCTGGCACCGAGCCTGCGAAGGCAAGTCCTTGGCAATCGGCAAACTGATGGCCACCGGGTGACAGCGCAACCGTCGCCGCCATCGGCGGATTGTACGCCTGTGGACCGAGGGGGGACGCAGGCAGTCCGCATTCAGATGGCGATTGGTTGCCGCCACGGGTGTGAATTTGCCTTGTCCCGGGTCACGGACAGGTACGATTCGTCCGCTTCATGACCAGTGCAGTCAACCTCGGAGTTGCTACCCCATGCCCCAGCCACGCCAGTCCAATGGATGGCTTGATCAGGAGGTGATGGATGCCATCTGCGCGGAACAGAACCGGCAGTCGGACGGCATCGAACTGATCGCCAGCGAGAACTACGTCTCACAGGGTGTGCTTAGGGCCATGGGCAGTGTGCTGACCAACAAGTACGCCGAAGGCTATCCCGGCAAGCGCTACTACGGCGGCTGCGAGCATGTGGACACCGTGGAGCAGCTTGCCATTGACCGTGCCAAACAGCTGTTCGGGGCGGAGCATGTCAACGTGCAGCCCCATTCCGGTGCCCAGGCCAATGCGGCCGCCTACCTGGCCGTGCTGGAACCCGGGGACCGCGTGCTGGCCCTCAAACTGGA
>DAOUIC010000118.1:0-5838 GCA_034428255.1 Anaerolineales bacterium
CCATGATCGGAGAGGAACACCACAATTGTGTCTTCGGCCAGGCCCAGTTCCGTCAAGGCATCGCGCAGCCGGCCCACACAGTCGTCGATATGGGAGATCATGCCGTAGGTTTGGGCAATCGCCTCCCTTAGGATGCCCTCGTCCCAACCCCGGTGCGTGGGGCGGTCGAATCGTTCCAGGTAGCCACAGGGGTCCTCGCTGCAGTCCCAGTTGTCGGGCAGCGAGACGGATTCCGGATCGTACATTTCGCTGTACGGCCGCGCCGCGCAAAAGGGGGCGTGGGGGTCGGGGAACGAGGTGACCAGGAAGAAGGGCCGGTCCCCCTGCCGGCGCAGGAATTCGATGCTGCGCTCCGTGATCCAGTCGTTGTAGTGCCATTCGGAAGGGACGGGCATGCGCCAGGTCTGGGGACCGGCCGAGGCATAGGCTTTCTCCCGGCTCAGTTCGGTCTTGGTTCCCGATCGCCTGGCCTCAACGTCGTTGACATAGTCGCCAAAGACATAGTTGACGTGTCCACCCACGTAGTCGACGCTCTGGTAGCCGTAATACGGCAGCGGCAGTTCCGTGATGTCATGGCCGTTCCACAGTTCCTGGCTTTCCCACGAGGCCGGCTGGCCATCCTCGCCCCGAGCCTCCGTGTTGAAGGGCTGCAGGTGGATTTTGCCGGCGCAATGGGTTCGATACCCGTGTTCGGCCAAGAGACCGGTGATCGTGGGAATGTTTTCGTCCAGGTTGCAGCCGTTGGTGTTCAGGCCGTGCTGGCGCGGGGTCAGGCCGGTGTGCAGCGAGGCCCGCGTGGGCGAACACACCGGATTGGTCGGGTAGGCCCGGTTGAAGTTGACGCCATCGGCGGCCAGCCGGTCCAGGTTCGGCGTTCGGACTTCATTGTTGCCGTTCCAGCCCAGGCAGAAACTGTTCATCTGGTCGACGATGATGACGAGAAAATTGGGGCGCATCGGGGAACTCGCGGTGGTGGCAGGTGGTCAAGTAGGAGGTATGCAGCCGGGGTTGGACGAACCGTGGGGAGCGCGCGGGCCGGTACGAAGGCACTGCTGTGCACCCTCGACCATCTCTACCTTACTCGTCCCGATCCAGCTCGAAGGGATTCAACACGGGCACGCCGGCACGGTCGAAGTGGCGGACATTGCGGGTAACCACCGTCAACCCGTGGACGAGGGCGGTAGCGGCGATCATGAGATCGACGTTGTCGTATCCCAGAGATGCCGACAGCTGTCCCCAGCGCTGCGCTACCGCAACATCCAGAGGCAAAATCCGGTTTCCGTAAAGGGTTAGCAACCGGGATAGCCAGACATCCAACGCGTGGGCGAAGGGTGCGTTGCGGCGTTCCTGCTGCGTGATGCCCCGCCGTATCTCGCCAATGGTAACCGCACTCAGAAACAGTTCCCGGGGCTGGTGCTGCGCCGCCCACCGGGCGACCTGAGGGTGTCTATCCGGCCTGCGAAGGGCAGACACTACATTGGTGTCCAGCAACACTACAGATCCACCGGGCGGGAATCCAGCGGCCAGCGCTCGAACTCGAAGTCGCCGCCTTTGGGTATGGCCAACAGATGTTCCACGAATGTGGGTGTGTCGCTCGGTTCCTGCTTGCAAAGCCGTTCGTACTCTGCCGCGGCCAGCACCACAACGGCGGGTTTGCCCCTGCGCGTCACGTGCTGGGGTTCGCCTGCCAAGGCGGCATCCACCACGGCACTGAAGCGATTCTTGGCATCCTGCAATTGCCATGTGGTCATGTGACTGCTCCTGTCTAGACTGTCTAGCCAATTATACCCAAACGCCGAATGGTTTGATGAAGAGGTTGAGGCCACGTGTCCAACAGATATATCAGTAGAGAGTGATTTCCCTGAGGCTGCAGTCTCTGGGGCGGGCCGGCAACTCGAAGGCATCATTGTCGGGTGCCTTGGGAATGGCCAGCAAGTGCTCGACAAAGTTGGGCGTGTGATCCGGTTGGTCCCGGCACAGTCGCTCGTACTCCGTCACGGCCAGCACCACAACGGCGGGCCTGCCCCTGCGTGTCACGTGCTGGGGTTCGCCTGCCAAGGCGGCATCCACCACGGCACTGAAGCGATTCTTGGCATCCTGCAACGGCCACGTGTTCATTGGGGCCACCCGTCTGGATTGTCCAGCCGATTATTCTACCCTTCCTGTCGGATGCGAGCCTGTTGGGGTGGGCAATCGGCATAGGGGGATTGTGGCCTTTGATCCTCAGCCAGCCGGCCTTGGGTACATACAGGTGGCTGTCTGATACCTTGACCTCCGAGGGAATGGTGAACCCATCCTATGTGTGGTACTTGCTCTTGAAACGGGGATAGTCCCCACCGGCAAAGAACGCCTGGAAGGCATCCACCAGGTATTTGAGCGTGTATTTCACTTCCTTGTGCCCATAGTCCTGTAGCCAAGCATATTCCGATTCATTTCGCAGCGCCGTAACTCACATCCGAGCCCGTAGAACGATAGATTAGGAGGTTCAGGGGTGTACCCGCTGGATAGGCCGCATATTCCTGTTGTTTGCGGGCCAGGAAATGGTTCCAGACAAAGCGGCAGGCCCCGGCCTGTCCCGCCAGCCTGTTGGAAGGGCATTCAAGTAGCGGCAAAGCGACCGGTGACAAATGCCAATCCCTCGCCTAACATCACCGTAGGTGTATGTCGGAGAAGCAGGAGAACACCGTCGCGGGGGCTGACCACTTCGCTCTGCTCACGCCCGTACACATCCCGTACACAGCCAAGGCGTTGACCGGCCTGGACATCCGCCAATAGCTCCGTCTCGCTTTCAAACAGTCCGGCAGACTGGGCCGCGACAAGGTAATCCAGGTTGCCATCACCCCATAGATGGTGGGTGGGTTGCTTGACGGGACAGGGTGCCGGTCTCATCTGTAACATGGACATGATGTTGAGAATGCCCTGTGCATAGACAGTGATGGCTTCACGTCCGGCTCTGCCGCCGCCCGGTGTTTCTGTATACAGGCAGGGAATGCCTGCCGCATGAGCAACAGAAATGGTCCGGCCTGGAGGTACCGGTGGGGGATGTCCCCAGATGACGGATGTTCCAAACGCCTTTGCCCCCTCCAGGCTCTGCTGACCTGCAGGGGTATCCTCGTGGATGTAACCCACCAGGGTAGGGATATCGGACTCGGGACCGCCACTATGTAAATCAATATAGAAATCCGCGTGGCGGATCAACTGCCGGTACATTACGTCCGCTATGCGTTCGGTTAATGTACCCGTGGCGGAACCTGGAAAAACCCGAGCCAGATTGTGTCCATCCACAGGACTGTTGCGGGTATGGGTCTCGAAAGCCGGCACATTGCTTACTGGCACCATGATGATTGTGCCGCGCATGTGGTGGGGATCCAACTGTTGGTAAACACGAGGAATGGCTTGTATCCCCTCCATTTCATTGCCGTGTACACCGGCCGTTACCACCAGGATCGGACTCCGCGCCTCACCGGTTGCATACAGAATGGGAAGTTGCCATGGGCCTCCTCCCGGACGTGGGCCAACGGTGACTTGGGCAAACCCCTTGTATTGTGGAACCAAGTCTGCAAGTTCAAATTCGGGGTTGGATGTCATAAAGGCAAAGACTCCACAACACCAAAGGTTGTCCTGTGTTTTGGGGTTGACTTCAAGTGGAATGCCATAACGGGTTCGTGAAGTTCAACTGCAAGCAGGCAAACTCCAAGTTGCACAGTCCATCATACGGGCAATGCTGATTCTGTGCAAACTGCCAAAGCAGATTCATTTCCCGGTAGTTGTCAGTTCCGATGAAGTTCTTGACGGGCTGGGCTCGGTTCCAGTCCGTCAGGCTGTAGTAGATGGTGTTGCCGGTCACAGGACAAAGATTCCGTACATCAGGAAGGCAGGCAGTATGAACAGGAGCGGCAGGGCATGTCGGCGCCGGCACGAGCGGATGTGCCGGAGACGGACGGACATGGCCTTGCCAACCATGATGATGTAAACGGGAGACTACAGTCTGCGGGATCCGGGAGACCGTCTGTCTTCCGGGTCCTGGTCAAGCCAGATGTCGGACAGCCGGTTCGGTTACTCGGTGAGATTGACAACTTCCCCGGCCGCTTTCGCCTCTTCCATGGCGGCCTGTAGTTCAGCGGCTATGTCCGCCGGGGTCTTCTGCCCCTGGAAAATGGCGGCAAAGCCATCCCACTGCACCTGATTGAATCTGGCGGGCACAACCACGTCGATGTTGTAGCCCATGGTGTCCGCCTGTTCCCCGATGATGGCGAGGGCCTGCTGCAGAAGCTCTGGAATCACCAAGTCCGTGGTGTCCACGGGAAAGGCGGGCACCACGTTGATTTCCATGATCCAGCGCTTGCCGGTCTCTTCGCTGATCAGGTAGTCAATGAACTCCAGAACCGCCTCCAGGTGGGGAGTATGGGCATTCACGACCCAGCCGGAGCCAATGCCGCCCGGCACCACAACCGGACCGCCATCCAGGGATGGCAGGAAAAAGAACCCGATCGGATCAGGCGTCAGGGCGGGATCCGCGAAAAGCGCCGCGTTCCAGGTGCCGCTGGGGTGCATGATCGCCTCTCCCGTCTGCATCATCGCCAAGCCGTCCTCATAGCTGATGGCATGGAAATCCTGCGGGAAGCAACCCGCGGCCGGCATGTCCACGAAGAATTTCCGGATGGCGTCAACGGTGTCGGGATGGTCCCAGGATTCCTCTCCCGAAATCATCCGGGCCAGCCGGTCGCGGCCCACCTTGTTGTTCATCATGATGCTGAACATGTGAAAGGCAGGCCAGCTGGGTCCGTTGGTGAACGCGATGGGGACCAAACCGGCTTCCCGGATGGCGGGGCACAGGGCAATCAACTCGTCCCAGGTTTCGGGCACGCGCCAGTCGTGCTCCGCAAAGAGCCGTTGGTTGTAGTAGAAGCCGATGAACTCCAGCTCGTTGGCCACGCCGTAGACATGGCCGTTGAACGTGCTGCGATCCAAGGTCCACGGATAGATGCGCTGATCCCATCCCCGTTCGACATAAATGTCCTCCAGCGGCATCAGCAGTCCGGCATCGGCCAGCACGCCGGAGATGCCGGGCCCCAAGTCGTAGTAGATGATGTCGGGTCCCGTGCCGGACGTGAGCGCCGTGCGCACAAGGTCGCGCATGGCGGTGACGGAATAGGGCTCGCGTACGACTTCAATCCGATCCTGACTGGTGTTGAAATCCGCCACGATGGCATCCATGCGATCCGACACATCCACGAACTGATCCCAAAACAGAATGGACACTTTCGCCGGCGGCACCTCTTCGGACGACACGGGAGGAGGGGCCGCACAGGCGGCCAAGAAACTGGCAACCAGGAAACACAGATTCCTGATCATCTGGCATCGACTCATCATTAGTCCATTCCAACTCGCATGACAGGCAGACGGTGGTCACACGGAACCACGGGGCTTCGCCCACGTCAGGGTAAATGCAAAGCCGCGGTGGGAGGGTACTTTGGGGGCTGTTGCAATGAGGGTTTGTATAGCCCCGCACCTTTGTCGGAGCCGGTCTTCCCATTCCCTGAGTTCCGACGTCATCGCGCCGTTGACGTCCGGAGCTTCAGACAACGGACGAGCTCGGTTTCGCTGGGGCTTGGCATCGGATTTGGACAACGCTTCGTCCACTCGATGGCCTCTTCCATGTTCGCTTGCCACAGCCAAAAGCCTGCCACCAATTCGCCGGTTGCCGCGAAGGGGCCGTGTGTGACCGTGCGGTCCTGGCCATCAAACGCCACTCGCTTGCCTTGAGACGATGGCTGGAGACCTTCGCCAGCCAACACACCTGCCTTGGTTGAACTTGCCCATGGCCTCAAGGAGTGC
>DAOUIC010000119.1:0-4510 GCA_034428255.1 Anaerolineales bacterium
ACGTCCACCGCCACGTTGCCGATGCCGACCACCACCACGTTCTCGTGCGACAGGTCGAACGTGCGGTCGGCATAGTCCGGATGGCCGTTGTACCAGGCCACGAACTCGGTTGCCGTGTGGCTGTTTTTCAGGTCGATGCCCGGAATGTTGAGATTGCGATCGGTTTCGGCCCCGGTGGAATAGAGGATGGCGTGGTAGAAGTCCGCCAGTTCAGGCGCCCTGATGTGCTTGCCCAGGGTGACGTTGCCGTAGAACCGGAATCCGGGCCGGGCCGCCACACGGTCGTACAGCTTCGTGACCGCCTTGATCTTCTGATGGTCCGGCGCCACGCCCGCCCGCACCAGGCCGAACGGCGTGGGCAACCGGTCGTACAGGTCCACCTGTACGGTGCGCTGGTCCCGCAGCAGGAAGTCGGCGGCATAGAAACCGGCGGGGCCGGAACCCACCACGGCCACGCGGATGGGGTTTTCGGGGGTGCCAAGGTCACTCACGGAACACAATTCCAATACAGGGGCCGGTTGGCCGCATCAATACCGGCCACACCTATTCTACCTGTCGCCAGACCGGCCACTCAGCGCGACGGCGCAGGTTCATGGCGGAGGGCGGCCACCACCCGGTCCGGAAGTCGACTGGACCGTCCCTCCAGATCCACGCAGACATGCTCGGTGGCTCCGGTGCCGACCAGGACGCCACTGCCCCTGTGGTGGAGTTCATAGGCGAAACAGACCTTGCGGCTGCCGACCTTGTCCAGCACCGTGGTGATGCGCGCCACGTCGCCGAACACGAGCGGTCTCCGGATGCGGAGACTGACTGAAACGACGGACAGGTGGTGGGTCCTGGCAATTTCCGTGTAGGGCAGACCGCTGCCGTCAATCAGCGCCAGACGTCCCATTTCCAGCCATGTCACCCAGGCGGCGTGGTGTGCGACACCCATGAGATCGGTCTCCGCAAACCGCACGGCCACATCAATCTGCGCGCTGCGTGCCATGGAAAATGTTGACGGAACCCCGGGGCGCGGCCGCCAAGCCTATGGAGATGCCGGGGGAGGTTCGTGGGCAGCCACCACATCGGCCCGGCGCTGCCAGGCGGCCGATCGGTCCTCCTGGCCCCGGTTCTCCGCCTCCTGGGCCAGGGCCTGCAAGTCGCTGCTGCGGAAACCACCGGCCAGCAGGGACTGCTGCCAGCGCTGCTCGGGCGTGCGCATGGCAAAGGCGGCGCTGGCCGCGCTTTGGAACGAAAGGTCGGCCCAGCCAACGGCCGGACCGAAGGGTGCCGCGCCCAGACGCAGCCGGACTGCGGTACCCGCCCAGCGCCCCAGATCCGTCTGGGCCGGAATCCACCCGGTGGACTGGCTGTCGGGCGGCAGGACCACCTCCGACACCTGGGTCCAGTCGGCCTGGCCCTCACCCTGGACGGCGATGGTCAATCTGACCCCGGCCGGCGGGGGCGGCGAACTCTCCGGATGCACTCCGGCCAGAAACACCAGCCACGGCGCGGCGGGCGGCACGAACACTTCGATTTCAATCGGCTCCGCACTCAGGACCGCCAACAGCCTCCCTTCCCGAATCAGGATCGGATTGATGCCGGGCACCGGCAGGGGGATGGTCTGGTTGACCACATCACAGTCCGTGGATCGGTCCAGATAGGCGCACACCCGATCGGCCGCCGGCTGCAGCAGCGTTCCCTGCTGATCCTGAACCGCCTGCCAAATCCCCTGGCCGGGATGGGTGGCCAGATGATCCATCATCTGCTCGTGGATCAGTACCCGGTCGAACTGCACCAACGGATTGCGTTCGGCGCCCGCTACCGCCGCTTCGATGGCGTGTTCCGCGGCCAGCCAATTGCCTTCCGCCATGTGCGTGACGGCCTCCATGCGGTGGGCGTGGAAATGGTTGGGACGCCAGCGCCGAGCTTCATCCAAGTGTCGGCGCACCGAATTCAGCAGCGTCGGGTCCTGCAAGCTCGGCAGGGCATCGCTGTAGCGCGGCTCGGGCCAAGCCACCGCCTCTTCCATTTGCATCCCGGCCTGATGAATGTGCCAGGTCCAGAACGCCAGGGGCACCCCCAGCGCCACGCCGGCCACGAGCAAGCCGATGGTCGCGGCGAGGGCCAGGCCAAACAGCCACTTGCGGCCCGGCGCAACCTCCTGTGTTTCCGCGGCTGCGAGTGTGGTTTCGGTCGTCATGCGTGGAGCGGTTGGCCCTCCACCGCGGCGGCGGCCTCCATTACCACCTCGCTGAGGGTGGGATGGGCATGGACGGTCTGCGCGATTTCCACAGGTGTGAGTTCCATCATGTGGGCCAGGGTCAAGGACGGCAACAGCTCCGTAACCTCGGAGCCAACCATGTGCACGCCCAGGATTTCACCGTAGGGATCACCGGCCAGGATCTTGACGAATCCATTGCCTGCACCCACGGCCTTTGCGCGACCGTTCGGAAACAGGCTGGACATCCCCGCATTGTAGGGGATTCCCTCTGCCTTGAGTTGTGCCTCGGTCCAGCCCAGGCTGGCCACTTGCGGTGAGGCGTAGGTGCAGCGCGGCATGAAGCGGTACCGCTCTTCCGTAAGCGGCTCCGGCTCCTGGCCGGCCATGGTCTCGGCGGCCACCACTCCCTGGGCAATGGCGACATGGGCCAGGGGCAAACGCCCGGTGCAGTCTCCGGCCGCATATATGTGGGGCACCGATGTCCGGAGTTGCTCGTCGACCTGCACGAATCCCTGAGCATCCAAGGCGATGTCCTGTTCGCTCAGGTTCAGGTTCTCGGTATTGGGCCGAATTCCAACCGCCACCAGCACGAGATCGGCCGGCAACCGGGTCGCATCGCCGTTGTTCCGGTCGCGCACAGACAGTTCGCCCGGCCCGGCATCCCAGCCTTCGGCGCCGTGTCCGGCCAGCACCTTGATGCCGCGGCCCCGGAACCGCTTGGTCAGTTCGGCCGCGACATCGGCGTCCTCCTGCGGCAGCAACTGGTCCTCGAACTCGACCACGGTCACGGCCACCCCGAAGGAGTGCCACAGCCAGGCGAACTCCACGCCGATGGCGCCGCCGCCCACGATCACCGCCCGGTCGGGAAGCTCCGACAGATCCAGGGCATGCCGCGACGAAAGAATGGTCTCGCCGTCGAAGGGCAGCCCCGGCAGTTCCCGGGGTCTGCCACCCGTCGCCAACAGGATGTGGTCGGCTGTCAGATCGGAGGCGGAACCGTCCGCACCCTCAACCCTGATCGTGTGGGCATCCCGGAGCGAAGCCCGGCCTTCCACCACATCGATGCCGTTCTTGCGCATCAGGAACTGCAGACCGCGGGCCTGCTTCGTCACAATCGTTCGGCTGCGGGCATGTGTGCGGTCAAAGTCCAGGACAATCTCACCGATGCCGATGCCCAGGTCGGCGGCGTCCTTCAGGCTCTCCAGCACGTCGGCTGCATGGATGAGGGCCTTGGACGGAATGCAGCCCCAGTTGAGACACACGCCCCCCAGGTGCTCCCTTTCGACCAAGGTGGCCTTGAACCCCAGTTGCGAAGCGCGGATGGCCGCGGCGTAGCCGCCCGGTCCACCGCCGATGACTGCAAGTTGCGTATCCCTGTTCATGGCGAAATTGTCGCAGATGGACAGCCCGTCAGGACCACTGCTGCAGGCTCGCGTGCACCGCGGCCATGAACTCGTCTGCCACGGCCCCGTCCAGGAGGCGATGGTCGAAGGACAGACTGCAGAAGGACACAGGCCGAATCACGATGGCATCGTCGGCGTCCGGCAGAAGGTGATTGCTGCCGCGTACGACCGGCCGCTTGACCACGGCCCCAAAGCCCAGGATGGCCGCCTGGGGCTGATGAATAATCGGCGTGCCGGCCACGCTGCCTCCGGCCCCGTGGTTGGTAATGGTGAAGGTGCCTCCCTCCAGATCCTCGACCTTGAGTTTCCTGGTGCGGGCTTTTTCCGTCACGGCCATCAGCGCGGCGGCCATGTCCTCCAGCGACATGGTCTGGGTGTCGCGAACCACGGGTACCACCAGGCCGCCCGGCACGGCCACGGCCATGCCCAGGTGTACCTCCGCGAACTGCCGGATGCCTTCCGCGGTCAGGCTGGCATTGACAGCGGGCACCTGCAGCAGCGCCTCCGTCGCGGCTTTCATCAGATAGGCCAAGAGGGTGACTCTGAGGCCGCGCTCCTCCCATGCGGCCCGGTGATCGGCCCGATGGCGAACCACGGCTCCCATGTCGAACTCGTGAATCGTGGTCACGTGGGGACTGGTCCGCACGCTGCGGCTCATGTGTTCCGCAATGGCGGCCCGCATGGGGGTTAGCGGTTGCGGTGTGGCGTCCGGGTCGCGCGCCGCGGTACCGGTGCTGCGGTCGGCGATGTGCCTTTCAATGTCCTTGCGCGTGATGCGTCCGCCGCGGCCGCTCCCCTGGATGGTGTCCAGGTCCACGTTGTGTTCCGCAGCCAGTCGGGCCACCACGGGCGACAGGAAACCCGTACGGCCACCCACTGCGCGCACCGGCCTTCGCTCGGG
>DAOUIC010000120.1:0-2002 GCA_034428255.1 Anaerolineales bacterium
TCATCATGGCTGTCCAGGCCGGTGCCGCCCTGACGGCGTCCGGACACGGAGTGCTGCTGCGCCTGCACCGTGTCAGCCCCCAGGTGATCGAGGATGTTCAGCAAATCCTGGCGCTTCTACTCCTCTACCCCCTGCTAAAAGGGCTTGCCCATTGTCTGGTCGGTCCGTTGATCCGCAATCACCACACCCGCTACTCCAGCTACTCGGCGGTGCTGGGCTTTGCGGCGGCGGCACTGGCAGTGCTTCTCGCGCTGCAAATGCCCGCGGTTCAGGCGCAACCCATTCTCCTGCCTGTCATGGCCCTTTATGCGTCCGCCGTAACGGAATTGCTGGTGACGGGCATTGGAGTCTGGCGGCACAGGTCGGACATCTGGCACACGCGTCTCCATGTCCGGTCGGAAACCCGGCCATTGACCTACGGCCGCCTCTTGCGCTTCTTCTGGCCCCTTGGCACCATGGTTCTCGCTCAGGAATTCACCCGTCCCCTAATCAACCTGGTCATCGCGCGGCAGGCCGACGGCGAGTTGTGGTTGGCAGTCCTGGCCGTAGTCTATGCCCTGGGCCAATGGCCGTATCGTTGGCTCAACGAAACCCGAACCATGGCCTCCGCGTTTCAGCACCTGGATCCGCAGGGCCGTGCCATCCGCAACTTCAATGCCCTGGCGGGATTGGTCTCCCTGCTCATCTCCATGACCCTGTTCTGGACACCGCTGCGACACACAATCCTGCTGGACTGGATCGGTCTGGAACCGGAACTGGCATCGCTCTGCATTGCACCCCTGATGATTTTTGCCGCGTATTCCCCCATTGTCGCCGTTCGTTCATGGATGCAGGGCGTAACCTTGGTTGAACGGCGAACACTGATCGTCACTCCCAGTGTCATGACGCGCATGGCCGCAATTGTGGTGTCGGTTCTGCTCCTGCCTTCGTTTGGCTTTACAGGCGCGGTTCTGGGCATCTCCACGTTGCTGACGGGCTTTATTGCCGAGGCTCTCACCCTGGTCGCCATTCTGCGCGGCCCACAACTGCTGAACGCATTCCGCGCCGACAAACCGCAAGGCAAATGATGGAAATGCAACGAGGACAGGGTCAGCCCCAACGCACCATGGCGCCCCAAGCTGCTGCCAACGCCAGACCGCCCAGAACCAGGTGCAGGCCCAGCAGGCCCAGCACCGACAGCCAGCCGAACTCCTGTTGCAGTTGGCCCGCCTCAAGCACCAGGGCCGAAAAGGTCGTATAGGCGCCGCAGAAACCCACCAGCACCACCAGACGCACATCGTCGTTGGCAACGTCCTGGTTCTGCAGCCAACCGAAAGCCATCCCTGCCAACAGGCAGCCGAGGACGTTGGCAACCGCCGTGCCGACCGACCAGTGCAGGGGCCACAGACGCTGCGCCAGGACCACCGTGCCAAACCGGGCGAGCGTGCCGGCTCCGCCGGCCAGCAGCAGCCAAATCAGCTTCAGGAACATTCCGGATGGCCGTCCGGGAGGGGGGTCTTGGCCTGGGGCATCTCGAGGCCAAACAGGGAAGCGGCATTGCCGCCGCGGATCGCGGCCATTTGATCCTCCGGCAATACAAGGCCTTCGCGCATGTAGTCCTGGATGGTCTCGATCGATACCCAGGGATGATCGCTGCCGAACATCAACCGCTCGGGCCCGGCGAACTCGAGGGCATAGCGCATGGCCTGGGCGGACGGCGTGACCAGGTCAAGCCAAACCCGTTCGTAGTAGCTGGCGGGCGGTTGCGAGATATGGTCCCGCCCGCGGCGCTTGACTTCCGTCTGTTCCTGAACCCGACCCATCAGATAAGGCAGTACCCCGCCCACGTGCGGGTGCACCACCTGCAACGTAGGGTGCCTTTCCATGACGCCGCCCAGAATCAGGCGCAGCATGGCAAAGGACGTGTCCACCATGAACGCGGCCATCGGGATCATCGAATGGTCCTTGACGTGGCCGCCCCAGGTGGGGACGGTCGGATGGAGGACCAACGGCACCTGCAGAT
>DAOUIC010000121.1:0-1780 GCA_034428255.1 Anaerolineales bacterium
CATGATCTTGTCCGTCAGTTCCTGCTGTCCGAAGGAACCGCGCTCCCAGCCGTAGCCAACCTCTTCCAGCCACGGCAGGATGAAGCGTTCCACCGTTGCACCCATGCCCTCCAGACCGGCGTAGCGAATGACCGCCTGTTCGGTCTGGGCAACACCGGTGCCGTCACCGGGAGCACCCGGTGCACAAGCCGCCAGTGCCGTAATACCGGCCGCAGCACCGGACAGGCGCAGAAAATCGCGTCTTGTTAGATCACGACCCATATTCAATATCCTCCTATGAAGAAAGCGCGCCCAACCTACCTCACCACTGATGGCAGGCGCGAAGGCGGGAGCGCCGAGGCGGCTTAAGTATATGGCACAGTGCGGCTGACGACGACCCTGGCCGGACTGTTGCGCTCTCCACTACCGGAGGCCATTCAAACAACGGCTCGGGCAAATCCCATGATTTCCGGGAACACAATGGACGGATGGCGATGGAGGTAGCGAGGTGGGATCTGGTGCGGCTGCATGTTGTCCACCGACGAGAAACCGCAGCCCTGCAGGAAGGCCGGCACTTCCGCGGGATCGTAGGCCGACACCCAGGGCTCGCCGTACTTGGCCACGAAGGCGGCACACGTGTCCCGCAACTCCTTCCAGTCGTCCGGGATGTGCTCCACGTCCGCCATGTAGTCCAGACACAGCTCCGTGCCCGCAGCCATGTGGCTCGAAATTGAGGTAAGTGTCTTCCTGGTCGCCTCTTCGGTCAGGTAGAAGGTAACCCCGAGCCAGACGAACACGGCCGGCCGTTCCCGGTCCACATCAGCCGCCTCAAGCACCGTTTCGAGCCGATCCGTTTCCAGATTGGCCTCCACGTAACGGGCGTTGGCAGGCCGTTCCAGGCCGTGCTTATCCATACGGCGGAGCTTCTCGCGCTGGGTGGCGGCCTGATCGATTTCCCATAGGCGGGTGCGCGCCATCAGATCGCGCCGGCGCAGGGCCAGCGAGTCATAGCCAGCCCCCAGGATCACCACCTGCTCGACACCCCGTTCCACCGCCGCTTCCACAATTTCCTCGGCCCACCGGGCTCGCACATACACTTCGGGCATAAGCCGACTCTGCTTGCCCAGGAGTCCGTACATCATGATCCAGGTCAACAGCCGGTTGCTGAGGACGACCTTCCAGAACAGCGGCAACAGCGTGAACGCCAGGCTGTCGTCGAATACCGGCGGCGAATACTCGCGGACGTGCAGGGCGCGGGCGACCAAGACCATGTCGGCCGTGGTGCTCGGCTTGTTGGAGGTCTTGTTGTCAGGCATGGATTCCCGGTTCAAGCCATGCCACTGGACCGTGCCGATGCCGGGCACCGGCAATCAATGATCGCGGCACTCCAAGACCGGCGGCACACCCATGGTCAATGGCTCCACGACTAGTACTATAGCGGTCGCGGAGGCAGGCCCGGTCGCGGCCCACATTCCATCGCCCGCCGCATTGCGGCAGCCGCCACCGCATCCTGCCGTGAACTTCGTATGGAGCCTGTGCCATAATCCCACCCAATTCCATACGCATCCGACGGACGCTTTCGCCTGTCGGGTACCGAGCACATGCGAGGGGTTTACGGACATGGCCGGTTTGACAGCCGAACAGTTGAGGCACTTTGACGAGTTCGGTTATGTAAAGGTTGAAAAGCTGATGCCCCAGCGGGTATTGGACGACCTGATTGCGGAGTACGGAACGGTGCTGGACACCTTGGCGGAAGACCTCCATGCCGAGGGCGAGATCGAGTCCACCTACGAGGAGTTGC
>DAOUIC010000122.1:0-13508 GCA_034428255.1 Anaerolineales bacterium
TCTCGCACCGATATGGTCTCGCATCGGCTTGAATGCCCGGCCCCTTCCTCGAACTCGGGCTGCAACCATCCCACCGCATACCGTTCCGTGGTGGCGTTGCACAGCAGGTCGCGGGCGATCCGATGCAGGTCCTCCTCGCCGAGCGATCCCGCAAATTCGTAGCGCGTTGCGCGTGCCGCGCGGGCAGGGGGAAATCCCAGGCGAACCAATGCGTGCTCAAGGACGCGGGCCTCCGCATCCGTCACTCCTCGCTTACGCGCGACCTCCACGGCTGCAGGGCTGTCTGCATTGTCCCGGGGATCGCGCATCCACGCGGCCGTTTCAGTTACGGGATCCCTGAGCAGCCGTGCGCAGAGCAATTCCAGCGCGTCGTCGTCAAAGTCCGCGTCCAGAAAGTAAACAGCGGTCGCCTCGCAGGTACCGGTAGCTGCCAGGCCCAGAAAGGGCAATTGGGCAGTGACTGCGCGTGCGCGGTGACCCAAGCCGCCGCGAATCTCCAGTCGAATCACGGTCGGGTCCGTCCGTTGGCTGATGCTTGACGCCATGCCGGCACAAGGTGTGTCAGCCAATGCCGCCAATGGGAGTGTGCAGTCACGTCTGGTAGTTCCGCCCCCTCAGCTGTTCCCTATTGATCGTGCACCAAACAGCGCGAATCGGGAAATCCTGCCCCCCTCTGCGCGTCGGTTCCGCCCTCCCCCGATGCCGAGATCCGGGGATGTCTGTTTGCAGGCCAAAGGCCGGTGCGATGGATTGGGTTAGGAACCGTGGATGTGGTTGTACCAATGGGCAAACCTTGATCGAACCAGGGGAGGCGGAGGTTTGGCCACTCGAATCGCATGACCCGCGACACAACGGCCCATCCGTGTGGAAGCGAAGTCCGCGAATACACTACCCGGCATGCGCATCCTGTTTGCCACACCCCACCTGTTCCCCGACGTAGTCGGCGGATCCGGCCTCCATTCCGTGCACCTGATCCGGCATCTGGCCGGAGCCGGGCACGAGCTGGACGTGCTCCATCCGTATCCAACCCGGCACTTTCCGGACCTGCCTTCCGTGATGGAACATACGCTCCCCAAGGGCCGTCACGTACTTGACTTCGCCCGGCATGTGGACCGCTGGACCGGTTCCCGGACTTGGGATGTGGGATACAGCGACGGCCTGCCGCTTGTACGCTACCTGCGCCGCCGCCGATTCCCGTGCATCGTGAACGACCACACCTGGCGGGAGTTCCAGCCACAGTACTTTGGGGGATTCCTGCGCCACGAGCCTCGCAAGGCCCTGATCGATCTCGCCCTCTTCAGACCGCGCCTGTGGGCGCGCCGCCATCTGGCCCGAAATTCGGACCATGCCGTCAGCATGGGTGGACTGCTTGACGAGAACCTGTTCCAACAGTGCAACCTGGCTCCCGAACGCATCCTGAACCTGCCCAACGCCGTGGACGTGCATGCGCCGGAACTGGATGCGGATCCGGTGCATGCCGGCGATCCGAGCCGCCTTCTCTACGTAGGAACCATCAGCTATCGCAAGGGGATTCACATTCTGATGAACGCCATGCGCCACCTGCCGGACCTGGATGTCCATGTGCGTCTCGTGGGGGACGGTCCCTTGGTCGAAGCGGTCCGGAAGGCCGGTTTGGACAATGTGGAACTGGCCGGCCCGCGCTTCGGGACCGACCTGGCCCGGGAATACAGACAGGCCGGTGCCTTTGTCTACCCATCGCTCCACGAAGGCATGCCAACCGCTCTTCTGGAGGCAATGTGGCACCGTCTGCCGCTGGTAGCAACAGACGTGGGCGCCAACCGGCTGCTGACCACCCGCCAAACCGGACAGCTAATCCCGCCCAATGACGCGGTCGCCCTCGAAAGGGCCATCCGGCATCTGGATATCCAAACCGCCGGCGACAGACGCGCCCAAGGCCAGGCGGGCCGCGATCTGGTACAGGATCAATACTGTTGGAATGTGGTAGGCCCCATGTATGAAGAGGCCTTCCGCGCGGCCGCGGCAGGGTAGGTCACAGGCCGACCATTGGCCGACCTGTGGTCCGGGTTTAGTCGCGGTCGTCCTCCCGATCGGTGGCCATGGGAGGCACGGGAACCAATGAAGCAACCCGTTGCCATATCTCGTCCGTCATTTCGACCTCAAGGGCTTCCAGGGACGAATTGAGCTGGTCCAGGTTGCGGGCACCGATGATGGGTGCGGTCACGCCGGGATGGTGGTCGACCCAGGCCACGGCCAGCGCCGGCGCCGACACGCCCAGTTCCCCGGCCAGGGCCGCAAACTTGGTGGCGGTGTCGAAGTAGTGCTCCTCGCCGTACCGGGCCTGGTACATCGTATTGACCGCCAGGCGCGATTCAGCGGGCCGCTCGTCCCACCGGTACTTGCCCGACAGAATGCCGCCGGCCATGGGACTGTAGGGAATCACCGCCAGATCCTGATCCTGCGCCAGCGGCAGGATTTCCACCTCGGCCTGCCGCTTGAGCAGGCTGTACATGGGCTGGATGCATTCGAAGCGCGCCAGGTCCAACCGGGCACTCTCCCCCAGGGAAAGGGCAATCTGCCAGGCGGCCCAGTTGCTCACGCCGGCATAGCGAATCTTTCCCTGCTGCACAAGCAGGTCCAGCGAGCGCAGAACTTCGGGAATCGGCGTGAACGGGTCGAAGTGGTGAACGAAGTAGAGGTCAATGCGGTCCGTGTCCAGCCGTCGCAGGGAATTCTCCACCTGCATGAGGATGTGGCGACGGGACAACCCCTTGTCGTTGGGCTGATCGGACACGGGCGAGCAGACCTTGGTCGTCAGGACAATCTCGTCGCGCACCGGCTTGATGAGCGCCCCCAGGATCTCCTCGGAGCGGCCACCGGCATAGGTGTTGGCGCAGTCGAAGAAGTTGATGCCGATGTCCCGACAGCGGTTGAACATCCGGCCCGACATGTCGGCATCCGCAATGTCGCCGAAACTCATCGTCCCAAAGCACAGCCGGGACACCTGAACCCCTGTCCGCCCGAGTGTCGTGTATTCCATGTCTCGTCTCCTGGTTGTGGGTGGCAGGCATGCGAAGCTGCCAACCTGATTGTGCGCGACCCTGCCCTCCATTAAGAAACTTGGCACCCCGGCGCGGCAAGTTGAGGAACTGGTGCGTCGGACATCCGACTTTGCCCTGTCCTGCAAACGGTGGCTTGCGGCAGCGCATCCCCCGCGTAGTCGCAGTCATCTCAGTTGGATCACCGTGACCGCGCACCTGCTGCTGCCGGGCCGGCGCCTGCAGCCCCGCCGGACCGTCTGGTACGCCAAGACCGTACCCACGACATTCATGGATGTCCTGGCCTTGGTCCAGACGAGCGCCTGGACCGGCCAACTCCCTTTTCCCTGGCCCCCCCGACATGGCGAAACCACCACCGCTGTCCCCGGAACTCCCGTGAGATTTCTTCTGCTACACTGCCTAAACACCGCCACAGTCGCATCCCGGCTGGGCGGATGGGATCGCGTTGTACAAAGTCCAACCGAGAACAGTCCATGAGCCGATACCAAGGACGGGACCGCAAGGAATCCAGGGCCGTCGAGATGTGGCTTTACATGCTGGATCACGTAGCCAACACATGCCGCGCGGCCGCCAAGTGGCACAAGTTCACCCAGGCCTCGTACGAGTTGACTCAAATTCGCCTGGAAGGCAGTGTGACGGTGCTCATGGGCGCCTACGGCCACCTGAGCAACAAGGAACGCCTGCCGTGCGTTGAAGGCTTCATGCGTTTGGCGTCCTCCTTTGGCGTGGATGTTGTTAACGAAAAGACGGGGCGCAGGCGGGCTCCGAACGAGTTGCTGGACACCGGCATGCTCAAAAGGTACCTGCCCCAGTTCTTCACCAACCTGCTGCAGGCGTGGTGGCATGTGTTTGACGATCAGTCAGTGCCACCCCCGGAGGCAGTGGACCTTGACTCGGTGCTTTCCTATCTGGTATCGGAGTAACTGCATCGGATGGATTGTTGACACCATGGCTGTCCGGTTTGGCACCGCCCCCTCCCGGAGAACCCCTCCGTGATTCCCTTGTCAGCCATCCCGATCGCCTTGGCCGGTCCCCACGGTGCCCCTGACGCCGGAATCGGCCATAATCCTGTAGTCTCCTCCTGTAGCCAATCGGATTTTCCCACCTCAACAGCTCCCCGTGGTCGAACTGCTCGCCTATACCCAACCCAATCCCGCGTTGCACGGCACCGCCCGCACGGATGCCAGCGACGTGGCTTCCCTATGGCAGGGCCAAAGCACGTTCGCAGCCAATCTGATCGAGTACGCAGCCCGGCTCTGCTACCGAAGCACCCACCGCATGGGTACCTCCCCCAACTTCATCTCGGCCCGGGTACGGGAGGGCCACGAGGATGTCATCGAGCATGTCGTGGTCACACTGCGCTGGACGGACACGGACGAGCCGGCCCTGTGGCGGGAGGCCAGCCGCCACTGCGAAATCAGTCGCATCGCCCCGCGGACATGGATTGTGTCGGGGAACACGAGGGTCTGGCTCCACTTCTTCCGCGAAGGCCGCGCCTTGGAAGCAGTACCGCTGCTCAAGGCTCTGGTACCCGAGGTCTATGACGAGTTCGACTGCGAGCCGGAGGCCCCGAAGAGTCTTCCGGCTGTCGCGCAGGAACCAACGGACACGCTGCAGACAGCCCTGCAACCGGTACACACACCCCCGCAGCGGGTCGTGCTCCTGGGTTACACGCAGCCGGTACTGGACGACCCGGCCGTACTGCTGGACCACGGATCCGCCTGCTTCCTGTTCGAAGGCATCTCGCGGGCCTGCACCCATCAGCTCGTGCGGCACCGCCTGGCCAGTTTCAGCCAGGAGTCGCAACGGTACGTCGATCTGACCAAGGGCGGGTGGAATGCGGTGGTGCCCCCGCGCGTGGCGCGCAACCAGGAAGCCCGGGAACTGCTCGACCGGTCATGGGAGAGTCTGCAGGAGACGTACCTCGCCCTGCGCGGCCTGGGCATTCGCAAGGAGGACGCGCGCTTCCTGCTGCCCAATGCCACCGAGACCCGCATCGTGACCACGATGAACTTTGCAGCCTGGTCGCACTTCCTTTGGCTGCGGGCCGTGGACAAGGCGGCCCAGTGGGAAATCCGGGCCATGGGCCAGGAAGTCCTGCGCATGCTGTACGCCGTGGCCCCCAAGGTGTTCCAGAAACACATGGACGTATTTGAGACGATGCGGAACTGACATTGCCGGTCGGCCTGTTGGCCGCCAAGCCGGAAACAGTCCGAATTCAGTCAGGATACGCCGTGGCAGGCGGCTAAACTACTCCCCGCGTCTACACCCCGTCGTGGCAGGCAGGAACCGGGGAAACCATGACCGAAGCTCAGATCCTGAGTGTAATCCTTCTTTGTGGAGTGATGATTTATCTGGTCTTCACGACCCGCTGAAGGCATCGGTTCCGGTCTTGTCCGTGAATGCCGCAAGCTCCCGTGTACTGCCGCCCGGCAAGCTGGCACCGGAGCGGCTCGCCCGTGCCCTGAGCCTGCTGCCCGCCTTTGATCCGGCCCTGCTCGTCGGACCGGGCCAGGGCGAGGATGCCGCTGTCCTGGCATGGCCGGACGGCGGCTCCGAGTTGTTGGTTGCCACCAGCGACCCCATCACGTTTACAACCGATGACATCGGGTTGTACGCCCTCACCGTGGGCATGAACGATCTGGCGGTGTGCGGGGCCGAACCCCGCTGGTTCCTGCCGGTGGTCCTTCTGCCGACGGGCCAGGCCACCGTACCCGAAACGGAACACTTGTTCCAGCGGTTGGGGGAGGCATGCACCGCGGCCGGGATCTCCGTTGTCGGAGGCCACACCGAGATCACCGACGCGGTCCGCCGCACCGTCATCAGCGGCACCATGCTCGGCACGGTGAACCGCAGATACCTGGTTGCCACGGCCGGTGCACAACCCGGAGACGTTCTGCTCCTGGCAGGCTGGTGCCCCGTGGAAGCCGTCAGCATCCTGGCGCGCACCATGCACAGGCCGCTCTTGGCCCAAGGTTGGACAACGGCCGAGCTCAATGACGCTTCGCAATGTCTTTACGAGCCGGGAATCAGCATCCGGGAACCGGCTCTGGCGGCTGCCCGCAGCGGACTGGCCACCGCCATGCACGACCCCACGGAAGGCGGCGTGGCCACTGCCATGCGCGAACTGGCCGCGGCCTCGAACACGGGACTGGAGGTGGACCTGGACCGCATTCCGGTGCCGGCCTTCGCGGCGCGCATCTGCCGGGACTGCGGCCTTGATCCGCTTGGCTGCATCGCGTCCGGAAGCCTGTTGTGCACCTGTCGGCCCGACGACGCCAACGCGTTGAAGGACGCTTGGCGCGATCTGGGCTGGCCATCGGTGCAAGTCGGGCGCGTCACCTCCCCGGAGACGGGACTGGCGGCCCGACACCGGGGCAGGCCCGTGCCGTTGCCCGAATTCGCGGCGGATGAATTGACCCGGCTGCCGGCTGCCTGAAGGCCGCAGTCAGTCCAGGCCGACCAGGGTTTCCTTCATGAGGAAGTCCACCACCTTGGACATGTCGCCCGTGTCCCTGTAGATGGCCCGCTGCTTGTCCGCGCTGGAGCCGGTCTCGAGGATGCGGTGGATGGTTTCGAATTGTCTGCCGATCTGAAGTTCGGTCACCTCTTCGGACAGCATTCTCAGCAGTTCCCGAATGGCGGTCCGTGCCGGAATCTCCTCTCGGGTGCCCAGATTGATCAGCTTGCAGTCCAGTCCCTCGCGGGCGGCGCGCCACTTGTTTTCGTCGATCAGATCCTTGCTGAACAGCCGGAACGTCAGGTTTTTGGAACGCAGCTTCCAGACCCACAGAACCAGTGCCTGCAGCAGGGCGGCGATGGCCACGCCGTCCTCCATGCGCGGGCAGATGTCCATGATCCGGTACTCCAGCGTCGGATAGGTGTGGTGGGGCCGCACGTTCCACCAGATCTTGGACGTGTCGTCGATGCAGTTGGTGTTGATCAGCGTATTGGCCAGGGCTTCGTATTCCTGCCAGCTGCTGAACACATCCGGCATGCCGCTCCGGGGAAAATCGTCGGCCACGAAGGCCCGGTAGCTTTTCATGCCGGTGTCGAGGCCGCCCCAAAACGGACTGCTGGCCGTCAGGGCCAGCACATGCGGCAGGTAGTAGCGGGTAATGTTCATCACGTCCATCAGGAACGCCTTGTCGCTGATGCCGACATGGACGTGCATGCCCCAGACCAGCATGCGGCGGGCCACGATCTGGTACTCCGAGGTCAGCGACTGATACCGATCGTAGGGGGAGATCTCCTGTTCTTCCCAGCGGCTGACGGGGTGCGTGCTGCCGGCCACAATCCGCAGGCCCCGCTCGGCCGCCAGGTCCCGGATGTATTCCCGCTGGGACTTGAGCTCCTGCATCACCTCGTCCGGGGTACGGCAGACACCGGTGCCCAACTCCACCATGGACTGGTGCAGTTCGGAACTGACAGTGCGGTGGTAGATGGTGGCTTCGTTCCGGTTCGTGAAGTGGGAGATTACCGATTGCAGTTCCCGGGACTCGGGATCCACAACCTGATATTCCTCCTCCACCCCCAGGGTCAACTCCGGTCGCTTCATGGCTACAGATCCGTGGATTCAGAGACAATGTGATCGACTACGGCCTGCATGGATTCCCCGCTGGACCGCCACACCGCAATCTGCCGGTCCGCGGACGAGCCGCCCTCGACCAGGTCGTGCACCCTCTCGATATATCTTGTACCGTTGAGGGTTTCGGCAAACGGCAGGACCAACTCCGCAAGCTCCCACATCAGCCGGTTCAGCGGGACTTCGGCCTCCTTGCCGAAATCGATGAGCCGGCCCTCGGTGCCGTAGCGCATGGCCCGCCACTTGTTCTCCATTAGCAGGATTCGGTCGTAGGTCCGGAACTGCTGGTTGTTCAGGGTCAGCGACACCATGAACGCGGCAATGCCCTGGAGCAGGGCGCCGATGGTCAACAGATCGTCCAGCTTGGTGATGGCATCGCAGACGCTGACGATCAGGCCGTCGCAGTTCCGATTCGGCCGCACATCCCAGCGAATGGCTTCCGACGAGCCGATGCTGTTGGACTGGATGAGCGTATCCAGGAACTCCTGGTAGGCATTCCGGCTCTCGAACGTGGGCGGGAAATTGGTGCGCTGCAGCGAGTCTCGGAGAACCTGGCGATACCCCTTGAGCCCCGACAGTTCACCGGACCAAAGCGGGGAACTCGTGCTCAGGCAGAACACGTGCGGCAGCAGGTAGCGCATTCCGTTCATCACACTGATGGTCAGATCAGGATCGCCAATCGTGATGTGGAAGGTGGTGGCGTAGATCTGCAGACGCCGGGCCACGACGGCTACATCCCCGACCAGTTCGCTGTACCAGGTGAAGACCCGGGTGCGGGTTTGGGGCATGCTGTCCGGGTGGGTGCCGGCGATGGCCATCCGGCAGCCAACCTTGTCGAGCAGATCGGCCACTTCCGCCCGCTGGCGAGCCAGCGCCTGTCCCAGACTCTCCACGTCGGGATGAAAGTCGACGTCCAGCAGGGGTGCGATGCCGGCCAATTCCGGCTTCAGAACCCGCTCAGTCTCCTCCTCGTAGATCACGATCGGATCCCGGTCCGGAAACTGGTTGATGTAACCCTGCAGCTGACGCGTTTCCGCGTCGACAACCGGGTACTCTTCGGCAACGGCGAGTTGCAAGGTGGGCTTGACTGGCGGCATCTCGTGTCCTGCGAATATGCAACTAGGCCGGGCTCGGGTCGGGGCAATCATAGCCGAAGCCGTCGGCTCCGGCTTCGGCGTCCCGGAACTCCAGCGGAAACTCGAACTTGACCTGCTCCACACGCTCCATGTCGGGCGGCAGGCCCAAGGAGAGATCAACCACGCACTGATAAAGGCCGCCGGGCTGCGGCTCCTTCAGGTGGATGGTGGCATCCAGGTAGGTGTCGTCGTAGGCCACGAACGACAGACTGTTGCCGGCCGGTCCGTCGACCGCGGCGACGTCGATGTCAATGTTGGGCTTGTGGTCGGGCTGTGCCTGCAACTGCATGCGGAACCAAAGCCGTTTCAAATCAGGGTAGGGGAAAATCAGGATCTTCTGAATTCGCAACGGCTCGTCCGGCTGGACAAGCGAAATCGTGCTCAACGACCACCCTCCAGGGTTTGCGCACTGCGGTATCGCAACCCATGAAGTTTAGCACCGGCCCCCGCGGTCCGGCCCGCTCCGAAGGTTACAGGCGCCCGCGCCGTCGGTTGGCAGTTCTTGGGCCCGCATGCCGTGGATATTGGTGTAGCCACCGCCGCTGTTACAGGGGTTGAAAACCCACTCGCTCAAGAAATGCCGCCGTAGCTTCCGACTCTGGCAGGATCGGCACATACACCACCGTCACGTCGCGGGCGCGTGTCAACAACACCCGATAGGCATTGGTCCGAAGTTGGCCGGGATTGCGGACCCGGGCCTGCCTTCTGCCCTTCTGGTAGCGCGTCATGCGCGACATGTCCCAGACCCCGCTCGATCGGACAAAGTCCGTCCCCCAACCCAGCAGGACACCGTCCAGTTCCAGGCCCTGAGCCTCGAATTCCGTAATGCTGCGGTGCAGATGCCGGCAGGATCCGGGATGTTCCTCGGCTTCGACATACCACGGAGCCAACAGCCGGGCCTGGGACCGCCACCGGAAGTCGGCGTCAAATCGTTGATGCTCCGGCACCGATCGGCTCAGGGCCTTGTCCCGGCTGGAAGTCATCAGGCCAAACCGCTTGTCCGGTTGGTCGGCATATCGGTCCCGCAGATAGCCCTTGCCGACGCGCAGGTCGCGGCACAGGCGCAGATGGAATCCGTTCTGCTCCAGTCTCCCGGCCAACTGTGACAACCGCGCCTCATTCTTGGGTTCTTCGGCATTGACCAAACCATCCACGAAGAGGTCAAGATCAGCAGCCAGGTGCGCCCGCAGGGCAGTGTCCAGGGAGAGGTTTTGATCGGACCGAAACTTCAGGCCGGAGAACCGGGACCGGATCTCGGAAGGTCCATGCACCCTCCATGAGTCTGCGTCGCTGGTCCCGCGCACGGCATCCGCCCACTGTCCAATGCCAGCCTCCTCACCGACATGGATTTCCTGGCCCGTTCCAATTAGGCCAATCACCACGCACCAGTCGGGCAGCCGCTCCGCGATGGCGACGAACTCCTGGGGTTCGGATTTTGCCTGTGCCAGAGGTAGCTTGTGGGTGTCAGCCACCTTGGGGGCGTCAAACGCGCGCTGCGCCTCGTCAAACACGATCACATGGTGATCGGGCACGTTGCCGCCGGCTCGGCCATAGGTCCTGACGTAGTCCTTGACACTGCGGACAAACGCGCGTCCACCACCACCCGCGCTCTTCAGTTGGTACTGCAAAACCTGCACCAGCGGACCGTTGCCGGAGAGAAAAACGGCTGAGGACGGAGCATCCCGACTGGCGAGCCGACCCGGTTCCTCAGAATGGACCATGCGCAGGCCTACCAGCGTTTTGCCGGCTCCTGGCACACCTGTGACCAGAACCAGCCTGCGAGTTCGTGTGGCCGCCGCTTCCCGAACGATGTTGTGGATACAGTCAACGGCTATGTCCGTGTTGGCCACGGAACGCCACAACCTCGGTACCCGGCGACTGTGAAACAGAGCTCGGGCCGCCTGAATCAGGCTCGGCAACGGGCGGTAGGCATCCGTGGACAGAAACCGTTCGGGATCCATCCGGTCCGGTCGGGATTTCGAATCCACTGCGGTCAGCAATTCGTCCAGCCTGTGCGGAGGGCAGACGTGGACATGCCCGGTACATTGGACAGGTCCTTGCATTTCCGTTGGCACCAGAATGGGAACAACCCGGCGTTGATGGCAGTCCCTGTGATAGTTGGCCAGGTCCCGGGCATAGGCATGGGCCTGGTCAATGTCCGCCGCCGTGGCTGCCGCCTTGCCCTTGAGTTCAATGACCGCCACTCCGTCATGCAATAGGAAGACCGCGTCGATACGGCGCGCATCCAGCGGCAACTGGTATTCCAGCACGGCCGTGTAACTGCCGGCTACACCGTCGTAGCGCACTACCTCACCCACCTCGCGCTGCAGGTGCGGCACCGACGATGTCCACGATCGGTACTCAGACGGGGAGTGCGTACCGACGAAGTCCTGGAGGCGGCGCACTACGCTGGCCGGAGGAGTCTGTTCAAAAGCCCTGAAGTCCGAATCCCATCCGCGGCCCGCGGTGTTCAAGGAGGATGGTTCCCTTAATGTGATCGACATCGTTGCACTACCCATTCAATAAAGTCCGGTGGAGACTTGTCAGCCCAACGCATTGCACTCGCACCGATCCCGGCGCATCACATTTGCGCTCCCGTGCGATCGCGCGAGCCATGCCGCCGCCAGGGTAACCCCAAGGTGGGCCACCGACAATACCGGGACAGGCCCAGGGACAGCCGCCCGCCGCATCCCGGTTCCAGCACCACCTCGAACACCGAGTCCCGTTCACCCAGCATGTCCCGATCAACCCGCCTGCCGTCCACGCGCCGCAGTTCCGAAACGGCATGTTCACCATAGGCACCCAGTTGTACTTGGACGGTGCGGGGTTCCCGGACATTCAGGTTCACAAGTTCCACTTCGATCCCTTCGGCATCCATCGCGCGCACCAACGAACCCACATCGGGCGGCAGGCCAGCCCGACGCGCCTCCGGATCGAAGTAGCGCAACTGGCAGTGCAACGGATACCCCACGCGTCCGGTGGGCAGACCGCCCAGCATGGTGCGGGTCAAAGCCTCGGTGCAGGCCGGATTGAGATGGTTCATGTCGTCGGACAGACGCGTGTCCGGGGTTGATGGATCCGCTCGTACACCCTCCATGCGACTGCGGACCTCTTCCAGGTCCCGCCGCAGTGCCTCCTCGGGCCAGCCCGGATTGTCCCCGGTCAGGAACCGATTCCACTCGGACCGTGTCGCCGCGGGCAATCCGGTTGCATCGTGGGACCAGTACAGCATCTCCTCCGCCCCATCCTGAAACGGGTCGGCACGGTACTCGTACCAGCCATCGTCACCAAACATCCGAGGATATTCGGCACCGTTCGGTCCCTGCCGACGGTTGGCGTTAACCGCCTGAATGACACCGCGCCAGGTTTCCACATAGCGGCGGTCGCCGGTCAGCAGAAGGGCGTTGCCAAAACCGTATGGCGCACGGTGACTGAAAAACGGGCGGTGTGCCTTTTGCTCGCTTCCCGGAACCGACACCGTAAAGCCCCAGCCGTAGACGCCTCCGTACCACCGGCCCCCACAAGGGGAGCCCACCACGCCGTCGGTGCCCACAATTGTGGGGATGATGCCGCCGTTGGCATGCGTGCGCTCCACCCACTTGTCCATGTAGGCGGTAATCCAGTCGCGGCAGCGCGGATCCCCGTCCAACATGAACGCGTTCAGCATCGGTGTCGTAATCCCGAAATTGAGGGGACTGTCCCCGTCAACGTCGTTGTACTCCTCGAAATGCTCCAGCATCTGAGCGTAGCTGGCCTCGCCGTGGCCGGGCCGAAACCTGCCCTCTATCTCAATGGGGTCCCCGGCCCAGTCCAACGCCGTGGCCTTGCGCAGCAGGGGCCCCCTACTGCCGTTGAACATGCTGCGCACCAGGCGCAGCTCGGGATCGAAGTTGTCCGCGCCCGGTTCATCCCCCAGGTAAAAGCCGGCAAAACGGCGGGTCCGCCGCCTGAACTCCCGGTTGTCCGGATCGCAGAGACCTTCCAGGAAGAACGCGCTGTAGCCCTCCCCGTTGTGGAACCAGTCGAACATGACCGGAAATTCCTTGTAGTACATCCCGTCGCGCGCAAACGGAACTTCGGAAGTCCTCGCTTCCGTGTACTGCCGCAAATGGCCTTCCCAGCCGTGTCGATACAACGTCAGCAGCCAGTCCGGGGCGCCCAAGGCATGCAGCATCGTCCAATTGAGCAGGTTCTCGGCGGCATCGTCCGGTCCGTCGTCCCCGCCCCAACGGGGCACGCACTCCAGGAATCCCCGCTGGTCGAAGTACTTGGCATGGAATGCGCGGCACGCTTCACTGGCCTCCCGCAACAGTTGTCGCTGGAGCAGCGCCCAGGTCGGAGGTGAAACGGGACTCGCAAGGACAACGGGCATGAAACTCACTCCAAAAACAATGGGGGCAACAGGAATCGTTCAGTAGGCCCGTTCCATTTCACCGACCGGAATCTCAATCACCGTGTGGGCCTCGGTTTGGACCGCCTCCCGCAGCAGCTGCTCCAGCTGTTCCGGTGAATCGGCGCGCAGGCCCCGGGCGCCAAAGGTCCGGGCCAGGGCCGGGAAGTCCGGGTTGTGCAGGCGGGTACCGATCACCCGCTCGTCGAACTCCTCCCGCTGGGAGCGCAGGACGTTGCCGTAGGCGTTGTCGTTAAACACCAGCACCACCGAGTGAATGCCTTCCTGCACCGCGGTGGCCATGGCATGGGCACCGTACAGAAAGCCTCCGTCCCCGGATACGGCCACCACCGGCCGAT
>DAOUIC010000123.1:0-9071 GCA_034428255.1 Anaerolineales bacterium
AGGATTTCCACCACCTGCATGTGGCCTTCGTGCTTGGGCATCGTCTTCTTGTGTTCGACGGTTCGATGCAGGGGCCGATAGTGGTGCGAGGAGCGCGACTTCACGTTCGGATCCGCGCCACGCTCAAGCAGCAGCTTCAAGGCTTCCGGCCGCCCCCTGAGACAGGCTTCCATCACGGGTTGCCAGGCGGTGGCCAGCGCGCCGTCCGCGGCAAGCATGGGCCGCATGGTGTCGAGATCGCCGTTGCCGGCGGCGGTTGCCAGTTCCCTAGCTGTGGTCATTATTCGTGTTTCCTTTAATGCATGCGTCCGGGCCCGCCCCGGCGGGACGATCATGGTGCGCGGTTGACAGACAGGCCCAATATCCGACAGCATGTCCTGTGGTACCTACCGACCGCGGCCGCCTGCAGGCTGGGTTCGATTGTCGGTTTCGCGGCACGGTCTGCCACAATTTGCAGGCGACACCGTTCTGTTCCGCAAGGCTTGTTGCACAAGCGATGGCTGCAATTCACCTGCTGCCCTCCATTCTAACCGCCGACTTCGGATATCTCGCCGCATCGATTTCCGAGGCCGAGGGGACCGGAGTGGACGGTTTTCACCTGGATGTTATGGATGGGATGTTTGTTCCCAACATCACGTTTGGGGTTTCGACCGTTGAAGCCGTCCGGCAGGCCACCACGCTTCCCCTTGATGTGCACCTGATGGTGGAGGAACCCTTGCGGCTGTTGCCGGCCTTTCTGTCCACCGGGGTTGAAATGGTCACCGTGCACGTCGAGGCATGCCGGGATCCGTACCGGGCGGTGGACGACATTCGTCATGCCGACTGTTTGGCCGGCATTGCCCTGAACCCCGGAACTCCACCGGAAGCCGTGCGGGAATTGCTGCCGTATGTGGACCGTGTCCTGGTCATGACCGTTCCGCCCGGTTTCGGAGGCGCTCCGTTCATAGCCGGATCACCGGCCAGGATCCGTCGGCTCGGATCACTCATTGCCACAGCGGAGCTTGAGGCGCCGCCGGCCATCCAGGTGGACGGCGGGGTGGATGCGTCCACGATTCGTGCCGTGGTTGATTCGGGTGCCCGTTACGTCGTGGCCGGTTCGAGCATCTACAACGCCCACCGGTCCGTGGCGGACAGCGTTGCCATCTTGAGGGAAGCACTGGCTTGAAGAAACTGCGACCGATTCTCGCCATCCTCGTGCTCGCGGCCATTGCCGTTGGGATTTTCTTCCTGGTGCGGCCGATGGGGGAACCCGTGCCCGAGCCCGTGCCCGAGGCGATATCCACACCCACACCGACATCCACACCGAGGGCGGCCGACGAGTCCACCGGATCGGAGTCGGCAGCAGCGAGCCCGGATCAACCCGACGGGACGTCGCCGTTCGAACAGTGCCTGGACGGGGTCTGCGAGTATCTTGCAGAACTGCCTGCATCCGGTGCCCTGGTGAGGATGTTGGACGAGAGTGCCGACTACAACTGGAGCGCACCGAGTGCCGAATGCCTGGCCAACCTGGATACCTTCCTCACGGACCGGGAACTTCTGGTCGATGCCTATGAGTTCAGGCTACTCGACACGCTCTCCGACGTCCAAGGCCCCGTAAGCTATCAGTTGCCGGCGACCGAGGATCCGGTCAACGATCCGGTACCGAACGAAGGCAGTGCCCTCTGCACCTGGTCCGAGGATGCCGATCGGGAGAACATCACTTGTGACGTAGCGGTTACACGCATCGAGGAGGGGTTGACACCCGAAGTCAGGGCAGCCCTGCTGCTGGCGGCCTTGGACGGTGTACGGCGCGCCTGGTATGAGTATCGGCAGTTGGATCTGCCGCCTTTCTACCATGAGGACTTTATGGAGCAGTTCGAGCCGGTGGTGTCCGTGTCCGAACCGGATCAATACACCATGGCCTGCTGGGTTCTGTACGCTCGTTCAGGTTGAGTCCGGCCCATCCCTTTTGTGGGCAATGTCCGCGCGTCGCTGGTCAGAGCAGGATCAAGATAAGGCTGTAGATCAAGGGCGAAGTGAAGAGCAGTGAGTCGATGCGGTCCAGCATGCCGCCGTGGCCGCGGAACAGGGTGCCCGAGTCCTTGGTGCCCACGTGGCGCTTCCACACGCTGATGGTCAGGTCTCCCAACTGACCCAGGACTGCAATCAGGAAGCCAACCCCCAAACCGGCCCACAGGTTGATAGGCAGAGGTTCGAAGTATTGGGCCTCCAGCGAAGTCAGGCTGCGGAACCAGTCGGTCCGCACGATCGGCCAGTCCGGCAGGGTTTGCGGTATGGACAGCCAACCCGGGTGCTGGGACAGGAGCACGATGATCGTCGCCATCAGGGACCCGAACACCAGGGCTCCCCCCAGGCCTTCCCAGCTCTTGCGGGGTGAGATCTCGGGTGCCAGTTTGTGGCGGCCCCACAGCGATCCCACGAAATAGGCGCCCGAATCGGCCATGTAGGTGGTCCACATGAGCAGCACCAGCCACCAGAAGCCGCTGTCAACCTGGCGTATCGGCACCAGCAATGCCAGACAGATGCCGATGTACATCGGGCCGCTGGCCGTGGTCAGCCAGGTCAGGAAGGGAGTCCGCCGCGAAAACAGGGCCGAGGCCAGCAGCACAATCATGCCCCAGGTAATGACGAGGCTCAACGGCACGCCGCTGAAGGCGCCGCTGAACCGGATGATCAGGACTGCGCACCACAGCATGCCGAACTTGTGGTTGGTGGGGTAGCCGCCCTGCCGGCACAGGCCGAAGTATTCGTAGCAGGCCAGCATGGCCGACCACACCACGACCGCCACCCAGATCAGGTCCCCCATCCAGATCAGGGACATGTAGAGCGGCACCACCAGCGCCAACGTAAGCAGGCGCACCCCGAGTGCCGGGATTTGGATGCCCCTGCGCTTGCGCTCGGGCCGGGTCATCAGGTCGGGCAGACGCCGCCGAAGCGGCGCTCCCTCCGGGCATACTCGCCGAGGGCGGCCTTGAGTTCGTCCGGGCCGAAGGCCGGCCAGAAGGTTTCGGTGCTGTAGTACTCGGCGTAGGTGGCCTGCCAAAGCATGAAGTTGCTGAGGCGAAACTCCCCGCCCGTGCGAATGATCAGATCGAGGTCGGGCAGGTCCGGCTGGTCCAGGAAGCCTTGAAAACGTTCCTCGTCCAGCTCCTCAGGCTGCACGCCGGCCCGGATGATGCGGCGGACGGCCGCCAGGATTTCGGCCCGCCCGCCGTAGTTGAACGCCACGTTGAGTGTGATGCGGCTGTTGCAGCGGGTTTCGTGCACGGCCCGCTGCATCTCAGCTTGGAGATGCGGGCTGACCCGGTCCAGGTTGCCGCTGTGGCGAATTTGGACGCCGTTGGCGTTCAATTCGTCCAGCTGCGTGCGGATGGCGCTGCCCAGGAGGTTCAGCAGCCCGGAGACTTCGTTGTCGGGCCGGCTCCAGTTTTCGGTGGAGAAGGCGAACAGCGACAGGTACGGAACCCCGATCTCCACGCAGGCTTCCAGAATGGGCCTGATGTTGTCGACGCCGGCCTTGTGGCCGGCCATGCGCGGTCGGCCGCGGGCCCGGGCCCACCGGCCGTTGCCGTCCATGATAATGCCGATGTGGGCGGGGGGTGGCGGTTCCTGTTGGTTCATGGTGCCGACGCGCGGTCTGAAGGGTCCGCGGCGCGGACTAAAGGGTCATGATGTCGTCGACCTTGGCGTCCGCCAGGCTTTCGATCGCATCGATGAATTCCTCGGTTCCTTTCTGTACGTCGGCCCGCGAAGCGTGGAGATCGTCTTCCGTGATCATGCTCTCGCTCTCCATGTCGCGCAGGTCGGAAATTACATCCCGCCGGATGTTGCGGATAGCCACCCGGCCCTGCTCTGCGCGTGCGCTGACCTGTTTGGTCAGGTCCCGGCGCCGCTCCTCGGTCAGCGGCGGAATCAGGAGGCGGATCTGCTTTCCGTCGTTCTGTGGATTGATGCCCAGTTCGGATGTGGAGATGGCCCTTTCGATGGCGGTCAGGTCGTCGGGGTTGTAGGGCCGGATCAGGATGGCCTGGGCATCCGGCACACTGATGGAGGCAATCTGGACCAGGGGACTGAAGGCACCGTAGCACTCGACCGGCATGCGCTCCACCAGGGCCGAGTTGGCCCGTCCGGTGCGGATCGTGTCGAAATCGTTCTGCAGGGCCTTGATGGATTGCTCCATGCGCTCCCGCATGTCGGACAGAAGTTCGTCGACCATGGGAGGATTCCTTTGGCGTTGGGGTGTGAGGCCAATTGGCTGGCCGGGTTCCGGGCCGGGGATTGGGATGGGCCCGAATCCGCATTGTAACTGAATGCCAGGCAATCGTGCCGGAGCGATGCCGGACCGGATCTCAGGAAATCAAGGTTCCCACTTCCTCGCCCTGGACCGCCCGCAGCAAACTGTCGTCGTGCCACAGGTTGACCACCGCGATCGGCAGGTTGCCGTCCCGGCACATGGTCAATGCCGTGCCGTCCATGACGCCTATCTGACGGTTGATTGCGTCGTTGAAGGACAGATGACGGAAGGCGCGGGCGTTGCGATCCAGCTTGGGATCCTGATCGTAGACCCCGTCGACCTTCGTCGCCTTGATGATGAGCCGGGCCTGAATCTCACTGCCCCGCAAGGCCGCGGTTGTGTCGGTCGAGAAGAACGGATTGCCGGTGCCGCCGGCCAGGATTACGAGGCGGCCCTTTTCCAGGTGGCGCACGGCCCGGCGCACAATGTAGGGCTCGGCCATGGTGCGCACCTCGAAACCGGTCATCACCCGCACCGGCACTTCCAGCCGCTCAAGGGCGTCCTGCAGGGCCAGGGCGTTGATGATGGTGGCCATCATGCCCATGTGGTGGGCCGGAACCTCGGACATGCCGGCATCGACGAGGGCCTGTCCGCGGAAGAGGTTGCCGCCCCCAATCACCAACCCGATCTGGATACCGAGGGCATGCACCTCCCGGATTTTGAGCGCGATGGCGCGGGCCTCGTCCGGGTCGATGCCGATGTGACCCTCGCCGCTGAGGGCCTCCCCGCCGATTTTGATGATGATCCGGTCGTCCATAATCCTGCTGCCGGCCCGAATCGGGCGGGCCGGGTGGCTCGGACGTTCCCGGACTCAGTCGCCAATGGCGATGCGGCTGAACCGGTTGACCCGGATGTTCTCCCCCAGGCGGGCGATGTTGTCCTTGAGCAGGTCCTCGATCGTCAGATCGGAATCCTTGATGAAGGCCTGTTCCAGGAGGCAGATTTGGCCGTAGTACTTGTCCATGCGGCCGCTTACGATGCGGTCCACGATGTGTTCCGGCTTGCCTTCCTGCAGGGACTGCTCGCGGTAGATGGCGGCTTCGCGGTCGGACACCTCCGCGGGCACCTCCTCCCTTGAGACGTACAGTGGATTCTCCGCCACCACCTGCATGGCCAGGTCGCGGGCCAGGGTCTTGAACTGATCCGTGTTGGCCACGAAGTCCGTTTCGCAGTTGACCTCGACGATGCCGGCCACCTTGGCGCCCGCGTGCACGTAGGAGCCGACCAGGCCTTCCGACGTGTCGCGGCCGGCCTTCTTGGCCGCGGACGCCAGTCCCTGTGTGCGCAGCAGGTCGGTGGCCTGCTCGGGATCGCCGTTGGTTTCGGTGAGCGCTTTCTTGCAGTCCAGGATTCCGGCGCCGGTGGCGTCGCGCAGCGCCTTGATCATCGCAGTAGTGATTTCGGCCATGGTTGATGCGTTGTCCCGCTTCAGATAATTGGCTCGGTTTCGGTGAATTGGCGGCCTCTGTCGGCCGGGATGGTCAGGTTGGGTCCTCGGGACTGGCTGCAGTCTGTGCCTCGTCCTCGGTTTCCTCGGCGTCGCCCATCTCGGCAATGAGCTTGAGCGCGCCGGGCCCGAGCAGGTCTTCTTCGTCCGCGGCTTCCACTTCCTCGGCGATGTCGTCGATGTACTCCCGCGCGACCTCCGCCTCGATCTCGTCGTCCGAGGGCCCCTTGGCCAGGTCCTTCAGGTGCCGCTCGCGTCCTTCATTGGCGGCGCTGGCGATCAGGGAGGCGATGTAGCGGATGGGCCGGTGCGAATCGTCGTTGCAGGGGATGACCAGGTCGATGGGATCCGGGTCGCAGTTGGTGTCGACCAGGGCGATCACGGGAATGCCGACGCGTGCGGCCTCCTTGATGGCCAGGTTCTCGCGCTGGGTGTCGACGACGAACAGCAGGTCCGGGAGCGACGTCAGTTCCTTGATGCCGCCCAGGCGTCGGTTCAGCTTGTCGATCTCCTTTTGGATGTCGAGCTGTTCCTTCTTGTTGAGGGCGTTGAACTCCCCCGCCTCGAACTGGGCTTCCCGTTCGTTGAGGTACTTGATCCGCTCCGAAATGGTCTGCCAGTTGGTCAGGGTGCCGCCCAGCCAGCGGATGTTGATGTAGTGCTGGCTGCAGGCCTTGGCCGCATCCTCGATCGACTTGACCGCCTGCCGCTTGGTGCCCACGAAAATTATTGTGCCGTCCTTGGCGGCCACGTCGCTGACCCGTTTCATCGTGGTGAAGATGGCTTCGGCCGTGATCTCCAGGTCGATGACGTGCTGGCCCTCCTTCTCCGTGAAGATGTAGGGGGTCATCTTGGGGTTCCAGCTGTGGGTGGCGTGCCCGAAGTGGGCGCCTGTCTTAAGCAGGTCCAACACCACCGGCTTGAGTTTGCTGCGGTCGATTCGCTTCCGCTCCGACATCCGGTTGCTCCTGTTTTCGGGTTGTGCGACCGGCACGTTCAACCCGGAACTACATCCCGCAGGACACCCTTGCTCCGGTCCGGCACCGTGATATTTGCCCGCGCCGCGACTCGACGCCAAAGGCGAGTCGGCAGTCTAGCACAGGCGGCCGGACGCACCGGCATTGCCCGGTGTCCAAGCTTGTTGATGTGGGTTCCGAAACCTGGAAACGGACCAAGGTCCTTGAACATGATTTTGTCGCAATCAAAAAATCCCCAAGGCACTTCTCACTGTGAATTCATCGCGTCCCCGGATTCGTCGCCGGTGTGCCGCAGGTTGACTCCGCGACTGCAGCCAAGCCGGGCGATGGCATGCACTCATCTTCCCCCGCACCCTGGTCGCCTTGGGGGCCGTTCGGTTCGGCATGGGGCGACGGTTGCGGCAGCGCACGACAACCTCGCAGGACACGGACATTCTCCTTGGTGCCACACCACCTGTCCCAACAGGCCTTGCCCCCGCCGGCCAGCCGCGCGTCTATACTCAAGTCGGGCAATGTGACCGATCCAACCAAGGCAGGAACTGGCGGAGACTGGGTGTCGAAGTGCCGACTGTTGCCGTACTCGGAACGCTGGATACCAAGGGTGTCGAAGTGGCGTTCCTCAAGGATCAAATCGAACGATGCGGCTGTGACACCCTGGTGGTCGATCTGGGCATTGTGGGGCCACCCGTGTTCGAGCCTGATTTGTCCCGGAGCACGGTGGCTGCGGCCGCCGGCGAGCGCATCGATGCACTCGCTGCGGCCGGGGATCGCGGTCGAGCCGTCGCGGCCATGACGCGAGGCGCCGAGGAGGTGGTTCCGGAACTCCATGCCTCCGGACGCGTGCAGGCGGTTATCGGTATCGGGGGAAGTGCCGGTACGACGATGTCCACCGCGGCCATGCGAGCCCTGCCGATGGGTGTTCCCAAGCTCATGGTCTCCACGATCGCGGGCGGCGATGTGTCCAGTCTTATCGGCTTGAAAGATATTGTGATGATCCCGTCCATCGTCGACGTGAGCGGCCTGAACCGGATCAGCCGACACGTGTTCGCCCAGGCGGCAGCGGCCATCGCGGCAATGGCTCAGGTGGATGAAGTCACAGCCGGAGACAGACCGCTTGTGGCTGCCTCCATGTTTGGCAACACCACGCAATGTGTCGAAGCCGCCCGGCAGCGGTTGGAGGCTGCCGGGTTCGAAGTGCTCGTCTTTCATGCCACCGGGACCGGGGGGCGGACAATGGAAGACCTGGTCGCGTCCGGCTTCATAGCCGGTATCCTGGACGTAACCACCACCGAATTGGCGGATGAACTCGCCGGCGGAGTGATGAGTGCCGGGCCGCATCGGCTGGGCGCAGCCGCCCGTGCCGGGATACCCGCGGTCGTGGCTCCAGGCTGCCTGGACATGGTCAACTTCTGGACTCCCGACTCGATCCCGGAAACGTACCGGGGACGTCGCTTCTACCACCACAACCCCAATGTCACCTTGATGCGAACCACGCCGGCGGAGAACCTGGAACTAGGGAGACGCCTCGCGGAGAAGGTCAACTCCTCGTCGGGACCCGTGGCGGTCTACCTGCCGCTCAAGGGCATCTCGGTCGTTTCGGCGCCCGGACAGCCTTTCGCCTGGCCGGCGGCGGACGCGTCGCTCTTCCGAGCCATCAGGGAAACCCTGCGCCCGGACATACCCCTCTTCGAGATGGATCTCGGGATCAATGACCCCGCATTTGCCGAAGCGGTTGCGGACGGCCTGCTGCAATTCCTGGGACGCACCCGCGGTCCTGCGCGCGGCTGAGGCTGACTGACATTCGCCGAGATGGTCGCCATGAACGGTCGCCAAGCGTCAACCGGCATGCCCAGGGAAGTGATCCTGAAGAAGCTCGGGGATCTGGTTTCCCGGGAAATCCCCATCGTGGGCGCCGGAGCCGGGACGGGCATTTCCGCCAAGTGCGCTCAGGCCGGCGGTGCGGACCTGATCGTGATTTACAACTCCGGCCGTTTCCGCATGGCCGGCCACGGCTCCCTTTCCGGGCTCATGCCCTACGGGGATGCCAACCGGATCGTCGTGGAAATGGCGCGTGAGGTCTTGCCCGTGGCCCGGGATGTCCCGGTTCTTGCCGGCGTCTGCGGAACCGATCCGTTCCGCCTAATGCCGGTCTTCCTGCGAGAAATCAAGGCCATGGGATTCAGTGGTGTCCAGAACTTCCCGACCGTGGGTCTGATCGACGGGCTCTTCCGCCAGAATCTGGAGGAGACGGGCATGGATTTCGCCAAGGAAGTCGAGATGATCGGCATTGCCGCCGAACTGGGCCTGCTAACCACGCCCTACGTCTTCACCCCGGATGAAGCGGTCGCGATGA
>DAOUIC010000124.1:0-3039 GCA_034428255.1 Anaerolineales bacterium
CCGTCCGGCCATTGGACCGTAATGGCCTCCGGCACGCGGAAGGGACCGAAGCCGAAGTGCAGGGCCGTGTCGTTGCCGGAACCCAGACTGGAACCAATCTTCACTTCCTGCATCATCCGCAGGTCGCCGTCGGTCTCGATCAGGACGCGGGCACCCACGGCATCGCGGTTGACCGGACCCCGGCCCTCCAGCCGCACCGTGAGCCAGCGGTGGCCCCGGCCTTCCACCGCCTGGTTGCGGTAGAGGGCATAGCCGCGCCGCCACTCGCCCACCACATAGTCAATCCAGCCGTCGCGGTCGAAGTCGGCGTGGGCAAAGCCCAGGGCCGGCCAGGGCTCCTCAATCCAGGCCGTCGGAGTCACGTCGGTGAAGGTGCCGTCCCCTTCATTGCGGAACAGAGTGTCGGGCCAGGCCAGGAACATGCCCTCCGGCCCTAGCTCCGCGGTCTCCTGCCGGAACTCCGTCGTGGCGAGGTAGAGGTCCTGCCAGCCGTCGTTGTTGTAGTCCAGGAACGCCGTGCCCCAGCCGGTGGCCGGGCTGGGCCCCACGCCCACGCCGGCTGCACGCGAGCGGTTGGCAAAGGTTTGACCCTCCTCGTTGGCCAGCAGGATCATGGGGTTGACCATGTCCGAGAAGTACATGTCCAAGTCCAGGTCGTTGTCGTAGTCGCCGACGGCCAGGCCCATGCCGTGGATCATGAGGAAGGAGTTGGTATCGCGGGAGGCATCGGCCCAGCACCAGCCACCGCAGCCGGGTCCGTCGTTGCGCCACAGGACGTTGCCCACCGGATTCTGCATGCGGTCGTTGACCACGTACAGGTCGCTGTCGCCATCCCCGTCGAAGTCCAGGAAGCTGGCTGCGAAGCCGGCGCCCCTGAGCAGTTCGGGCACGAGCAGGTGGGAGACCGGTTCAAAGGTGTCGTCGCCCCGGTTGCGGTACAGCGCATCCTGTGCCAGTACCGGATCGATGGGATCGCAGTCTGGCCAGCAGGACCAGTTGACCACATACAGGTCCAGGAATCCGTCGCGGTCGAAGTCGGCCCAGGCCGCCCCCTCGCCCTTGCCCGGATCGTCGACTCCGGCAACCGCGGCCACATTGGCAAACCCTCCGCCCTCCAGGTTGCGGAACAGGACGTTGGGTCCATGCACCAGTACATAGAGGTCCTTCCAACCGTCGTTGTCGAAGTCCACCCACATGGCACCGCCGGACTCGGCGGATGGCAAGGCCGTCTGCCCATCGAATGCCGACCGTTCAAAGGTGCCGTCGCCCCGGTTGCGGTACAGGGCGTTGGGGGCCTGGTTGCCGGTGACGTAGAGATCCGGCCAGCCATCGTTGTCGAAGTCGCCCCAAGCCTGGCCCATGGCCATGTAGCCCGTGTTGAACGGGGCATCCTCACCTTCTTCGCCGAACTGGTTCCAGGTGGCCGCATGCGGGGCATCAATGCCGGCCCGCGCCGAGACATTCAGGAACAGGGGAATTTCGTCGGCCGGTCCGCGAGGCGGGATCGGGGGGGCTTCCCGCGGTGGAATGATCGGTACACAGGCTGCGAGCAGCACGGCCGCCAGGAGCGGCAGCACGCGGCGCAGATCGGCGATGCCTGAAATTGCCATGGCGAGGGCCTCGAATTGCGTTGGAAATGCCGGCGCGTGCGCGGCCGAGGGACACCTATCCCTTGATGCCGGTCAGGGCGATGCCCTGCACGAAGATGCGCTGTCCGAAGAAGAAGATGAGGAGCACGGGCAGGAGCACGATCAGGGAGACCGCCATCATGTAGTGGAAGTCCACGTGGCCGAACTGGCCACGGAACTGATTAAGGCCCACGGCCAGTACCTGCTCCTTCTGCGCCCGAATGTAGATGAGCGGCATCAGGAAGTTGTTCCAGTTGCCGATGAAGGCGAAGATCACGACCGTGGCCAGGGCGGGCTTGGTCAGGGGAACCAGAATCTGTATCAGGATGCGCCAGGAGGAGGCGCCGTCCAACCGGGCGGCCTCGTCCAGATCCAGGGGGATGGTCAGGAAGAACTGGCGCAGCAGAAAGATGAAGAAGGGGAAGCCGAACCAGGGCGGCACCATCAGGGGCAGCCAGGACAGGTAGCGCATCCACAGGATGCCGCCCGGCGTGTAGTAGTCCCACCAGGGCTTGAGGAACTGCGTGATCTTGGTGAAGAGTACGTACTGCGGAATGATCAACACTTCGTTGGGCAGAAGCATGGTGGCCAGCACCAACCCGAACAGCACGTTGCGGCCGCGGGCCCGCAGTCGGGCGAACCCGAAGGCGGCGAGGCAGCAGGAGAAGAGGTTGCCCACGATGTTGTTCAGCGTGATCAGCGTCGAGTTGACAAAGAGGGTGTTGAACGGCAGGTAGGCGCTCCACCCGTCGGTAAAGTTCTGCCAAACAACCGGGTTGGGGATCCAGACGGGTGGATTCACGAAAATCTGCCTCGACTCCTTCAGGGAGGTCGACAGCATCCACAGCAGCGGGATCAGGAACATCACCGCGCCCGGCAGGACCAGCAGGTAGATGATGGCCATGTTGAAGATGCGCCGCTTCGAGGTGCGCTGCCACCAGGGCGTGACCGGACGCGCGGGGATGGCCCCCGGATCCACGGTGTCCTGCATCTGGGCCATGACCTAGGTCTCGCCCTCGTAGTAGACCCAGCGGCGGCTGCCCCACAATTGCAGCAGCGTCAGTGCCAGGATGATCGTGAACAGGATCCAGGCCAGGGCCGAGGCGTAGCCCATTTTCAGGTACTGGAACGCATTCTGGTAGATGTAGTAGACCAGCATGTAGGTCGACGTTCCCGGTCCGCCCTGGGTCATGACGAGGATGTCCGTCAGGATCTGGAAGGCGTTGATGGTGGATATCACGATCACAAAGAAGAGCACCGGGGACAGCATCGGGAGCGTGACGTTGCGGAACTCGTCGAAGGCGTTCGCACCGTCGATGCGAGCGGCCTCGTAGAGCGACTGGGGCACGCCTTGCAACCCTGCCAGGATGATGATCATGTTGGCGCCGATGCCCCAGGTGCTCTTGAGGAT
>DAOUIC010000125.1:0-8024 GCA_034428255.1 Anaerolineales bacterium
CTTCGCCCTGCTCCACGGGCGCACAGGCAACAATGCCCGTAATGCGGGGGTCCAACCCGTCCGCCAGCGAATTCACCCAGCGCGCCTCAAGAACCGCCTCCGCGTCCTCGGCCCCGGCCTGCATGAAGACAATCTGCGCGAGCCGGAACCGATCCGTTTCCGCCTCCTGGACCTGCAGTTCCACCGGCCCGTGCGGACCCGCGATGGCCGGCACGGTCTCCAGCCACGGGTAGGTCAGGTAACCGGGATCCCAAAGGTGAATGTGGGTGTCTGCCACCGGGCGCTTGGTGTCCATGGATGGTTTGGGGTGCGGGAACAGGGCTGCCAATGCCCGCGATCCTATCATCGGACCTTGTGCCTACCGCCGGCACTGTTTCACTTTCGTTGATTGTGGTCCGGCACCGATCCCGGGCCGTGCGCGGCCGCGCACGAATCCATAACGCAAGTCCACCGACGCCGGTACTCTGCAGTGGGCACCGGCACCAAAACAATGGTCAAATGAATGATTCGGAGTGAAAGACCCATTTTCCATCAGCGACTGTAATCCGAAAGTTCCAAAATAGCATAACCATTTTCAATGGATATCATTATTTGTTATGTCCAGACTGCCGCTTATGCAAATGATGCGGGGGCTACCCGACAGGGAGTCTGCGCGGCCGATCACACCCCGCCTGACGCCCGCCAACCCGGATCCGGGCCAACCACCACCAATACGCATGGGACTGGCATGCAGTCCACGACAAGAGTCCCTGTTGGTTCACGACGGCAAACCAAATGCCAAGGACCTCCCGGGGATCGGACCAACATCAACGAAAGTGAAACAGTGCCCCTGCCGTCCGCGGTCCGACGGAGTCCTCCGGCTCGGCGGGTAGAATGGGTGTTGCCCGAAACCTTGCCCACAGGGACGGACCTCATGACACGCACACTCACGGAAGCGGAACTCGACCACTACCACCGGACCGGCTTCCTGCTCGTGCGGGACTTGGTGCCGCCGGCGGAGGTGCACGCCCTGAGGGAACGGCTCAGGGAATACACGCACCGCGGCCGTCCGACGGGGGCGCTGCGGATTCAGATAGAGCCGCGCGTTACGCGCGGCGAACTGTCGGTGGAACACCCGGGGGACGGCATCCGCAAGATCGACGGCCTGGTCGAGAACGACGACCTGTTCGAACACCTGGGCAAGCATCCGAACCTCCTGGGCGTGCTGACCTCGATTCTGGGACCCGACATCAAGATGTTTCGCAATGCCCTGCTGCTCAAGCCGCCGGACGTGGGCTCGGCCAAGGGCATGCACCAGGACTCCCCCTATTGGCCCATCGAACCCATGGAGCTGTGCTCCTGCTGGTTCCCCCTGGACAACGCAACGCTGGAAAACGGTTGCATGGCCGTGATTGCCGGCGCCCACCGGCGCGGCGCCCTGCCGCACATCGAGGTCAGGGACGACTACGTCGTGGACCCGGACCACTTCGACCCCGACGACATGGAAACCCTGCCGATGCAGGCAGGCGACGGCTTGTTCTTCCACTCCCTGCTGCCGCACTACACGGCGCCGAACCGCTCCGACACCTGGCGCCGGGCCATCGCCCTTTCCTACATGTCGGCCCAATCCCGCTACACCGGAGAGGGGGAGGGCCCGGTGTACTATCCCATCCAGGGCCGCTCCTTCGAAGGCTGCGTGCACTGACTTTCGCGCAACTTCACCCGCAATTGTGATTTACGCGTAAAATATTGATCCAGGGCCCTTCGTCGATTCGGGTTGTCCCCGCTGAGCGGGCTGGCTGGTCCGTCCCGCCGCCACACTGCCGGGTACGCACGAACCGCAAAGGCTTGGCTGGTACCTTTTTCTCTGAACGGGCAGGTCTATGAACGTCAATACCGAAACTTCCGGCAACAGTCTTGTCGTCGCGCTCGATGGGCGCGTGGACAGCAGCAATGCTGCCGAATTCAACGCCGCGCTCGAAAACGCCACGGCCGACAGCGATCTGGGCGTGGTCCTGGATTGCGAAAACCTGCAGTACATCAGCAGTGCCGGCCTGCGGGTCATTCTCACCACGGCCAAAAGCCTGCAGTCCAGCCAGCGCAAGTTCGTGATCTGCACGCTTTCCAACCCCATCCAGGACATTTTCGTAATCAGCGGCTTCGACCAGATCATCAACATCCAGGGGTCGCGGGCGGAGGCGCTGGCGACCATGGGAGCTTGAGCGGCCCTGCCGGGCAATCCGGCCGCCATCCGACCGAACCCGCACTGCGCCACCGCCCCACAACGGCGGCGGCCTTCATCCAATCACCGGACATCCCCGGCGGATGCCGCCGTGAGTGTGTCTGAGGTGGTGAGGACACCACGCCGCTGACGCCGGCCGCACCCTCCGGGACGGTCGGTGACACGGCAACAACAGTGTTGTGCCGGTTGTCGGGCCCGGCGCGCGCCCATCGCCATCGCAGTCCATACGCAGGCACAGGAGCAGAAACGGGTGGAAGAGGAACAGCGACCCAACAAGATACTGGTGGTCGACGACGAACCCGACCTCCAGCCCCTGGTCCTGCAGCGCATGCGCAGGGGCATCCGGCGCGGACGGTACCAGTTCATCTTCGCCGGCAACGGGGTGGAGGCACTCGAGCTCCTGCGGGCAGTCGGGGACATCGACATGGTGGTCTCCGACATCAACATGCCCCAGATGGACGGCCTCACCCTCCTGGAACAGATTCCCTCGGTGGACCCGAACATCCGGGCCATCATCGTCTCCGCCTACGGCGACATGGCCAACATTCGTACGGCCATGAACCGCGGCGCCTTCGACTTCATCACCAAGCCGATCGACTTCACCGACCTGCAGGTCACCATCGACCGGACCCTGGAACACCTGGCCGAATGGCGCAGCGTGCTGAAGGCCCGCGACCAGCTGGTCAGTGTGCAGAACGAACTGTCGATCGCCACCCAAATCCAGCAGTCCGTCCTGCCCACCCAGCTGCCACAGGGCGCCGCCTTCCACCTCCATGCCAGCATGGAGGCCGCCCGCAGTGTCGGCGGCGACTTTTACGACACGATACCGCTGGAAGACGGGTGCATGGGCCTGGCCATTGCCGACGTCTCCGACAAGGGTGTGCCGGCCGCCCTCTTCATGATGGCCAGCTACACCTTGCTCAGGGCGGCGGCCGGAACCCCCGATGCCGGCCGCACCATGCAGGAGGTCAACGACGTGCTGACCGAAACCAACGTCGCGGGCATGTTTGTCACCATGTTCTACGCCGTGTTCGACCCGGTGTCCGGCTCCCTGACCTATGCCAACGGCGGCCACAATCCCCCTGTCCTGCTGCACGAGGACGGCACGACCGAACAGCTGCCCCTGACCGGCGGCGTGGCCCTAGGGGTGATGTCGGGCCTCGACTACAACGTCAAGACCATCGACTTGGCGCCCGGCGACACGGTGTTCCTGTACACCGACGGCATCCCGGAGGCAATTAACGGCGACGATGAGGAATTCGGCATGGAACGGCTGTGCACATCCCTGACGGCAGCCAAGGACCGGAATGCGCATGATCTGACCGACTGCGTGTTGCAGGATCTGCAGGACTTCGTCGGCGACACCCCGCAATTCGACGACATCACCTGCCTGACCCTGCGTTTCACGGACGCGGTGCCATGAGCGCCACCCGTTCCATCCGCATCGATCTTGGCACCCCTGAATTGCCGCGCCTCGCGGCCGCAGTGGAAGAGATGGCCGAATCCGAAGGGTGGATGCCCGATCTGGCCTTCCAAATCCAGCTGGCGCTGGACGAAATCGGCGACAATCTCGTCGAACACCGTGCGCAGGCCCAAAGCACCTACATGATGGTCACCCTGGCCTCCCAAGACCAAGCCGTTACCGTCGAAGTGGTCGATGACGGGATCGCGTTCGACCCCACCGCGGATGCACCGGCGGCCGATGTCACCTCCGCCCTCGAAGACCGGCCGATCGGCGGATTGGGGCTGCACCTGATCCGAACCCTGATGGACAAAGTCGACTACCGGCGGGAGGACGGCAGGAACATACTGACCCTGGTCAAGCACCGGACACCATGAAGGCATACGGCCCCACAGCCCTGTCGCGGTCCGCCCCGTGGCTGGCGGCCGCCCTGTGGCTGGCCGCGGCCCTCATCCTCCAGGGGTGTTCCCAGCCCGGCGCGCAGGCCGGACCAACCCCAACCCCGACCCCGCAACCTGCGCCGACCCCGGTAACCGTCCCGGTCGCCGAATCCGACGCGCCTACGAACGGCGATCCCGGCATTTTCCCCGACTACATCCTGTTCGGCCAGTCGGCCGCCTTCAGCGGTCCCGCCCAGGAACTGGGCAAGAACATGAAGATTGGGATCGAGGCGGCGTTCCAGGAAATCAACCGGGACGGCGGCGTATTCGGCCGCCGCCTGGAACTTCTTTCCCTCGACGATGCCTACGAACCGGAAGCCGCCATCTCGAATACGAAGCAGCTGATCGAGACAGAGGCGGTGTTCGCCTTAATCGGAGCGGTAGGCACACCCACATCGCGATCCGCCCTGCCGGTGGCCCGGGACGCCGGAGTTCCCTATATCGCGCCGTTCACCGGTGCGGGTTTCCTGCGCTTGCAAGAGTGGGACAACGTGCTCAACCTGCGCGCCTCCTACAACCAGGAAACCGAGGAGATGGTAAAGCAGTTGGTGGATGTTCTCGGTCTGTCGCGCATCGGCATCGTCTACCAGGACGATTCGTACGGCCAAGCGGGTTATCACGGCACCGTCACAGCCCTCGCCAAACGCAACAAGAAGCCGGCGGCGATCGGTGTGTATCCGCGCAACACCACTGCAGTCAAAACCGGATTGGTCGACTTGCAACGGGGCAATCCCGAAGCCGTCATCATCATTGGCGCCTATGAACCGGCCGCGAACCTCATTGCCTGGGCGCGGCGCATCGGGATGGACGCGGTCTTCGTCAACATTTCCTTCGTCGGCAGCAACGCCTTGGCCCGAGAGTTGAATCGGGAGGGCGAAGGGGTGTTCGTGACGCAGGTAGTGCCCTTCCCGACCGACGCATCGTTGCCGATTACAGCTGCCTACCATCAGGCTCTGGCCGACTTTGCCCCGGAGGTGGAACCCGGTTTTGTTTCCTTTGAAGGCTACCTGGCTGGACGCATGACAGTGGAGGCCTTGCGTCGCTGCGGCATTGAAGTCACCAGGGAATGTTTCCTCTGGGCATTCAAATTCGGCACCACGATGGACTTGGGTGGATTCAGCCTGGTCTTCGGGCCTTGGGACAACCAAGGTTCCGATGCGGTCTTTCTGACAATGATCGGACCCGACGGGCAATACCTTCCGGTCAGCTCGTTCCAAGTAACCAATCCATGAACACACTGTTCCGCAGCCTGCGACGGCTCGGTACCCGGCTCTATTTGGGCCTCGGGGGAGCTGTCCTGCTCACGGTTGTGGCCAGCCTTGTCGGTTGGTTTTCCTTCCACCGGGTTGGCTTGCTTCAGGACGTCGTCAACAACGAAAGCATCCCGGACATGGGCGCGGCTGTGCGCGCGGCCCAACAGAGTGGTTCACTTGTAGCCCAAGCGCCACTCCTGACGGCGGCCACCGTCGACAATCTCCCGCAAATCAAGGCAGACATCGCCCGGGAACGGGCCGCTTTCGAGCAGCAACTTTCTGCCATCAGCGCTTCCAGTGACATTGGGGAGGAAGACTACTTCACCGACATTCAGACCAATGCCCAGACACTGATAGCCAATATTGGCATCATCGAGCAGGAAGTGGACGACCGATTTCTGCTTCTGGAACGGGCCGATGTGGTCAAGGCCGACTTGGCCAGCCTCCAGGTCGACCTCGAATCCGCCCTGGTGGAAGCCCTCGACGATCAACTGTTCTTTCTCCTAACCGGCTACCGTGCCCTGAACGCTCCGCCCGCGGCGCGCGATTTGCATCTGAACGAAACTCAGATTACCCGGTACCGGCACCTGACTAACCTGCAGTCCAACGCGAGCCTGGCCATCCAGGACCTGGCCAACGCCTTCGCCGTCACCGAGGCGGCCAGGCTGGAGCCGCTGCGGGAGCGCTCGGAAGCCACCCGGCGGCGCATTGACCGCAGCCTGCAGGCCCTCGGCCAGAGCGATCCGATCAGCCTGCAAGTGTCTCCCATGTTCGACAGGCTGTTCGAGCTTGCCCTGGGCGACGACACCGGCTTTGCCCTCGTGGCTGAAATCATTGGGAGCGACAGCCATCAGGCGGCACTGCTGGAAACAAACCAGGAACTGGGCGTGGCCCTCCTTTCGGCTGTCGAGAACCTGGTACAGGACAAGGGCAGCCAGGCCCGTACGGCCAGTGCCATGTCGACCCTCGCCATTGCCACCGGTCGCACACTCCTGCTGGTGTTGATCGTCGTCAGCATCGTGGGCGCCCTGCTGATCGCGTGGCTGTTCGTGGGTCGGCTCCTGCTGCGGCGGCTGGCAACCCTGTCCCAGCGCATGCAGCGCATGGCCGACGGCGACTTGGAGGGCCGAGTGGAGATCGGAGGAGCGGACGAGATTGCCGACATGGCCGCCGCCCTCGAAGTCTTTCGCCGCCACGCCTTGGAAGTTCAGCGACTGAACCTGGTGGAGAAGCTGGCCGAGGAACTGCAGGGCAAGAACGACCAGTTGGAACAGGTGCTGGCCGAACTGGAAAAGGCGCAGGACCAGGTGATCACGCAGGAGAAGCTGGCTGCCCTGGGTGAACTGACCGCCGGCGTGGCCCACGAAATCCGCAATCCCCTGAACTTCGTCAAGAACTTCTCCGAGGTGTCCGAGGAATTGCTGGACGAAATGCAGGAGGAACTCCAGGACCTGCTGGCGGACGCGGAGATTCCCGAAGAGGACGATCGTCCCGGCTATCTGGAGGAAATCAGAGGCGACCTGACCGAAAACCTGCAGCGCATTCGACAGCACGCGGACCGGGCCAACGGGATCGTGGAAAGCATGCTGCGCATGGGCCGCGACACCGGCGAGTGGGTCAAGATCGACATCAACAACATCGTGGACGAGCACACACGCCTCGCCTTCCACAGTGCACGGGCCAAGGACCCCGACTTCCAACTCCACATGGAGATGGACCTCAAACCGGATCTGCCGGAAGTGGAGGTGGTCCCGCAGAACCTGGGCCGCGTGTTCCTGAACATGGTCAGCAACGCCTGCTACGCGACCAATCTGCGCCGCGTGGAGGCGCAGTCGACCAACCAGATCTACATGCCGACGCTCAAGGTATCCACTTGGCTGGAGGGAGACCGTGTCGCAATCCGGATGCACGACAACGGCACCGGCATGCCCGACGAGGTGAAGGAGAAGATTTTCAATCCCTTCTTTACCACGAAACCAACCAATGAGGGAACCGGTCTGGGCCTGGCCCTCTCCAGCGACATCGTGCGGGGCCATGGAGGCACCATCGAAGTCGAGTCCGCGCCGGGAGAGTTCACGGAAATGACCGTGCGACTGCCCCTGGTCCAACCCGCCGGCACCGCGGCCGGCTGAGCCCCGTACCTCCTGAACAGCCCCCATCGCCGTGCGGCCGCCACCGCGTAGACCACCGCAAAGATGGCCGTGGCCGCCAGGGCCCTGGCCGGGCCGGAGGCCACATTCAGGTGGTAGGAGGCGTACAGGCCCACCACCGCGGTTACCACCACATCCACCCGCGAAGCACCCAACACCTGGCTTGGCAGAAGATCCTCCAAAGTGAGGCGAACGTTGCACATCAAGGGCAGGAGCGCTACGCCCGAGGCAAACAGGCCGGCGAAAAGGACGCCGATGGTGGTGCTGGCACTGAGCTGGACACTGACATCAAGTTGTACAAAGTCCAGCTCAGCCGAAGAAAGCTCAGGCTGCCCCAAGTCCTGCGATCGCGTCGAGTAGCTTCTGGCTGCAGGATGGACAAAGGAAGAAGCACACCCCCCCATGATTCTGCAGAGGATGGCTGAAACTACCGGTACACGACCGGCCCCAAAGCCGTGAAACAGTGCCCCGCCGGCGAACTCCAACGCGAATTCAAGC
>DAOUIC010000126.1:0-1881 GCA_034428255.1 Anaerolineales bacterium
TCCGCACAATGTCGTCGGGCGTGATCGTGCGGATGCGATCGAGGTATTCGAACGCAAAGTTTGGCTGGCCCATCACGGTGGCGTAAAAGCCCAGCGTACTGGCTATACTGCGGCTGCGCTCGGCGGATCTGTCCCACTGCGCGATCAGCACGGTTTTGGCGGTTTCGACCTCCTCTTCCGTAAGGTCCCCGTCCAGGATCCGCTCCATCTGGTCGAGCAGTGCCGCCCGGACGACGCCGGCGCGTTCCGGCGGATACTGGGCGGACAACTGGAAGATGCTGGGCAGCTGGGTGGTGAAGTAGCCGGCATCGGCCCACGTGACCACCCCCAGATCCCTGACGATGTCGCGATAAATCCGGGAACTGCGGCCGCCGGACAGGACGTACAGCAGAACATCGAGCGCAATTTGGTCGTCCAAGTCCTGCGCCGCCGGCCCGCGCCACATCAACCGCACACGTTCCTGTTCGACATCGCGGGCGATTTCAAGGGTTTCGATGGCGGTGCGCGGGGCCAGTTCCGGCGGGTTGAAATCCGGCAGCTCGCGCGGTTCCATGCCGCCGAAGGCATTGTCGACGGCCTGCAGGGCCGCGTCCGGATCAAAGTCGCCGGCCACGATTACGGTCATGTTGTTGGGCACGTAGTAGGTGTCCAGCCACTCCTCGAACGTTTCCAGCGTGATGCCGGACACCGTCTCCGTCGTGCCGAGAATCGGTTGCCCGTAGGGATGGTCGCCGTAGAAGGCCTCCCAGGATTGGTAGGCCAGGTAGGAATCCGGATCGTCGTTGCGCTGGTCGCCCTCGCGCAGGACGACGTCCCGCTCCGTTTGCAGGTCCTGCTCCGTGTAGTGGCCGTTGATGAGCATGTCGGCCAGCATGGCGACCGCATCCTCAACGTGTTCGCTGGGCACCGTGATGTAGTACTGGGTCCAGTCGAAGGAGGTGCTGGCGTTGGATGTGCCGCCCCAACCCTCGATTACGGCATCGACAGTGCCTGCGTACTCTTCGGAGCCGTAGAAAATCATGTGTTCGAAGAAGTGCGCAATGCCGTTGTGCTCGGGCGGTTCGTGCATCGAGCCGACCCCGATCCAGGCGTTGACCGTGGCAACCGGAGCACCGTCCTTGGGTGCCAGGATGACCGTCAGGCCATTGTCCAGCGATGTTACGGTGACGTCGTCCCGAATCGAATCCAGGGCGAGCGCGCGCTGACCGGAAACGGGAGGCAGAAGGGCCAGCCACAGGGTTAGGACCGCCAGGGTGTACAGTGACAGGCGGGCCGCGATGCGTACCGACATGGATTTTCCTCTTAATTTGTTGGTTTGCAAGGGGGTCTTCAATCTATTCTACTGCCCGCAGGGGCGCGGAGGGGCGGGAGAACCCGACTTGGCACGCAGTCCTTAAGACAATTTCAATGTTTGGCCGTACGCAGGCTCCACGCGAGCGTGGTCTCCCTGTGAGCCGTTCAACCAGGTGCGCTGCGGGTTGCCGGCCAGGGCCTCGGCCAGCGGCTGGTCCTTGGCAATCCGGTAGTGGGGCAGGCGGGCACTGGCCAGTTCGGCAAACACGGCCTGCATTGAACGGGCCGGGTCGAAGGTCTGGCAGTCGACAACCAGGGCCAGGCTGCCCACCCCGCGCATGCGGAGTTCCCGCAGGGCCTGGACCCACAGCGGGTCGGGGTCGGCGGTTACCACCATCAGGGTCTCGTGACGCGACAGGTGCAGTCCGTCGTTGAGTATGAACTCGGCCATTGACACGCCGCCTTCCGCTTCCAGCACGGCCAGGGATTCCAGCAGCTTGCGTTCCTGGCGCCCTCCCCGATCGGGCGGAATGGTGATGCGCACCTGCCCGTAGGCCGTCAGGCCGACGGCACGGCCGCCCCGCAGAA
>DAOUIC010000127.1:0-7727 GCA_034428255.1 Anaerolineales bacterium
GGGCCCCAACAACTACCGGCAGCTATCCGTCCGCCACATACACCGGCGGGAAGTGCGGGCGACCCCAGTCCGTCTCATGGTTGGCGATCATGATCGATATGGAATGGGGCACGAGGGTTGCCATGATCGCCTGACCATCCTTGACCTGGTCGCGATTCGCCTTGCTGTTCCAGGTGGCGCCACCGTGAACCAACTGGTTCCGCAGCACGTACAGCCGCTCGAACAGTTCGCACAATATGGCGTAGGTATCCTGCCGCGCCAGGGCACGGTGCGTACGCTCCTTCCTGGCGGCAAACCGAGCCTGCCAACCACTGCCGCCGCCGGGCTTGTTCCTGTCCATCCAGTACCGCTTGTACACGTACGGATTGTCGAGCAGAAGTCTAATCGGCCCCGAGAACCGCGACCAGATGGCATCGTAGACCACTCGATCGCGGTCCAGTCGGCACACCTTGACGAAGAATCGCTGGGCGGCATCCGGGTCGCCCGGTTCATCCCGCATCTCCGCTTCGGCCCGGCTCAGCCAACTGGTTGCCCGACGAACACGCAGACCCAGCCAACCGTATTGTTCCTCGGGATGGGCTGCCTCCCACTGGACACGCAACGCCTCGGCGCTGGGGGACCGCAATCTACTCATGGCCGCTCGTGGTACACAGCACTCTCCTGAAACGACGGTTCGGGAGTTTTTGCGACGCAATCGATGGGAGTGGTTGTGGATCGTTCCGTCAACGCGCTCGGGCCACCGCGCCCGCGTCGGCCCTTACCCGAACAGCCGATCCACTTCCTCCACAATGGACTGTCCGGCCTTGGCACAGGCCGTGGCGCGGGCGGCATCCGAATATCGGCCCAGCGTCCGTTCGTCCGACAACCACTCGGTCAATACGGAAACCTGGCTCGCCGGCGACGGGGCATACGTGCCCATGCCGTGCCTGATCACAAAAGCCGGGTTCTCCGCCTCCTGACCGGGGACGAAACCACTCAGGATGACGGGCAGCCCCGTGGCCGCGGCTTCCATGATCGTGCCCGGCCCGGCCTTGGTGACCGCGCAATCGCTGGCGGCCATCCAGACGTGCATGTCGGTCACGAAGCCCAGCACACGCACCTGTTCCGCACCGAAGGACCGTGAAAGCCGCCGGGCCAGCGCCTGGTTGCGTCCGCAGATGACCGCCACCTGGCAGTCGGGCATTGCCTTCCGCCGCCGGGATGCCACCAGTTGTTCCACCAAGGCGGCGATGGTGCCAAACCCCTCGCCGCCGCCAATGATGAGCACCAGTGGCAGCTGTTCCTCCATGTCAAGCAACCGCTTCCACGCCCGTCGCTCCCGAAACTCGACGTCCACGAACTGCCTGCGGACCGGCAGGCCATAGACCCGCACGTTCCGCTCCAATACACGATACCTGCGGGCCGCCACGGCAGCCTGGACGGTCGGCACACAGCACAGGTCCAGTTGGGAATGGAACCACGAGCCATGCGGGGTCACCAGATCGGAGACCACGGACACCACCGGCAGGTCGCGTCCGGTCACCCGCAGGTGGCGAAACAAGGTCGGATGAAACAGCGGATTGACGGTGACAAGCACATCCGGACGCAGGCTCTCAAACAGGAGCTCGAAGTACGGTTCCAGGTACCCGGCCAGCCACGTTGCCATCTGCTCTTCGGTGATCAGAGAGCCGTAGTTGCTGAAGACCCACTGCCAAAAACCGGGAAGCCTGTTGGCAATGTACTTGTAGGCCGGGGGGATATAGTTGAGGGGCCAAGGCGCGAACTGCTTGAAGACATCGACCGAAAACACCTCGTGGACACCCGGAAACCAGTGGGCGAACTCCTGTTGCAGGGCCAAGGTGCAGGAGCGATGCCCGCCTCCAATGTCGGACATCAGAATGAGAATGCGCATGGCGGCAACCGAAATGGGGCAACTGCTGCCGCGGTGGTCAATACGCGCCGCGGCGCAGCAGCACGGTGGGAATCGTGCGCAGGACGATGGACAGATCCAAGCCCAGGTTCCAGTTCTCGGCGTAGTAGATGTCCAACAGCACCATTTCGTCGAATGTCAGATCGCTGCGGCCCGATACCTGCCACAGGCCCGTGATGCCTGGAAATACGGCCAGCCGCTTCTGGTGCCAGGGCTCGTACCGCTCCACCTCGGCCGGCAACCCGGGACGGGGGCCGATGAAGCTCATGTCCCCCTTGACCACGTTGATGAACTGGGGCACCTCGTCAAGACTGAAGCTGCGCAGGAACCGCCCCACCCGCGTGCAGCGGGGATCATCCTTGATCTTGAAGTAAATGCCCTGGGCGTTGTCGAGGTCCGCCACTTCGTCGAGCCGGGCATCGGCGTCACTGACCATGGTGCGGAACTTGAACACGCGAATGGGATTTCCGTGGCGCCCGACACGCGTCTGGGCATAGATGACGGGACCGCCCGACTCCAACTTAATGGCGGCGGCAATCAGGACGCCGATGATCAGGGACGGCACCATCACAATCACAAAGAGAACCAGATCCGCCAGGCGCTTGAGCCAGTAGTTCCACCCGGTGATGGAGATGGGCTGCTCGCTGAGGAGGGGCACGCCCTGCAGGGTGTCCAGTTTGATCTGGTTCCGGGTCACTTGGAACAGGTTGGGCACAACCTGGGGCTGAATACCCTGGTCGCGGCACGTTTCAAGGGACTGCTGGAGCAGTTCCGCATTGCTTTGGGGCAGGCAGATGATGACCCGGTCGGGCCGGAGCTCGCGCAGGATGCGGGGAAGGTCCGACACGGAGCCCAGCAGGCGGAACCGGCCGATGTCGCGGGGGGGTGCCTCGCCTTCCTCATCCAGGAATCCCAGCAGGTGCCAGCCCAGGTCCGGCTGGGCCACGATGTTGCGCATCAACATCAGTCCCAGTTCGCCGGTTCCGACCAGCAAGACCTTTTCCTGACCCAGCCCATGGCTGTACAGCAACCGCCGCACGACCCAGAGGCCCAGCCGCAGGCCGCCCAGCAGGCCGGTCATCATGATGGCGGTGTAGAGGAAGACCAGCCGACTGTAGAGCTGGGGATTGAAGAACAGATGGCCCATGATGAGAACCAGAATCGTCAACGTCGAAGCGTTGGCAACGGTCCAGGTTTCGTGGAGCCAGCCCCGTATTTGCCCGTTGCGATAAACACCGGCCAGCTGGAATGCCGCCAGCTGCACCACAACCAAACTCAGGGCGGAAGGCAGATAGGCCCGGAACGTCTGAACGTGGATGGGCTCCACGTCCTTGAACCATTCAAGCTGGTAGCGGACGATGTAGGCCAGAACGAACGCCAAAAGCGTCAGCGCGGCGTCCGCCGAACGAAGCAGGATTTGGCGCAGACGCGGATCATCGGCCTGGTTGAAGGCCGCCAGGCGTGCAAGCATGCCGGTGTCTGCAGTGCGCGACGTAGGAGCGTGAAGGGGCACGGAGCAGGTGGAAGCGGATTGCCGACTGGAATCTAGCTGATCCGACAACTATAAGGATAACCCGTGGCGGCCACTCGGACAGTAGCCCATAAATCGTTCCGTCCCGGCGTAGACCGCTTCCGCTTGGCCACAGGGGCTCCAATCCACATCCAACCGTCCGTCCGGCACCCGCCGCCGGCCTCAAAGGAACGACGCGTACTGCTCCCATAACAGGGAGCCAACGCGCCGCGGGCTGAACTCCGCGGCCCTTGCCCGGCCGGCCGTCCCCAAATCCGCTCCCCAGGCCGGATCCCGGTTCAACTGCGTCAAGTGCCGGTGCAGACCGTCAAAGTCCTCCACGGAAAACCAGGCAGCACGATCTCCGGCCAGTTCCCGCAGGCTGGGAATATCGTGGCACAGAACCGGAACCCCGTGGGCCATCGCATCCAGCAGCGGGATACCGAACCCCTCAAGCAGGGAGGGCAGGACCACGGCACGGGCGCGACCATACAGGTCGTGCATCCCCGACGGCGGGACCCAACCGGGGAACCACACCCTCTCCGTCAGGCCCAGCCTGCGCACCGCGGCCGCCAGCCGAGCGGGCTCTCCGCCCCAGCCCGGCGCCCCCGCCAGCACCAGGTGCCAGTCCGCACCGGTGTGTTCCAGCCAGGCCGCGAACGCCTCAATCAACCAACCCAGGTTCTTGCGCGGTTCCAGCGTGCCCAGATGGAGCAGGTAGTTGTCCGGCAGGGACCTCACAAAATCCGGGGAGTCCACGGGTGCCTCAACCCGCGGTTCCGCCGGAACCGGCACCACCTCGATCCGGCTGGACGGCACGTCGAAGTAGTGGCGCACATCGTTGGCGGTGGCACGGCTGATGGCCAGCACCCGCGATGCCCTGCGTGCGCTGTGGCCGCACAAAACCTGCAGATAGCGTCGCCGCGGGCCGGGAACCGTGGCTCGCGTACGCAGAAAGGACAGATCCATCACGGTTACCAGCGATGGTGCCGGGCAGGCGATCGGCAGAACATTCACCATGCCGTGGAACAGGTCAGGCCTGCGAACACGCAAGGCCAGTGGCAACGCAGTCTGTTCCCACATGATGCGCGCAATCGGCCGGTTCACATGCCAGTGGGTGGCGCGCCGTTGAAAGGGCAGGCCGGGCTGTTCCGACCGATTGAGCCAAACTTGGACCTGCCAGGCCGGCGCACAGTCAGCCTGCGTCTCCGCCAGGGCGCGCAGAGTGCGCGCCACGTAGGTGCTGATGCCGGCGCCCGAGGCATCGGGGCGACTGCTCAGCAGACCGGCGTTGAGTTCCAGCCGGGGGCGATCAGGGCTTGGCATCCACGAGGCTCTGCTGCCAGGTTTCGACCAGACCCCGCGCCACACTTTCCATGCTGAACTGCTCCTCAACCCGCCGACGGCCGGCCCGGCCCAGGCGGCGGCACAATGCCGGGTCCGCCTGCAACTGCGCCAGATGGGACCGGAGGGCATCGGTGTCCCGTTCCGGATAAACGAGCCCCGCCTCTCCGGCCGTATGTCGGCTCTCGCCGCTGTCGCTGACCACCACCGGGACTTCACAGGCCATGGCTTCCGTCAGTACGCGTCCGAACTGTTCCTGCCATCCGGCAGTCGACAGGCTTGGCAGAACCAGGACGTTCAGGGAACGGTAGAACGCCGGCATGTCCCTGCTGGCCAAGCGTCCGCGGAATTCCGTCCGGTCGAGGATCCCCAGTCCCTGAGCTTGCATCCGCAACCGGGATTCGGACGCCCCTGAACCGGCCAGAGTCAAGGTCCAGTCTCCGTGCAGGCCGGCACAGGCATCCAACAGGACATCAAGGCCCTTCTCCGGCAGCAAGCCGCCGGCGTAACCCATGGTGAACCCTTGTCCGGGTGCGGATGCCTCCGATGGACTGAAGAGTGTCGTGTCCGTGCCCATCTGCGGCACGACCTTCAACCGTCCGCTCGGATACCCCTTGCGGAGCAGCACCTCGCTTACGGCAGCGGTTCCGGCCAGTGCCCAGGTGCAGTAGGCAAAGCACCTACGCTCAAACCAGCCGAAGGGAGGCGGATAGCGCTTGTACAGATTCTGGCAACTGATGAAAACCGCCGGTACGCGGTTGCGGGATGCCCATCTCACTCCCTGGTAGGTCGCCAAGTTGTAGGCTTCCTCGTCCAAGTGCAGGATGTCCGGCTGCAGCGCATCAAGGCGGTTTGCCAAGCCGGTGAAGTGGTAGAGGTGGTAGTGACCGTTGAGGCGGATGGGCAGTACCGACTGGCGATAGCAACCCGAATCATTGGGTTCCAACACCTGAACCCCTCGGGAGTCCTGCCAAGAAGGCGGAGACACCACCGTCAGATCCACGCCCAGGCGCCCGATTTCCTCCGGCAGCCGCTGGTAGCTTCCGGTCACCAGGGCCTTTGAAATCATCACCACCTTCATGGCGCGGAGCATCCGGCACCGTTGCCGAAAGCCGATATCGCTCAGATCTGCCAACCCACGGGGGCATCCCGGTCCAGCAATCCCCGCTCCTTGAGCGCCTGCCAGAATTCACCGGGAATATCGGCGGACAAGCTGGCGATGTTCCGTTCCGTCTGCTCGATGCGCTCGGCCCCAACCACCGCCGAGGACACCCCGGGATGCGACAGCGCGAATTGCAGGGCTGCAGCCTGCAGGGACACGGCATGTTCCCTGCAGACGGTTTCGATGAGCCGAACCCGTGCCAGCACGTCCGCAGGGGCGTTGCGGTAGTAGTACTGCGCATCCTCCCGCGCCCCCGTCGCCAACACCCCCGAGTTGTACACCCCGGCCAGAATGACGCCCACGCCTTCGCGGCGGCACCGCTCGATGAAGCCGAGTGCATCCTGATGCAGGAGCGTGTAGCGCCCGGCAAGGAGGAAGCAGTCGAACCGTCCGTGTGCCATCAGTTGTTCCGCCAATTGCCAGGAATTGAGGCCGGCACCAACACCAACACCCTTGATGATTCCGTCCTCTCGAAGACCGTCCAGGGTGCGATACGCCTCCGTGGAGGCAATGTCCACGTGGTTGTTCGGGTCATGAATGTGGAGCAGGTCGACACTGTCCAACTGCAGGCGCGACAGGCTCTCCTCGACACTTTGCATGACCCCTTGATGGGTAAAGTCGAACCGGACATCCACGCCGTAGCGGTTGACCAGGCGGCCAACCTTGGTCGCGATCAGGAATTCCGACCTCGGGCGCCCCGCCAACACCCGGCCAATGTGGACCTCGGACCGGCCGGCACCGTACAGCGGGGCCGTGTCCAGGAATCGAATGCCATTGTCAAGGGCGTGTTCCACGACAGCCGCGGCCTCGTTGGCATCGGTCAAGCGACCTACGGGAGCCCCGCCGAAGCCAAGCCGCGGTACGTGCAGATCAAGCGAACCCAAACGGGCGGAGGGAATGGCGACCATGGCCTAACTGCTCAAGTCGATGGGGATGCAAGTACACGGGCGTGCAATGAGCCATTGTAGGGGACTGCCGCCCGCAAGGATGGCAACCCGAACCGACCCGACGATCCCTGTTTGTCAGGAAAAGAAGGCAAGCATAGGATTCAAGCCGCGCCAACCCGCCCAAGGAAAAACTCACATGAGCGTCGTACTGCTGCACCAGAACATTCAGCACATGGATGAGGATCTGATCGCCAGACTGGAAGCCGCGGCCCAACCACGGGAACTGATCGTCTCCACGGATCCCGCCGAGTACATGGATCGGATCGAGGACGTGGAAATCATTGCCGGCCACCCGTCCGCCGAAGTTCTGTTTGCCGCCGAGAATTGCCGCTGGGTGCAGATCTTCTCGGCCGGGGCCGATGCCCTGCTGATGAAACATCCCGAGGCCAGGGACATGGACTTCCAGTTGACCAACGTGTCCGGCATCCATGCCATTTCCATCACCGAGCACATTTTCTCCCTGCTACTCACGCTGACGCGCAGCATTCACGTGTCCATCCGCGCCCAAGCGGACAGGGATTGGGTCAAGCATGAACATGCCGACGTGCAGGAGGTGGCCGGGACCACCATGTGCCTCATCGGGGTCGGCAGCATCGGCAGCCGCGTGGCCCGCACGGCCCATGCCATGGGCATGACCGTCCTGGGGGTGCGCCGTCACAAGGGCCTGGACCTCCCCCAGGGCATTGCGGAGGTGTTTGGTCCGGATCAACTGGGGGAGGCGATGGGACGGGCCGACTGGGTGGTGTGCTGTGCGCCGCACACGCCGGGCACGCATGAACTCGTCCAGGAGGAGCATTTCCGCGCGATGCAGCCGCACGCCCACTTCATCAACATCGGCCGGGGCAAGGTGGTGGT
>DAOUIC010000128.1:0-4484 GCA_034428255.1 Anaerolineales bacterium
TTGCCGGGGCCCCAGCACGGTGACGACAGGATACTCCTTGAACCGCCGCTCCAGATGCCGGGTTATCTCTCGTTGAATCATTGCAGTTAGGGTGCAAATTGGAGACAGTGATTCCAATTGTACCCAAACTGGCTTTCTCCCGGAGGTTGTCGAGCGGCCGGTTGTTCGGTCAGGTTGTGGTAGCTGTCCCCGGCTTCCAGGTCGGCACAGGGGTCTTGGGTTGCCGCCTGCAGGGGCGTGGCAGCGCGGCGGATGCAGGCCGAGGTCCAGGCCCACGCTATCGCGGAGATATGGCAACGCAACCGCAACCAGGCGGCCACAGCCCGGGAACTGGGGCGTAAGCCGCATGCCCGTTCACCGCGCCCTGAAGGCTGCGGGCCTACTCAAACCTACTGAGCCATGACCGAACGATTTTGAGGATTGCCAGCCGGATCAGTACCGAGTAGCACGCGGAGACGGCCTCGGTGAACATGCGCTGCAGTGCAGCGATTCAAGGTTCACCGCCGGAGACCGTGGACAATTCGCCAATCCGTTGCCGGATGTGCCTGGAGGCAACTGCAACTGCCAGGCTCACATCCACTGTTCGGTTACCCAGCTGCTGATAGCCGACGCTGGATTCAAGTTCAGCGATGGGGTCCAGATCGATGGTTGCAGACTGCGTTAGCTTTGCGCCGTCAAGTCGCCACAGCATGGAGAACTCCACACTGAACCCGCGGGTTGTGTTGCCAGTGTATGTCTCGAATCTGTAGGTATGCCTAATCTCCAATGACCTTGTACTGCTCAATTTGAAACCGTCGGCAACAATGCCCGTCTTCGTCTTTGGCCAGTAATGAGCTTTCAACAGCTCGCTGGAATTGCTCTCGCTGCCATCCATGGATACATAAGAGATCGAAACGACTCTGCGAAACAGCGCGGAGATTTGATCCAGTTCCGTGTCCAGTTCGTCCAAGACCGGTCGAATGGATCGCGTGAATGCCAAGTCCAAAGCCCTGACGTCGGCTTCATCGGGAGCCGGCCCCTTGTTTCTGTTCACGAAGGCGGCGGTTTCGCGGCTCTCGTCAAGTCTGGCCAGGGTTCCGCCCAGGAGGGCCAACGGTACTACTGTGCTGTCACTGCGGGACTGGGCCTCCGTGCCGCCATACACTACAAACTTGGAAGTGACGTTGGGCACCAGCTCGGCCACGCGGTGAAGCGACTTGAAGTAGTCCGCACTGATGGTCGCACCCGACTTGACCTCGAAGGCGGCGATGTCTTGCCCGGCGGGATAGAGAAGATCGGACTCCAACCGTTTCACGTCTCGGTAAAAGTAAAGGTTGTCAGCTCTTTTTCTACGGTTGTAGCGATGCTTGACCGCCTCCGCCACCACCGCGTTTTCAAAGAGGGGACCGCGCAAGGGGTGGGTGGCAATTTGGTCGGCACTCTCTATGCCAATCAGGTAGGCGGCCAGTCCGACATCGTAGAAATAGAGCTTGGGAGACTTGATCAGACGCTTCCTGATATTGGCGAAGTAGGGAGGAAGCCGGAAGACGATGTAGCTCTCCTCCAATATCGAGAGCCATGCCCGCACAGTGGTGCGGGACACGCCCACATCGTCGGCCAACGAGTTGTAATTGACGAGTTGTCCCACCCGTCCGGCACACAGGCGCACGAAACGCCGGAAGTCGATCAGATTGTGTATTCCTGCGAACTGGCGTGCGTCACGCTCCACGTAGGTATTGACGTATTCGGCCAGCTCCTGGGTGGGATTGAGGTTCTGGTCGATGATGCGGGGATAGAAGCCGGCATAGAGAATGTCGTCCACTGCGTCGCCGGCATCCGCCTGCTGGCGTTCTGTCAACGACAAGGGCAGCAGGTGAAATGTGGCCTTTCTGCCGGCCAGGGATTGCTTGATCCTGCGGGAAAGCTCGAACTGCGCACAGCCTGTCAGAATGAACAGGCTGTTTGACCCTTTTTCATCCACAACCACCTGAATGTAGGACAGGAGCTCCGGCACATGCTGCACCTCGTCGATGATGGCACCGCCATCAAGCCGGGCCAGGAATCCCCTGGGATCCGTCTCGGCGAACTCCCTCTCGTCCAGAGCCTCCAGGTTGACGTACTTCAATTCCGGGAATGTGGCCCGGCAGAGTGTCGTTTTCCCCGACTGCCGGGGACCGGTCACAGCGACAATCGGATGCTGCTGAAAGGCCGACTTCAGGTATCGAGCCAAGTCTCTGTTGATCATTACTATGGGTGACAATTGTAATAGAGACTAGTCAATTGTACCCATGATGGCCGAAACTGCGACAGTTCCCCCCAATCCTAGGGAAATCGGGGGGTCGGGCCAGATCCAGAGGGTGCTCCAAGGTCGGCCCACCTCTCCGAAAATCGACCAGGAAGCGAAACACAGTGCCTCTGCTTCACTCCCCGATGCCCATGAAGTTCGTCGCCTACGGCGCGTCCCGCGGTCCTGTCAGGGATTACGCTCACCAACCGCCTTTGGGCAGCGGTGTGTCGGTATCGGCCTCCCGGCCGTCTGATGACAGTCAGCCGGCTGGCTTGACGAACAAATCGCGCCAGGTCGACGGATCACCCATCACGGTCCCGATCCGCTTTGCCGCATCATCGGGTGCGCCGTGTCGTGCCCAATTGCGTTCAATGTCAGAGATTTGCCGGTCGGTCAGAATGCCTTTCAACATCATGCGGAAGCCGAAAACGCGTTCGAAGTGGTCCAACGACAGCGTGGCCCAGCCACCGAGCGCATCGTTGTTGTTCAGCCATACGTCGTAACCAACTGCGTCGGGCCGTTTGTCCAATGCGGCCAACGCGTAGGCTGCCAACCTGTTACAGGTTCGTTGTGCGCCAACGACAAATTGTTGGGCGCTGGTCGACGGCCGGATTAGTTCGCCTTCATAGGAGCTGTCGACTCGAAACTTCGTCAATTCGCTCAGTTGGTGGTCTGGCAGGATCGCGTTCAGTTGGGTTTTCTGATCGGCTGGAAGGCGGTCGCTTAACTTGACCAAATCGTGGTGTCTCAACTTTTCCTGTGTGAGATCAAGGCCTCCGGCAACGAGAACTGCCTTGATCGCCAATTCGATTGCACCATGTGCGTCGAACATGGCAGCGTCTTCGTCCCCGCCGCCCCATGCCCTGAGCGCATGACCCAGGTTGCGTGCGCACACTTGCAACTCTTCTTTCACTTTGGGCCAGAGGTTGGTTTGTGCCATCTGTGGTAGGCGCTCTCCGTTGGGTTTGAGGCCGTAGCGCTGCACCTGGCCGGCCACATGCGGCAGCGACGTGCGCAGTTCCGCAAACTTCACACGCGAGAAGTGGAACAGCTGGGCGTACGGACTATGGCGGTCATAGATTTCCTCGCAGAAGGAGCGCATCTGCGCGATCGCTTTTTGGACCGCATCTCGATCGCCGCCAATCACCGCCAGATCGATGTCGGACTCAGGTCGCCAATTGCCGATCGCCCGTGATCCGAACAGTAGTACTTCGGTGTCAGGCAACTGTGCTTGCAACTCTGCGGCCACCGTCAGCGCGAGCGGGTCAGGAACGCCGTGCCCGTACTCAAGTTCTACGACCTGCTGCTGTTGCTCTTGCTCCAGAGTTGTGTCGGCCATGCTGTGCCCGGTTTACGTTCGCAGTAGGCGGATGGTGGCGAATTGTATGGGGATTATATCGAGGAGTTGACACTCCCGACCCAACCGGGCTTGTGGCCCACCCGCAGGCTTGCGCCTGCCTTGTTCACGGGTCTCCGAGGTCGGTCACTGTCCAAGGCTGCGGGCCTTGGACAGTGACCGAACGCCTCTCGCCGTGCAGCTCCCACGGTCCCACCGGGCGGTCGGGCGGCGGTTTCTTCAACCGCACAAGGGTGAAATCCCGACATGGAGAGTGTCGCACGGGATGTGCGGCACACCTGTCAACTCCTCGATATAATTCCCCAGTCATTCTTCCAACAACGCCCGTACCGCCTCTGCTTGCTCCTCCTCATCATTGACAAGATACCGGACGATCACATTGGGGCTTATATCGAATAGTTGACAACCGAACTCTTGTGCTATAATTGTTGCGGAAGAGAGGATCCGACGGCGAACCGGGCCCTCGACCGGACACAGTGGTGGGGACACCATGGCCAGCAACCCGCAGTCTACAACGCAGGAGCCCCCGACCGTCATACGGACCCTGCGCGTGCGTCTGTATCCCGGCACGGCCGCGAATGGACAGTACCTTGAACAACTGGCCGGTGCCTGCCGGTTCGCCTGGAACCACGTGCTGGCCGGGCACGAGACGGACTATCGTATGTGGAAGGCGTTCGGCAAGCTGGGGGAGGGTCCCGGCAGTCCGACCTTCTTCACGCTGGGCCAGCGGTTCACGCAGTTGCGGAACGCCCCCGGCCACGAGTGGCTGCAGGACTACGGCTACGAAATCGTCCGGTACACCTGCAAGTACATGGGCGATGCCTACGCCGCGTTCTTCGACCCGGACCGTCCCGACCATGG
>DAOUIC010000129.1:0-1910 GCA_034428255.1 Anaerolineales bacterium
TCGATTGGTCCCATGCCCATGCGGTCGTTCTTGCGCAACAGCGACTTGGCCTGGCCGTAGAACCGCTCGCGCTGTAGGGCCGGCTTGCCGATCAGGTACTCCACGAACATCAGGGCCTGCTCGAACGTGGCCGGCGCAATGCTCATGTACTCGCCGGTGATCCCAAGATCGGTGTGGATGCGCACCCCCAGCACCATCCGGTGGCCGGTACTGCCCGGTTCGTAGAAGTGCCCCATGGCGAAGCCGTGGTCCCGGCCCACGTTGGGGAACGGGATGCGGTATCGGGACAGTTGAACTGCAGTAATGATCGGTGCGTCTCGCATGCTTCGCGTCCTTTGGAGATGGCTTCGGGTTGCCGTCCCGTCCTTAACCGGTTGCGGTCCAGTCCAGGATGACTCCGAGTACCGATTCGGCCTTGGTCTGAATAAGGTTCCAGGCCTCAGCGGCCTGGTCCACGGGGAAGTGGTGAGTGATGAGTGGCAGGGTTTGCAACTGGCCAGTGGAAATCAGGTGCCGGGTCTTGTCCATGCGGGGCCGGGTCCATCCGGAGACGGAGTGCAGGGACAGTTCTCCGTTCCGGAGGTCCTGGAGCGAAAGGAGGTCGTCGGTGCCGTGGAAACCGGCGGAGACAATCCGGCCGTCCCGGTTCATGCGGGGCAGGATGGCCTGGATGTGTTCGATCGAACCAACGGTATCAACCAGAACATCCACGCCGTCGGGCAGAAAACCGGCGGTTGTCTCCTGCCAATCGCCGTTCCTTTCATTGCAACGGAGGTGCAGGCCGTTTTTCGGGAAGAGCTGCAAGCGATCCTCGTGACGGCCCAGCAACAGGATGCGCGCGCCGTGCAGGGCTAGTGTCTGTGCTGCCCATAGGCCGACCATGCCGTCGCCCAGCACCACTGCCGCCTCTCCGGGCGCGATCGGGGCGCGGCTCCCGCAGTTGTAGCCGACCTGGGTCAGGACCATGCCCGCATAGGCCAGCGGTTCCGGCTGCGGTGGAAGCTTCCAGACACCTTCTTGGGGGGTGACCGACGGGGACAACTGTCCTCCAGAGGGGTGGAACATCCCATTGACTTTGCCGCTGGCTGCAAAGACCGTTTCACCCGGTGCCAAGTCCGTCACATGGCTGCCAACCTCCCGCACGATCCCCACTTTCTGGTAGCCGGCCACCACGGGGAAGGGGTTCGGTGAACCGGGCCGCCAAGCCGTGTCTCCCGCGATGCGTTCGCCTCTCAGGTAGGAGCCCTCGGTGCCATTGCTGATCCACGAATGGGTCACGTCGACCACCACGTCGCGGGGTCCAGGCTCGGGGCAGTCCACATCCCGAACCTCCACGGTGTTGGCCGCGGGAAAGACGACGGCTTTGGCCTTCATCGCGGGCCTCCCGCCATGGTCACGGCGTACTCCGTTTCCTGCCGCCAGGCGGCAGAGGGATGGTCTCTCCCACTCGGGTATCGCGGCTGTCCGACCGGTCCCGACCGATTTTCACATTGTGGGCGTTTCAGGGCTTCGAAGTGCCTCCGGTCCGATGTAGGCATCCCTAATTCCCTGCGGTTCCAACTACTGTGATCCACCATGGCTGTGCTGCCTTCAGGGTTGGTCGGCGCGTTGCATCAACCTCGCCGGTTGGGCGGGGCAGTCCTCGCGCTTTCCTGTATCGCCAGGCTGAATAACGAAGTCGCGTCGGTCGCGATAGAGGCGCGCTCGGTTCAGCACATAGTCCTGCCCGTCATCGAGGTCCACTGCCTCCCAGTGAGTCATGAGCCAGTACTTGCAGTCGCCGATGAACAAGTAGGTGTTCGATTTGCCAAAAAAGGAGCCAGCAACGCCCTCCCCGGCGCGGAAGCGTGCACAGACCAGCTCAATCAGTTCTTTCTGACCATCCTTGCGGCTAAGGACGTACTCGTGGG
>DAOUIC010000130.1:0-3987 GCA_034428255.1 Anaerolineales bacterium
GCGTCAACCAGCCCGGGGCCTATGCCGATCACGCCATCGTTCACAAGTCGATGCTCTATCCCAAGCCGGAGGGCATGTCCTGGAACGAAGCAGCCATGTGCGAACCCCTTTCGATTGCAGTCCATGCCATCAGCCGGACACCGATCGCGTTGATGGACACGGTGGTTGTGGTTGGCGCCGGCACCATCGGGTTGCTCGCGCTTCAATGCGCCCGGCGCAGCGGGGCCGGCACGATCATCGTCACCGACATGAGCGAGCACCGTTTGGGGCTGGCCCGCGCGGTGGGCGCCGACGTGACCATCAACGTGCGGGAAGAGGATCCGGTGGCCGTCGTCATGTCCATGACGGAGCAGGCCGGCGCCGACGTTGCGATCGAGGCGGTTGGATTGACGAAGTCGGTACAGCAGGCCCACGCCATGGTGCGCGTCGGGGGCCACGTAACCTGGATTGGCAACAGCGACCTCATGATTGAGGTAAACATGCAGGAAGTGGTGACGCGGGAATTGACCGTGGCCGGCACCTACGGGTTCAGCACGGAGTTCGAGCGGGTCATCCAGGCGATTTCCAGAAAGGTCGTTGATGTTGAATCGCTCATCGAAAAAGTCGCGCCCCTGGAGGATGGGCCGGCCCTGGTCGATGGTCTGGCCAAGGGCGAACTTGACCTGATCAAGGTCATACTCACTCCGTAACGGCACCGTAACTGCCACCATGCACATCGCAGCCTTTCCCAAGTGCTATCTCGACGCCATTTGTGTCGACCGCACAATGGATGTCTTTCAATGGATTGACATGGCGGATGCCCTGGAGGTTGAAGGGCTGGAACTCTACGAAGGGTTCTTTGCGTCCCTGGACCGGGGATACCTCGAGTCGATCGGCGACGCCTTGGCGCGCGGCAACCACGCGATGCCCATGCTGTGCGTGTCGGCGGATTTCACGCATCCCGACCCGGAATGCCGGACCCGGGCGGTCGAGCACCAGCTGCGGATGATGGAAACGGCCAGGTTTCTCGGTGGCCGCGGGACGGCCTGCCGCATCCTGACCGGCCAGCGCTATCCCGGCCTGTCCCTGCAGGAAGGGCTGGACCGGGTGGCCGAGTGCTACGACCGGATTCTCCCGATCGCGGCCGAATTGGACATCGTGCTGGCGTTGGAGAACCACTACAAGGACGGCTATTGGACCTGGCCCGAGTTCGCGCAGAAGATGGCCGTGTTCCTCAAGGTTCTGGCCTCGGTTCCCGAGTCGCCGCATTTCGGTGTCCAGTATGATCCTTCCAATGCCTTTGTGGCAGGGGATGATCCGATTGAACTGTTGGATGCGGTCCTCTCCCGGGTGGTTACCATGCATGCCAGCGACAGGTTTCTGGCGGAGGGTGCGACCTTGGAGGACGTCAAGGCGGCCGACGGTTCCATCGGCTACCTCGATGCCTTGCAGCACGGGGTCACGGGGCAGGGTCTCAACGACTACGACGCGATATTCAGCCGCCTTGCACAGGCTGGCTTCAATGGGTGGGTGAGCATCGAGGACGGCATGCACGGCATGGACGAGATGAAACGCAGCGTCGAATTCCTGCGTACCATGCGCACCAAGTATTTCGCATAGTTTCAGGGAGAAATTTGTGGCATGGATGCCCTTGTCAAGTACGGTTTGGTTGACGGCCAGGTGGAGATCCGCCAGACGGACGAGCCGGAGTGTCCTTCCGACCGTGTGCTGATCGGCGTGCGTGCCGCCGGCGTCTGCGGCAGCGACGTGCATCTGTGGCGCAACCACCAGAGTTGGGAGATTAACCTGCCGCTGGTGCTGGGACATGAATTCAGCGGCGAAGTCGTGGCAGTGGGTGCGGACGTGGACGGAGTGGCCGCCGGAGATCGGGTTACGTGCGAGACCGCGGCAAAGGTGTGCGGCCGCTGCAGCTACTGTCTGGGCGGTGCATACAACCTCTGTCCCAACCGCTTGGGCTACGGAGCCCTCATCGACGGCGCCTTCACCGACATCGTGGTTGCGCGGCCCGAGATTCTCCATCCCCTGCCCGATGCCGTGTCGTGGGAGCATGCGGCCCTGACAGAGCCGGGTTGTGTGGCGTACAACGCACTGGTTGAAAAGACCGATATGCGGGCAGGTGACTTGGTGGTGGTTCAGGGTCCGGGGCCCATCGGCATCATGGCCCTGCAGATCGCGCGAATTCAAGGTGCCGGTACGCTGGTGGTGCTGGGAACCGGTGCCGACCAGGCCCGATTGGACATCGCGGCCGAACTGGGAGCCGACCACGTGGTCAACATCGAGGAAGAGGACCCGCACGCCCTGGTTCGATCCCTGGGAGACGGTTTCGGTGCCGATCTGGTGGTGGATTGCACAGGCCATTCCGCCGCACTGCAGTCCGGCATGGAGATGGTGCGTCCCAACGGTCAAATCACGAAGATCGGGTGGGGGCCGCAACCGCTGAACTTCAACCTGGATCCTCTGGTGCAGAAGGCTGTGACGCTGCAAGGCTGCTTCAGCCACACCTTTGCCACGTGGGAACGGGTTCTGACCCTGCTGCAGACCGGCCAACTCAATCTGGACCCGGTTATCGGCGGTCTTTATCCGTTGACGGATTGGCACGAGGCGTTCTCGGTCATGGAGTCCGGGGCCAGTGTCAAGTCGGTTCTGGTTTGGAACTGACCAAACCACTGTCAACGCGAGGGTTGTGGATGCCGCTATGCCGGGAGCACTGATTCAGTTATCGCTGGATGTCACCACCATCCCCGAGGCTCTGGAAATGGCACATGCCGCCTGCGATGCCGGCGTGGATTGGCTCGAAGCCGGCACACCCCTGATCCTGGCCGAAGGGTTGCATGGTGTGCGGGCACTGCGCCGTGAGTTTCCGGATACCCCCCTTGTGGCGGACCTCAAGACCATGGACGGAGCCGGCCTGGAGGGAGAAATGATGTTTCAGGCCGGTGCCGACATGGTGGTGGTCATGGGCCAGGCCCACGATGCGAGCATCCTAGCCCAGGTGGACATGGCCAGGCGGTACGGCAAGCAGGTGATGTGCGACGTCATGCTCTGTCCCGACAAACCGGGTCGGGCAAGGGAAGCACAGGACATGGGCGCGGACTACATCATCGTCCACACCGGGTTCGACGAGCGGAACCTGGAACCGGAACGGACACCACTCGAGGATCTTGAGTCGGTTATCGAAGCGGTTTCCATCCCGGTACAGGCCGTGGGCGGCCTGAGTGTGGAACAGGCAATAGAAACGCTGGACCTCGGCGCGCAGATCGTGGTGTTTGGGGCGCCGCTGGTGATTGCCGGCGATGCCTTCAAGGCTGCATCGGACGATTTCGCCGGCTTGATGAAGGAGATTGTTCAACGGGTACGCGAGCGGCATCCCGACTGAAAGGGTCGGGTGCAGTCAACCTTTGGGGGAATCAGACATGCAACTGATAGAGCAAATCCAGAATCTGGACTTCCCGGCACCCCTGCCGGACAAGGTCCTTTCGGTTCACCAGACGTTCGACACGGTCAAGGTTGCGGACATCCACGCGCGGGTCCTGGAGGCCTGGGATGAAAGCGGCGTGCTGGCCCGCATGAAGCCGGGCGCGGTGGTCGGCGTGGGCGCCGGCAGTCGCGGCATCGCCAACATCCCAATGCTGGTGAGGGGTTCGGTCGACTGGCTGAAGGCCCATGGTTTCCGGCCGTTCGTATTTCCGGCCATGGGCAGCCATGGGGGAGCGATCGCAGAAGGCCAGAAGACGATGCTGGCGGAACTTGGGGTCACCGAAGAAAGTGCGGGTTGCGAAATCAGGGCGACTATGGAGGTTGAACCGATTGGCGAAATCCCGGATGGCGGACCAATCCTGTACCAGGGGAAGGACTCGATGGCCGCCGACCACTGCGTCCTGGTGAGCCGCATCAAACCGCACACCGACTTCCGCAGCCACCTTGAGAGCGGACCGTCGAAGATGTGCGTCATCGGATTTGGCAAGCAGCACGGAGCCTCCATCATGC
>DAOUIC010000131.1:0-2958 GCA_034428255.1 Anaerolineales bacterium
TGGCCGATTGGGGTCGTGGTGCTGGTTCTGGAAGAACTCGCTGACGGTGTCACTGCCAACAAGACCGTCGTCGTGCAACTTTCTCACTACCACGGCCTCGCTGACCTTGAATGTCCTCGCGAGTTCCTGGAAAGTATCGTGCGCTCCCGCGTGTTGCCATGCTCGTTCCAGGTTCTCTGTAGGAACCAGATACTCGGCTGCAACCCGGTTGCAGAAGAGTTCGGCCGTGCCATATCCGGTTCCGTCGCCGAGGTCGGCGGAAAGGCCGCTTCTGCCGATGCAGATGTGAGAGAGTTCATGCACCAGACTAAAGGTTTGCGAGGCTATGAAATCGGCCCCGTTGACAAAGATCATCGGCGCGTATTCGTCAACGAGCGCGAAACCGAGAAATTCCTCAGGGGCTAGTGGTCGGGAGGTGTTGTTGCCCACCACGCCGTTCACGACCACAAAAACTCCTGTGGCTTCGACTGCATCGATGAGCATGCGTCGTGCTTCGTTCCAAGTCGACAATGTTGCGGCCCAGTCGGGTGCAAGATCGACTTGCTTGCGCAAAATGCCGGCAGCTTCCCGGATCGTACTGCCCACGTCGAAACTCCCGACGAGGCCGCAAGGGGATGCCCCTAGCCGGATCAACTCCTCATGCAGCCAATCCTGCCGTCGCTGCATGTTGGCGATCGTATCCAACAGTTCGATGCTGGGCTGGTGGTGTTGACGGTGTTCCCGCGACCTGAAGTCCGCGATCGGGATCCGGTCTTCGGGCGGATGCCGGAGGAACAGGTATCCGAATGGGGTGTATGTCTTGTCGGCTAGTTTGCGAACCTGGACCGGGCTGATTTCTCCCTTCTCTTCCCAACGCTGCAAGGTATTGGTTTGGACGCCGATCTTGGCTGCCAGTTCATCCGGTTCCAACCGGGCGCGTCTGCGCGCCCAAACCAGCACGGAAGGTTCCAGGGTGAGCTTCGTCCTGGTCATGGCCGCCGTGATTCGCCGTGATCGTGTCTGTCCAACAGGCCATTGTAGCCTGTCGGCTGTCAGGGGTTTCCCTCGATGCTCCCGCGCAAGCCTGAAGCAATTGGCCAATCTTTGAAACGGCCGGCCGGGCCGAGCACCCCCAATGGCCCCGGAATCTCAAAGCTGCCTGTTCGCCTCCTAAGCTGCTGCAAGAACCCCATCGCGAATCTCAAGGCACTGTGCCGTGTCCCTCATCACCTTCGGATAGTGCCCCCAGTCGGGGGTTACGGCCACTACCTGTGCAGCATCGGCCATGGCCTCGTACACGCGTAGGCGCCGGCTTGCGTCCAGTTCACTCATCACGTCGTCCAGCAGCAGCAGCGGGAACTCACCGGTGAGTTCCCGAATGGCCTGTGCCTCCGCCAGCCGCCAGGCCAGGATGCCCGTCCGCTGCTGGCCCCGACTCCCGAACTTCCCCAAGGACCTGCCGTCGTTGAGGAACACCACGTCGTCCCGATGTGGCCCTGCCATGGTGAAGCCGCGTTCCAGTTCGGTGCCCAGCACCTCTTCCAGCGCACAACGGAACTGCTTCCGTTGCGTTTCACCCTCTGCCTCGTCGCTCGATGCGGGCGTCCCTTCTCCAATTTCGAAGTCCACGGCGGCCGATGGCCGGTATCGCACCGACAGCACGTCGCCGTTGGCGGTTAGTTGTGCCTGGGCCTGCTCGGCATGCCTGGACACCCTTTGAATCCACGCGGCCCGCCGCCGCATGACCTGGACGCCTTCCTCAGCCAGCTGTTCGTCCAGAAACGCGATCTGCCGCGTGAACGCTGTGGGTGGTGTTGCAGTCCTTCCGCGAAACTGTGCCAGCAGGGCGTTCCGGTTTGCCAGCACCTTGCGGTACCGGACCAGATGATGCATGTACTGCGCGTCCAATTGGCACAGGGTCACGTCCAATGCCCGGCGCCGCAGCTTGGGGCCATCGGACACCAGTCGGGTGTCCTCCGGCTCCACCAGTACCACCTTCAGGTATCCCAGCATGTGCGCGGCAGCGACTTCGGTACCGTCCAGGAAGAGGTGCTTGGCCATGGGCGGGCCCAGCCGACCGGTACCGAAGAACACGCGGAGGATATGCCCCGTGCCGGCTGCGTTGTCCGTTTCGGCCCGCAGGTCGAAATACTGCGGTTCCTTGGGGTCCAGACCGTCGTGTATCGACTGCCGGTCGGTTTGCGACCGCAGCGACTTGCTCAGGGCCAGGAAGCAGATGGCGTCGAGCAGGTTGGTCTTGCCGGCTCCGTTGGGTCCCTGCACCAGCGTGCAGGGTGCCGTGAAGTCCAGCTTCACCTGCCGGAAGTTGCGGAACTGTTTCAGTTCCAGCCGCCGCAGAACCATGGTTGCCGCGAAGAGCCGTCCGGAATCTGCAGTCCTATGCCTGCAGCCAGGTGTCCGGCGAGACCAGATGCCCCACAAGGGTCTCCAGAACCGCCTCGGCGTGGGGCGTGGACTTCATCTTCAGATCCGCTTCCAGCAGCATGTCCACCATGGCCCGGACCTGGTCCGGTGAGAGCCGCGCCGCATTGCGCATGGAGCGCTGTACGGCATAGGGTTTGACCTTCATCGCCTTGGCAATGGCATCGGGACTCTCGCGGGAAAGGCGCACGGCGGCCAGCATGCGTGCCTGGGAGCCAAGGGTTGCCAAAATCTGGATCGGATGCAGGCCCTGGGACAGGAGATGGCTCAGGACGCGCATGGCTTCGTCCCGCTGTTGTTGGAAGACCGCGTTGCTCAGGGCAAAGATGAAGTCCTCGCTGTAGTCGGGCACCAGTTCCTGCACGGCCTCAAGGGAAATGGGTTCCCCCTTGGCATGGGCGGCCAGCTTGTCCAGCTCCTGATCCAGGTTGCGCAGGTCGCTGCTGGCGCGCCGGACCAGTTCGTCCACCGCCGGGCCCGCGATCCGAAGCTGTTTTTCGCTGCATCGGAATTCGGCCCAGTTGCGCATCTCATTGC
>DAOUIC010000132.1:0-8281 GCA_034428255.1 Anaerolineales bacterium
GTTCGCGTACGGCCTGGGCCATGACATGGGCCGCGCTGTGCCGAATTCGGTACAGCCTGTCTTCCTGCGTGCCTTGCTGCTTGCTCACCGCGCTTCCTCCTGATCCACGTTCGGGACTGTCACAGTCCGCAGAATCAAAATGGCAGTGCCTTGTCGCCTGGACGATGCACTGCCTCGCGGTTCCACCTGGCTTGCGCCCCACGGGCGCCGCTCATGCGGCCGGTAACGGAGCCTGCCGGGGACGGTTGGATCCGGCCGCGCCGGACGTCCCGTCCCACTCCCGGGTGGTATCCGGCAGCGATCCGGGCTCCCGCTTGCAGCCGGGGCGGGAACTCTCTGCATCCGGTCGGGATCTGCCGGACATGGCCCGATCCACACTTTGAGGGCCAAGCACCGAGACCGACCCTAACTTGGACAGGGATTGTAGCAGGCGGAAAGGCGGAGTAGGTACGGCAAAGAGTGGAGAACCTGCGCGTCCCATGCCGCGATCATGCAAAGGGAAGGTGCGAATCCGACGGACACACCTGTCGGCTGAGTGGCTGAACACCACTATCTTCCAACCGGGATGCACCTTCACCGAGGCACTTCAGGATTTCAACGGTCCCGAGGCTCCGCTTGGCAGGCGGGACCCTGGTTGTCACGATCGATGTGTTCGGACTCGTCGACACGGCGATGGCGGTGCAGCGTCCGTTCGCGCAACAACAGGAACAACGGCAACCCGAGAGATACGCCGACCACGCACGTGGCGACGATTGGCGCCCACAGAAACGGGGTGGCTGCACGTCGTCCCTCGCTGCGGATGAAGACAATGAGGACCACGGCCGACACCAGCACGTCGAACCAGGCAAACATCGACATCCGCGAGGCAGCGATCTCGACAACCATCGCTCCGATGTCGAAAACATCGTTCTCGACCACCCACGCGCCGAGGGCTGCATAGGGCAGCACCGTCCCGACGACACACATGGATGCGTAGAACCTGACCAAAACAGTACGCGCCTCGCTGCAACCCGTTAGGGAGCGGGCAATTGGTACGTAGTGGGAGATACTGGACTTGAACCAGTGACCTCTACCATGTCAAGGTAGCGCTCTAGCCAACTGAGCTAATCCCCCACGGGCCGGTTAGTCTAGCACGCTCGTCAGTTCAGGAACATCTGACCGGTGGGTCCCAGACGCAAATGCTTCTGGCGGTCCTGGGAGTCCCTGACATACTCCAGAATCATCTTTTCGCGGGCCAGCAGCCCCACCTCGGCCTCCAACATGGCGGGCAGGGTCTCGGCCTCGATTACCTTCTGCTTGTCCCGCAACTCGATTTGCATCGCGATCGCCACCAGCGAGGCCAACGCCTCGGGCTCGTCCGGGATGCTGTTGATCTTCAGCTTCAGGTTGGTCGCCTCGCTGAGATTGGTCCGGTACTCCCCGAACAACTCCCGGACCCGGTCGCTCAGCCGTTCCACGGTGGACGGCTCGCCCGGGTCGATCGGCCACTCCGTGATGTCGGCGCTCGGCCAGGGCTGATCCTCCAGCATCTCGTTGATCTGGAACCGCCGGACACCCACCGCCACAATGTTCAGGGTTCCGCCGGGTTCCTTGTCCACGGACTGGATCCGGGCCAGCGTGCCCACCTCGTACGGCTCGGCCGTCGGTCCGACCTCACCGCCCTCGCGGATGAGCACCACGCCGAAGTAGCCCTCGTCCGACAGGCAGCGGGCCACCATCTGCAGGTACCGGGGTTCGAAGATCTGCAACGGCAACACCATGCCGGGAAACAGCACCGTGTTGAGCGGAAAGAGCGGAATTTGCATGATGCCGTTTAGTCCTCGGCCAGATCCGGGTTGCCCACCTTCATGACTTCCCGCAGCACGGCCGTTGCATAGCCGCCCTTCGGCAGTGAGAAGGACAGCCGGATACCGTCCGCCTCCCCCGCCACCAACAGGTCCGAGGGCACCAGCCGACCGGTGCGTCGGGTACCTGTTACTTTACTCTTTCGCCAATTGAAGCCGACTAGTTCCTGTTCGGCCAGGATCCGATCCTCCAGTTCGCCGGCAGCGGCTTCGGCCGCCCACATCTTGTGGCCGTACATCGGAGCCGTGAAGGAAATCTCGCCGGCAACCTGCCGCCGGGAGTCCGCTTCCGCATCCTCCACCAGGAACATGCCGCCCGTTTCATGCTTGCGCGCCACATCGCCGGCCAGACAGCAATCCAGCAGGCCTTCGTGCATGCGCAGGGACAAGTAGCGGTTGCACAGCCAGGACTGGTAGGCGGACAGCAGGAGTTTGTGCAGCCAGCGACGGTGTGCGCGCCAACCGCGGTGCACAATGCGCCAACCCTTGATCACGTTCCGGCCCTGGTGGCCGAAACGCTGGGGGCCGAACCAGTTGGGCAGACCGTCCCGCCTCAGGACGTCTGCGATGGCCTGCGCACGGGCGACCGCATCCTCCAGCGGTGCGTCGGGGTGCCGAACCAGGATGTCGAAGCGATTGCCGCGCAGATGCCCGGTCCGCAGTTTGTTGCCGTGGCACCGCATCCAATTGACCTGCAAGGGCGTCTCGGCAGCCAGACGGCGGGCCACCCACTCCTCGTCCGGGACAAACCCGTTGGACGCCAACACGCTGAATGTCTGCGTGGTACAGGCCCGCTTGTCCTTGAGGCCAGCGTAGCCCACCGCACCTTTGTCCGCGTTGAGGGCCTGCGCCAGGAGGTCTGCCACCTCCGGCGTGGTGTGACCGGTCCGGGTCACCGACAGATACAGATGGGGGCCGCGGCCGGCCGGTTCGTAGGCCGGAATCTCCGTCACCCGGAAATCCTCAGACTGGACCCGAATGCGGCCGCCGATGCCGGGCAGGTCCGGGGTGCGAAAGGGCAGATCGGCCCCGGTCAAGGACTCGACACTTTCCACCAGTCGCCGCGGCCGGGCTTCTTCACTCACAGGATGGTCCCCGGTTTCAGGTTCGGGTCCCACTCGTCCCCGTCGCGGTAGTACACGCCCAGCCAGTGGGTCAGCTGCCGGATGTGCCCGCCGCGCCGAAACCCCGCGGCATGCAAGTGCATCTGGGCCATGGCAGGGGGCAGTGCGCCCGGCATGAGCGGTTCCTCGTAGACGGCGAGTCGACTCCCGGGTTTGGCCACGCCGAACAGGGTCGTCAGCATGGGATGGGGATCGGGAATCTCCCCCAGCACGGAACCCAGCACGATCAGGTCCGCGGACTGTGGGTCAAGCGGCGCGCCGGCCGTGTCGGCGAACAGAAACCGCACCCGGTCCGCCAGCCCGGCCTCCCGAAGGCGCGTCCGGGCACGCTGAATCAGTGCCATCTGAATGTCGAGCGCGGTCACGGTGCCCTGCTCGCCGACACGGCGCGCCAACTCCTCGGTTACGACCCCGGTACCGCACCCCACCTCCAGCACATGCATGCCGGGCTGGACCCCGATCGGATCCAGCAGGGAGGCCGGATCCAGCCAGCGGCGGCGCAGATCGCTGTCCAGCCAGGACGCCAGCTGCCGCGGCCAGGGCCGCGGCTGTCGGAACCAGTGCAGGCGCAGGCCCAACAGGGCTCCGCCCGCGAAGCCCGCCAGGCGCAGCAGGCTGCGAGAGAAACTCATGGGAGATGAAACGTCGATGCAGGGGCAGCGGCCGCCGTTGTGGCCTGTCGCCGTGGCGCGCCCCGGAAGGGGACAACACTGTGGGCCGAAAGGGGGATGCAGGATCCAACCGGTTTGAGATAATGACCCCCATGTTAGCACCGCTCGCCGCTGCTTTCCGTTGCCGGATTCCCCTGTCTTTCCGCGTCCCGGTCCCCCCATGCTGATCTCGGTTGTGGTGCCGTTCTACAACGAGGAACCGGTCGCCCGCATATTCTGTGAAACGCTGATCGCCACCTGGAACGGCGGGGATCAGGAGCCCGACCTCGAATGGGAACTGATTTGCGTCAACGACGGCAGCCGCGACCGCACCCTGGAAATTCTGGTCTCCATGCAGGAGCGCGACCCCAGGATCAAGGTGGTGGACCTGAGCCGCAACTTCAATCAGCAGATCGCCATTTCGGCCGGCCTGGACTTCGCACGCGGCGATGCGGTCATCATCATGGATGCGGACCTCCAGGATCCGCCGGAGGTTCTCCGGGACCTGATCGCCAAGTGGCAGGAGGGATACCATGTGGTCTATGCGGCCCGGCGCAGCCGCGAGGGAGAATCATTCTTTAAGAAGGCCACATCCAGTCTCTTCTACCGCCTCATGCGTTCCCTGATGCGAGTGGATCTCCCGCTGGACACGGGCGACTTCCGCCTGCTGGATCGGCAGGTAGTGGAGGTGCTCTGCGGCATGGGCGAACGCCACCGGTTCATGCGCGGCCTCAGCAGCTGGGTGGGCTTTCGGCAGACGGGAGTCCGGTTCGACCGCGCCGAACGCTACGCCGGCGAAACCAAGTATCCGCTGCGGTCCATGCTGCGCATCATGCTGGACGCCGTCACCGGCTTCAGCTACCAGCCCCTCTACATGGCCTCCTATCTGGGGTTCCTGCTGGCCCTGCTGGCTCTGGCCGGCATCCTGGCCGTCATCGTCCTGCGCGTGAGCGGCATCAATGCCCTGGGCGGTCAGGCCACGACCCTGGTCAGCGTACTATTGCTGGGCGGGGTCCAGCTCATCTTCCTGGGCATCATTGGCGCCTATCTGGGCCGCATCTACGACGAAGTCAAGGGACGGCCCCTGTACATTGTGCGGCGCACCTGGGGGGTGGACGGACCCACACACGGTTCCGCAGCCCGGCTGGTGCTCAACGATGAAGTTCGTGCACCAGGTGGCGGAGTTCCGGAAGAATGAGCCGGGTCATGGCCAGGCGCACGGCGTTGGACGAACCCGGCATGCAGAACACCAGCGTCCGACCCACGGTCCCGGCCACGGCGCGCGACAGCATCGCCGCCGAACCCACCTCCTCCCAGCTCAGCATCCGGAACAGTTCGCCGTAGCCCGGCAGTTCCTTCTCCAGCAGGGGCCGGACCACATCGCAGGTCTGGTCGCGTGCGCCGATACCGGTGCCGCCGCTGGACAGCACGGCATCCAGACCCAATTCACACAGGTCCAGGACAGCGCCCCGGATCTGGTCCGGTTCGTCCCGCACCAGCCGGCGCTCCGCCGTGTTGTGTCCGGCCTCGGCCACCAGATCCAGGATCAGTCGGCCGCTCTTGTCGGTCGACAGATCGCGCGTGTCGCTCACCGTCAGGACGCCTACGGAAACCGCGCCCAGGCCTTCGGCCCGAACCCTGTGCTCACTGACCGACGACATGCTGGCTCCTAGCCCTGCGGGTTCAATGGATTGGGTGACAGCGCCTGCAGGTACTCGGCCTGCAGGGATTCGCAAAACCGCAGGGCCACGGCGTGCCGCTGCGCAGCCAGCGCGCGGCCGCTGGCCGTATGCATTGAATCGACCAGCCGGTCCAGCTTGGTGCGCCACTCAAGGGCCGGCGTGGACGGCCATGTCCCTGCGGCGAGGTCCTGTTCCGAAGCGGTGAAGGTGGCACAGTGCCACAGCGAATGGCCATGGAGACCGGCATAGGCAAAGGCACGGACAATGCCAATCGCGCCCAGCACATCAATTTTGTCGGCGTCGTACAGGCACTTGGCTTCAAGGCTGTTCCGGGCGGCACCGCGGTTGCGGAAGCGATGTCCCTTGATGCAGTCCACCACCAGATCGACGGCCGCGGCCGGCACGCCCCGCCCAACCAGGTAGTCCGACGCCTGCGCCGCGGCGACCACATGATGATCCTCCCTCGCCGTCCCGGTGACGGGCACATCGTGCAAGAGGGCAGCGGTACGCACAATTTCAGGATCGGCCCCCTCCGCCCGGGCCAGGTGCCAGCCGAGGGCAGCCACCCGCATCACATGGTCGAAATCGTGGATCGGATCGGCGTCGGCATAGAACGGACGCACCTCCTCCGCATCAAGCGGCAGTCCTTGCATGTTCATCGCGGGTACCGCCGGCCGGCTAGCCAAAGAACTGCAGGACCACGCCCACATAGATGGCCAGGAGGATCGCCAAAAGCAGAATCAGGTCGCCGAAAAAGTGTCGCCACACGGATCCGTCCCCCTAATCCTTGCCGATGGTCGCCACGGTTACACCTTCGCCGCCTTCGCCGGTCTCGCCGGACCGGATGCCGGCCACATGGGGATGCCGTCGCATCAGATCCCGAATCGCCGATCGCAGTTGCCCGGTGCCCTTCCCGTGAATGACCCGCACCCAGGGCAACTGACACTCCCAGGCATCGTGCAGGTACTGGTTCACCGTCTCCACCCCGGCCTCGACCCGCGCGCCCCTGATGTCCAGTTCGGTCGCCACGTCGCGGACCGCCGTCCTGGTCGTTGTCATCACGGTCGCCGGTGTTGGCTCCTCCTCCTGTGCACGGCTGCGCAATTCCAGTTCCGGCAGTTTGGCCTTGAAGCGCATGCCGCCGGCGTGAACCTCGGCCCGTTGGCCGTCCGGCAGCAAGGCCGTCACCTTGGCAGTGGTTTGCAGACGGCCCACCCATACCGTATCACCCACGGCGATTTGTCCGGGCACTCTCAGGGGCGTCGACCGCATGCCCACCGGTGCGGCCGCGGGCACCTTGGCCGCCAGGGCCACCAGATCCTTCTCGGTCGCGGATGCAGGCGTGGCTCGGGATCCGGTTCGCTTCCCCAATCCGTCCGGCCGCATTTGGTTGCGGGCCGTCTTGCGCAGCCGGGCTATTTCGCGCCGGGTTTCCGCCAGCAGGCCCTCCATTTCGGCCTTGGTTTCGGCCAGGACGGCTTGTCGATCCTCCTCGACCGAACTGAGGCGCAGCATCAGTTCCTTGCGCGCCAGTTCCGCCAGATCCCTTTCCCGCGCGGCCTCGGCCCGGGACTCGACGGCCTGCTGCCGTGCCTTGCGGATGTCCTCCAACATGGAGTTGGCACTGGCGGCATCGGCCTGCACGTGACCTTCCGCCTTGGCGACCACATCCCGGTCCAACCCCAGCCGCCGGGCAATCGTCAGGGCGTTGGACTTCCCGGGCAAACCCATGGTGAGCCGGTAGGTCGGGCGCAGGGATTCCACATCGAACTCCATGGCCGCGTTCGAGACGCCGCGCGTGTTGTGGGCGTACAGCTTGATTTCGCTGAAGTGGGTGGAGGCCAGGGTTGTGACGGACCGGTGCCGCAGGTGGTCCAGCAGGGCCAGGGCCAGGGCCGAGCCTTCCTCCGGGTCGGTGCCGGCCCCGATCTCGTCCAGGATCACCAAGCTGTCCGGGGCGGCGGCCTCGAGGATGCCGACAATGTTGGTCAGGTGGCTGGAGAAGGTGCTGAGGTTCTGCTCGATGCTTTGCTCGTCGCCAATGTCCGCCCAGACGGATTGCAGGACGGTCAGGCGGCTGCCCGATCCGGCCGGGATCATGAGGCCGGCCTGGGCCATCAGCTGCAGCAGACCCACCGTCTTGAGGGCCACGGTCTTGCCCCCGGTGTTGGGGCCCGTGATCACCACGACGTGGGCCGGGCGGTGGCCGGCCGGGGTCGTTTCCGGCCCCAGCTCGAAGTCCAGGGGCACCGCCTCGTCCCGCGGCAGCAGCGGGTGGCGGGCCTTGCGCAGCCAGATGCAGGTTCCGGGATGGCCCAGCGGCAGAGCTCCCTGCTCCTCATCCTCCGCTCCGGCGGCGTAGGGCACCGTGAATTCGGGCGACGCCAGCAGCTCCGGCGCGGTGCATTCCAGATCCCAGGCATGCCGTCCCTTGGCCAGGGCGAAGTCCAGCTCGGCCAGCACACTGTTGTTGTGGCCGATGTCCGCGGCCGCGTCGGCCACCTGGGCCGTCAGCACCGTCAGGATGCGCCTGATCTCCGCCTCCTCCTCGGCCAGCAGCACGCGCAGCTCATTGTTCTGCTCCACAACCTGGAAGGGCTCCACGAATACCGTGGCGCCGCTGGCCGACTGGTCGTGGACGATGCCCCGCACTTTGCCGCGGTATTCGGCCTTCACCGGGACAACATAGCGGCCCTGCCGCTGGGTCACGATGGCTTCCTGGAGATAGGGAGCCAGTCGGGTGTTGGAGGCCACCCCCTCCAAGGTTCGGGACAGCCGGCCCTGGGCAACTCGGATGCGGTTGCGCAGGGAGGACAACAGCGGCGAGGCACCGGACTGGATTGCCCCCTGCTCGTCCACGGCTTCCGCAATCGCGGCGCCCAGCCGCGGGCACGGCTGCAGGCGCGCGGCCAGTGCCGCCAAGCCGGGATACTCCTCCGCCTGACTGCCAAACACCTTCTGCAGCGCGGCGGTTCGATCCA
>DAOUIC010000133.1:0-2530 GCA_034428255.1 Anaerolineales bacterium
GTCCAGCCCCTGACATCGCTGTCCAGGGCGGAGTTGGACAGGTAGAGGATCATGATGACTTGACGCTGTCCGGACATACGCGATTAACCGTGGGGGTACACAGACGGCAGGCAGAATGTCCCTAAGCATAGGCCAACGCGCGATGCACTGGCGAACGGATGCAGTCCATGCTGGTCATGTCCGGCATCTTGCAGAACCGGGGCCTATCGGCGATGTTCTACTCTCGGTGTCGTCCATGTACTCGTGGGCGACTAGGCAGCCGTAGCACTCGGCGCAGTTGCCCAGTACCTACGGTTGGGCAGCCATGGAGAGCCCCGCGACTTGGTGGTCGCGGGAAACTTGGGTATACAGGACCGCTGGGATCAGGGGACGGAATGAAACTTGCATGCTTCCCGTCTGTCGGATTTCAACTTGCTTCCATTCGCACCCAGGCAATCCCATCGACGTATCCAAAGTGCTTGTCTGCCGACACAAGATCGGCACCTGTCTCCATCGCGTGGGCTGCAATCCAGACGTCGTTGATGGGAATGGGCCGCCCCTTGGCCTTCAGCGCCGTCATCACTCGGGAATAGCGGTCCGCAGTTACTGGTCCGACCGGTACAAAGGTCACGTAGGGACGTTCGAGGAAGGATCGGAGTTCTGCAAGGTTCCGATCGAAGTGCACCCCCTGCCGAAAGCCGTAAAGCAGCTCCCCTACCACGACAGCCGAGAACAGCACCTCTTCGGCGGCTTGTATCAGGCCTCGTACCGGGGGGACGCCTCGCATAAACGCGGAGTAGGCATTGGAGCATCTTACCAGTACGACATATCGATACTGAAGGACATTCTGTGGTATTCTGTGGATATGAAGATCCATCGGGCCGCCGCGTTCGCGGCCAGGATTGGGGTGCACAAGAACACGGCCAAGGCCTGGAGCCTGAAGGGCAAGCTGCCGGACGTGGAGCGGTACTTCGGCGTGGAGCATGCCTCCGAGGCCGGGCGCACCGTGGTCTACTGCCGCGTGTCCAACCGGGCGCAAGGGAACGATCTGCGGTCGCAACCGCAGGCGATGGAGACGTTCCGCCTGGGGGCGGGCCTGGCGGTGGACGAGTGGCGGCCCGAAATCGGGGGCGGCCCGGACTTCCGGCGGCCCGTGTTCCGTTCGTTGAGGGAACGGATGGAACACCGCGGGCTGGGCCTCGTACCGGCAGCCCACGAGGACCGTCCCCGCCGGTTCGGGTTCGACTGGTTCGCGTACTTTGCCGAGACCCACGGCTGCGAGATCCGGGTGGTCAACCAGCCGTCCCTGTCGCCGCAGGCGGAATTGGTGGAGGATCTGATGGCCGTGGTCGACATCTTCTCCGGCCGCCTGTACGGGTTGCGCCGGTACCGGAAGCAGATACGCGAGGCCGTATCCGATGGCTAAGCCGGCGCAGGTCACGCGTATCCTGCACAGTCAGGGGCTGAACGCGTCCAAGTACAGCCGCCTGTCCGAGATGGCCGTCCTGTGCGGCCAGGTGCGCGCGGATGCGTGGCAGCGGTGCAGCGGGGTGTCCACGGCCTCTCAATCCCCCTACGAGATCCGCGATGCCTGGATGGCGGAGGGCTGTGACTGGCACGGCCTCCCGGCGCGGCTGGGCAAGGCCACGCTGGCCGACGCCCTGGGGGACATCGATGCGGCGCGGGAGGCGGCCAAGGTGCCGGTCAAGAAGGCCATCCGGCACCGCACGCGCGGGAACCGTGCCGAACGCGAGCATCTGTACAGCCTGCTGAAGCGGAACCGCTGGGACGAGGATCCGTTCCTGCACCGGCAGATGCGGAAACAGTGGCGCGGCGGCCGGTCCCATGTGACGAACCAGATTGTGGCCGACGCGGGCTCCTACACCACCAAGGTCTGGCACGACCGGGCCTGGGTGTACCTCCAGGGTTTGGAACGCGGCCAACGCCTCGCCATTCCGCTCAAGGGCACACACCTGCCCTCCGGCACCCTCCGCATCCTCCTGCGGGACCACGGCCAGGTGGAAGTCCACTATGCGGTGGACGAGACACAGGTCTGCAGCACGCGTCCCTGCGGGGAGGCCACGGTCGGGGTGGACAAGGGCTACACCGAGGCCTACACCGACAGCGACGGGGAGCGCCACGGCGAGGGTCTGGGCGACCTGTTGTCCGCGGAGAGCGATCACCGCAAGGTCAAGGGAACACGGCGCAATCACCTCCGGGACATCGAGCAGAAACACGAGGCCAAGGGCAACCATCGCAAGGCCGACAATATCCGGAAGAACAACCTCGGCAACCAAAAACGGGACCGGCGGCGGACCCGGCACCACAAGCATGTGCGCGACCACCTCTGCCAGGCTGCCCACACCGTCGTGGACAAGGCCGGCACGATCGCCTGCGAGGACCTGTCCGCGTCCATGAAGTCCGCCCGGTACCGCCACAGGGACACCAACCGTCGTTTGAACGGTTGGGTCAAGGGCGTGATGGCGGACACCTTCACTTCGATATCTCGGCGCAGAGGTTCTGCGCCGGCATTGGTCAATCCGGCCTACAC
>DAOUIC010000134.1:0-3386 GCA_034428255.1 Anaerolineales bacterium
TCGAGCAGGGACACAGAATCGAGGTGGCCGCAAGTGTGGCATGCCCCTGGCAACCGTAACCGTATGGGCCTCCGGCCGACCGGGTTCGGGACCGTTGCGATCAGGTCGCCGCCTTTGCGCGGTCGCCGACAGGTTTGATCACGTCCGCCACGCACCGGTCAACATGATGCCCGGTGGCGGTTGCCCGCAGGGGGTATTTCCTTGGCGCAGCGTTCCACCGCGTGGCAGCAGTGCGGATGAAAGCGGCAATCGGAAGGCGAAAGTGCGTCAGTCCCCGACGGCGTACTATTCCTCGTCGGGCAACCCACAGTGCCTGCGCACCTTGGTCAGGAACTGCGGGCCTTCTGCTTCAGCCAGCCAAGCCATGATGAGACCAGCGTCGGGCAAAGTTGCACCGGCCCGTTCCAGGAACACCCTCATCCGCTGTGCAGTGTCCTGATCAAAGGTGGCGGCGACCAGGTTGAAAATCAGCGCTTCACGATCTGCGATCGCATCCCGGTAGCTCGTAGCCAGAACCTCATGGTCGGACCGCAGTTCCTCATGGTCAGACCGCAGCTCCTCGTGGTCGGACCACAGCGTCTCATGGTCTTCAAGCATCTCTTCGTGCGAGCGCACCGGCACTTTCGTCTCAGGTTCCCTCAAGCGCAACCCGCCATCCCGATGCTGGTCATGCAATTCCTGTGACAGCGTCAGTTCATGGCGCAGGACCGGAGAGTAGCCCACCCAGGCCCCTTCCTCCTCCCGCCAGGTCACGGACAGCGGCAGGTAACGACCGTCGGGCCCCAATTGCCAGCCTTGCAGCGGCCCTCCGTCCAGGATTGCTCCCATGCGGACAGTCTTCGTCGGTTCACTGACGGGATCCACCATCCAATACTCGGCAATCCCCATTCCGGCGTACCACTTCTTTTTCTGCACCAAGTCCTTGTTCACCGTCTCGGGAGAGGATACTTCGAACACGCACAGGGGTGCTACGGGCATGTCCTCGCGCCGCACCGCCCCATCCCCTTCCAACTCGAAGGGGAGGACCATGACATCGGGATCGCAGTGGCGCCACCTGCCTTCCAACTGGAAGTACAAGCCGCGCTCTGTCACCACCTCGAACGGCCGGTTCCACTTTCGCAGGATCGCCACCAGAGCCTCGATTAGGTACACGACAATGAGCTGGTGCCGACCTGCGAGCATTTCTTCTTCCCTGGGCCGTTCAGCTGGAAATTCCGGCGTGTTCCAAGTGGGGACCCTGGCCCGAATTGCTTTCTCTGCAACGGATCCAGGGACGGGCGGCACCGCCGCTGTCACGGGAAGTTCACGCATGACCAAGTTCCTCAAGGCACGGAAACGCCAGGATGCCGACGCTTGCCTTCATCTGTCCACAACCATTTTGTACCACAGCCGTTCCCGGAATAGGGTTACGGCCTTCGTCTCCACAATGTTGGCCTGCCAACGACCAAGAACCTGTCTCGACGATCGGACGATCGGCTCCCGCAGTGACGGCACGGGCCGGGCCTTGCCGCCAAGCCACCGACTAGCCTTGGATACCAACCAGCTCGATCTCGTCCGCCAGGTGGCAGGCGACATGATGCCCGTCGGCCGTCTCGCGCAGGGGCGGGGTTTCCTCGGCACAACGCTCCACCGCGTAGCGGCAGCGAGGATGGAAGTGGCAGCCGGACGGCGGCTGGGACGGATCGGGCACATCCCCCTCCAGCACGATCCGCTGGCTGCGAACCCGGGGATCCGGCTTGGGCACCGAGGAGAGCAGAGCCTCGGTGTAGGGATGCTGTGGGGTCAGGAACAGGGATCGGGTGTCGGCCAGTTCCACCAGCTTGCCCACGTACATGACCGCCACCCGGTTGCAGACATAGCGGATGACGCTCAGGTCATGGGAGATGAAGAGGTAGGTCAGCTGCATCTCGTTCTGCAGATCCTGAAGCAGGTTCAGGGTCTGGGAACGCACCGAGACATCGAGCGCGGAGACCGCCTCGTCCGCCACCACCAGGCGCGGATTGAGGGCCAGGGCGCGGGCAATGCCGATCCGCTGGCGTTCGCCGCCGGAGAAGGCATGGGGATAGCGTCGCATGTACTCCGGGCGCAGGCCCACCATGCCCAGCAGTTCGGCCACCCGTTCCTCCAGGGCGGAACCGCGCAGGTTGCGGTTGACCTTCAGGCACTCGCCCACAATTTCGAGCACGGGCAACCGCGGATTGAGCGAGGCAAAGGGATCCTGGAAGATCATCCGGATCTCCTGCCGCCACGGCAGCAGCCCCCCGGTGTCGAGTCGGGCCAGATCGACCGGTTCCCCGTCCCGCGGGTGGTACCACAGTTCACCGGCCGTGGGTGCCACGACGCGCAGGATGCAGCGTCCCGTGGTGGTCTTGCCGCAGCCGCTTTCGCCCACCAGGCCCAGGGTTTCGCCGGCCTGGATGTCGAACGAAACATCGTCGACGGCCCGGACCTTCCCCCTGTGCCCCTGCAGGAAGCCGCCGCGCACGGGATAGAACATCGACAGGTTGCGCACGGACAACAGCGTGCCGTTGGCCTCACTCATGACAGCGTCACTTCCTCGTAGTGGAGGCAGCGCACGGAGCCACCCTCCCCCAGGCTGAAGGCAGGGGGATTTTCGGCCTCGCAGCGCCCCTCGATGACCTCGTCGCAGCGGGGACCGAAGGGGCAGCCGGCGGGCCGATGGAAGGGATCCGGCACCATGCCCCGAATGGAATCCAGGCGGATGTCCTGGTCGAAGTCGAGATTGGGAATGGACCGCAACAGGGCCTTGGTGTAGGGATGGGCCGGGGCATGGAAGATGCGGTCCACATCCCCGTACTCGGCGACCTGACCCAGATACATGACCACCACGTCGTCCGCCATCTCGGCCACCACCCCCAGGTCATGGGTAATCAGCATCACTCCCATGCCGAAGTCGGACTGCAGCTCCTGCAGCAGGGACATGATCTGGGCCTGGGTCGTGACATCCAGGGCCGTGGTCGGTTCGTCGGCGATCAGCAGGGCCGGGCTGCAGACCAGCGCCATGGCAATCATGACCCGCTGGCGCATGCCGCCGGACAGCTCGAAGGTGTAGGCGTCGTAGTTCTGTGCCGGACGCGCGATGCCGACCCGTTCCAGCATCTCGATGCCCTGCCGCCGGGCCGTGTCCTCGTCCACCCCCAGATGCAGCTGGATCACCTCGGAGATTTGGTTGCCAACCGTGTGGATGGGGCTGAGGGACGTGTTGGGCTCCTGGAACACCATGCCGACGTGGCGGCCGCGGATGGCCCGCATGGCCCGGCCGGAGGAGCGCAGGCTTGCCAGATCGGTGACGGTGACACTCCCATCCGCATCGTGCCGGTGAAACCGGATCTGTCCCTGGACAATGTGGCCGGGCCGATCCACCA
>DAOUIC010000135.1:0-6501 GCA_034428255.1 Anaerolineales bacterium
CAATACCCCGGCCGACGAGTTTGCTCGATGTTGAGCTGTGTTGCCGGTATCCAGCACTACAAACTTCCCCAATCCTTGGCGCCGCTCGCGGTTCTGAAGCCTCTCAGGAAAATATCATAAGGATCACAATTACCGCAACGGGTCGGGTTCGGCATGTGTTGACCGACTAATCTATGTCGGCATGATTTCTTTGTGCAAGGCATAAACACATGTAATGTTACTTATTTGGGGGTGATACTCTTAGTATAATAACCATCTGGAATCTATGCTCCGCATGGCCGGCAACGGCGGATGGAGGCTGCCATAAGAACCTGGCCGGCTCCAATGCAAAAAGATTGAATTGGCGCATTGGATGGCATGTCGATAACGGCTTGGGATCGGGTACAATTGGCTTGGCTTTGCAAAGGCTACTTCCCGTTCCACTTTGGGTGGATGCACCGTGTCTGCTGTGTTATGGGAGGTGCTTGGCATCGTGGCAACAGCAACCTAAGCACTGTATCGGCACTGCCACGGGAACCCAACGTCCGCATCGGCGATGCCGGAGGGCGGGAATGGGCCTGTGCGAACGGAGGTGGAGAGTTGACCCCCAGCAATGAGGCGTACCATGGCACGGTAGTCCAGCAGGACCTGGATGCCTTGCTCAACACCGTCCCGGTGGGGGTGGTGGTTTTTGACGTGGCTACGGGGCTGCCCCGGTACTTGAACCGGGAGGCCCTCCGCCTTACGGAAAAGCTGGCGGATCCGGGCCAGGCGCCGGAGGACCTGCTGAAGGTGTTGACCTTCCGCCGTTCGGACGGTCGGGAGATATCGCTGTCGGAGTTTTCCTTGGCCGAGGCCCTGAGCGTGGGCGAGACGGTGCGTGCCGAGGAGATCGTCATGCAGGTGCCCGATGGGCGCCGGATCACGACCTTGCTCAACGCTACCCCCGTTCCTGCCGCGGAGGGCGGCGTGGCGACCATGGTGGTCACAATGCAGGATATGACGCCCTTGGAGGACCTGGCGCAGCAACGGGCCGAGTTTGTGGCCTTGGTTGGTCGGGAGTTGCGCGCGCCGGTGACATCGATCAAGGGGTCCGCCGCCGCGGCGCTGCGGATCGATGACATGCGGGATTCGGGCGAGACGACCCAGTTGTTCCAGATCATCAACGACCAGGCCGATCGCATGCTGGACTTGATCAGCGATCTGACCGATGCGGCCCGCTTGGACATCGGCGACCTGTCGGTGTCCCCTGAACCTTCGGATGTGGGCATGCTGGTGGAACGGGCCCGTACCGCCTTTCTCAGCACTGGGGGCCGTAACCACGTCTGTCTCAACCTGCCCCCGGACCTGCCGCGGGTGATGGCGGACTTTCGGCGCATCGTGCAGGTGCTGGGCAATCTCATGTCCAATGCGGAACGGCGTTCCCCGGATTCCGCGGCTATACGGGTGGGTGCCGCGGCAGAGGGTCTCGAAGTGGCCATTTCCGTCGCCGCCGCAGGCTCGGAAGTGCCACCCGAACATCTGCAGCACCTGTTCCGGAAGTTCGGCGACCCGAAGGATGGCGGCCGGTTGGGGCGGGGCTCTGGGCTGGGCCTAGCCATTTGCCGGGGTGTGGTGGAGGCCCACGGGGGCCGCATCCGGGCCGAGAGCGGTCCTAATCAGGGCATCCGGTTCACCTTTACCCTGCCGACGGAAGTGGCGGTTCATTCCCCCGCACCCGGTCGGCGGGCGCGGGTGCTGGTGGTGGATGCCAATCCGGCGCACCTGCACCAGGTCCGCCGCGATCTCACGGACGCGGGTTATGCGGTGACCGCCGTCGGCGAGCCGGAGCAGGCCCTGTGCCTGATGGCGGAACAGCGGCCCCACCTGGTGCTGACGAGCCTGGCGCTGCCCGGCGTCGATGTCAACGAATTCATACAGGCTCTCCTGGGGGTGGCAGACGTGCCGGTTCTGTGTCTGTCCGACGCGGGGCGCGACCAGGACATTGCACAGGCCTTCGAGGTGGGAGCCGACGACTACCTGGTCCGGCCCTACTCGCCCTCGGAACTGGCGGCCCGGATGCGGGCGGCCTTGGGCCGACGAGCCGCGGCCCGGCCGACCGAGCCGTTGGAACCCTACATCAGGGGGGCATTGACCATTGACTTCGTCCGGCGGCTGGTCACAATGGATGGTCAGCCGTTGCCGCTGACCGCTACCGAATACGGCCTGTTGGCCGAACTGGCTACCCACGCCGGTTCCGCTCTGACCTACGAACATCTGCTGCAGCGGGTGTGGGGCTGGAACAATCCCGGCAACCCCTATGTGGTCCGCACCCACCTGATGCGGCTGCGGCGCAAGCTGGGGGAGGACGGACACAACCCTGCCTACATCCTCGCAGAGCCCCGTGTGGGGTACCGTATGGTTCCTCCCGACGAGGGACCGCCGTAATTGCCTCCGCCGCTTTCCCTGACAGGGACAGGGTATAGCCCCGATCCACATTGTCGTGTGGATTGGGGCACTGGGTTGGTGGCTGTTGTCGGCTCCACCCACTGTAGCTCCCAAGGCGGAGCCGGTCCTGGAAGGGGCTGCCGGACCCGCGTCCAGAGGTAACCGTGGTGCAGAAGCCGCTAGGCCTGGAATCAAGCCGCGCAAAAGAGTTGCCTCCACGCGTGTGCTGTGAGCCAGCATCCATTGGGAGACCGCGGTGCTCTCCAGGTCGCGGGCGCCGGCCCCCGGGACTCCTTCAGGAACCGGTGGCCGACGCGGTGGCTCGGGAAGAAGTAGTGGCCGTCGGCCATCCCATTTACATAAACGGTGAGCAGGGCGGGCACTGAGCGAGTTTAGATGGGTGCTTCCGTGTACCGCCTTCCAACGCCACGACCGCGAATCGTCGGCACTCTCCGCGTGCCCTGGACCTCCGCCACTAGGTACCGGGGCATGCGACGGCACCATCCGGCCGGTTTGTGTTCATCCCGGTTCGGAATTCCTTTCTGTTATCGTTAAAACGAAGGTAAGGAAGTTCCGTTGTCCGTTCGGGGCTCGGACCAGAATCAACGAAACTGAAACGGTGCCTCGGTCTGTGTGACCTGTCCGGTACGGCGGGACTATATAATTGGCGTGCCTCTGGCGCATTCGGATTCAAGATGCCGCGCTCCAACCCTGGTGTTTGGCGTCGGCGATCCGGCTGCGGCCCCTGAAGCACACGCGGACAAACGGAAAAGCATTCGATGAACCACCGCGACCGATGTCTGCCGGCCACTGCTCTCCGTTGGGTCCTTGCTTGGCTGCTGACTGCGGTATTGCTGCCGGTCGGGGCCGCGCCATTGTTGGCCCAGGATGAAGCCGCGTCCGGCTTTCCGTCCGAAAATGCCCCGATTTCAATTTCAGTCGCGCCGAACGACGGTGCGCGCCTTACGGTTGGCACCATCAATGCTCCTGGCGACAGCGGAGTGTTCACCAGCCAGGACGGCGGTGTAACCTGGGTGCAGGCCAGCGGTATTCCGTCCGGCCTGAGTTTCGCCGCCGTGGAGCACGATGTCGTCAATCCCACGATCATTTACGTGGGCGACGCGGCGCAGGGTCTCCTGTTCAGAAGCCAGGACGGAGGAACCAGCTTTGCCGAGCTGACCGGCTTTCAGGACTGGCTGAGCGTTGGCAGTGGAGTAGGCGTCCTGTATTCGCAGGAGGCCAACGGCTTCGCGGTTCTTCATGCCGGCACTCGCTCCGACGGTGTTCTCACGAGCTATGACAACGGTGAATCCTGGATCATCAATGCCATTGGCCTGCCGCTGGAACCGACCGGCGCCCAAACGGCACGCCGGGTGCGGGCCATCAGAACGTTCGGGGACGATCTCTACGTCGGGACCCACGACGGGGTCTATCGCCAGCGCGCCGGCAGCGACGCGTGGAAGCGAGTCCCCTTCTTCGAACCCGGCGAGGTGATTCGAACCCTGGCGGTCTATAGGGATCGGCTGTACGCCGGCCTGGTCGGGGCCGGCATGTTCCGCACCGCGGACGGCGATACCTGGGAACGGGTTCCGGATTTTCCGGACATTGCGACCGTCTTTGGCCTGACCGCTTCCGATCAGTTGATGACCGCCGCCACCGGAGTCGGTATATGGACCGGCAACGGCGACCAGTGGCTAAAGTCGCAGGTGGACGGGGGCAACTGGTCCGAGCAGACCTGGTCCATGGATGCGGGCCCGAACGGCCAAAACGTCTACATTGTCACGGACACCGACTGGGTTGTCCGTTCGGTTGATCTGGGTTTTTCCTTCGAAACCTGGGGTTCGTACACGGAGCTGTCACCCCAGCCGCTGTTGCCCGTCTCCCTGCCTGTCGCGGTTCCCGTTGAAGCCGAATCTGTCCCCGTCCAGGAGGCGCCGGAGACTTCGGCCCCGGAGTCCGATCAGGCACCCGCCGAGACCGAGGCCGAAGCGCCTGAAGCCGAAGCTCCGGCACCGGCGGCGGAATCCGAAACACCGGCTGAACCAACCCCTGTTCCCGATGCAGCTGATCCCGCAGTACCGCAACCCACGCCGCCGGCCGTGGCGCCGGCCGGATTCCAGCCCCCGTTCCTAGCGGGGTTGGATTTGCCGGAAGTGGAGTTGCCTTTCCTCGGATCTGTCTCACTCTTGGTGTTTGCCGCGGCAGTGATCCTGTTGCTCCTCATCATTGTGGGCATCGTGTCCGTGTTCCGCTCCCCCGAGGACGACGGCGAGTAGCTACGTTGATTGATGCTGCCTGGGACTGCAACCTGGACTGACCTGCAACGGTTCCTGCAGGCTCGCGACAATCTACAGCTTGCCACCGCACTGCCGGCCGACGCGCCCCCCCTCGGACCCGTTCGCTGGGACAGCCGGGAAGTGGATGCAGGTGACGTCTTCATTGCCAAGTCGGGCCTGGAGACGGATGGTCACCTGTACGTTCCCGATGCGGTTGCCGCCGGCGCCGCGCTGGTCCTGGGCACGGAGTCCAAAGCCGTGGTTGAAGCCCGGTGTGCCGGAGGCGGCCTGGTCCTGCCGGCCTACCTTCGGGTGAAGGACAGCGAACGCGCGTTTGCCCAGGCTTCCGCTCTCTGGTTCGGATTTCCGGCCCGCCGGCTGACGACCGTGGGCATCACGGGGACCGACGGCAAGACAACGACGGTGGGCCTGTTGACCAGCATTCTGGAAGCCGCGCATCGGCATAGCGGCGCGGATGGTGATTTCCAGGCCGGTGCCGTGTCCACTCTGGGTTTCGTGGAAGGGGGTCGGGTGACCGATTCCGGTTTCCACGTCACGACCCCGGATGCCTGGAACGTGCAGGCCGCACTGGACCGCATGAGCAGCCACGGTTGCCGAATTGCCATACTCGAGTGCACCAGCCACGGCCTGGCGCAGCACAGGACGGACGAAATCGAACTGAACCTGGCCGGTTTCACCAACATTACCCATGAACATCTCGACTACCATGGCACTCTCGAGGCCTACGTGGGAGCCAAGTGTTCGATGCTGGACTTGCTGACAGACCAGCCCGAGTCGGCTGCGGTGATATTCAATGCCGATGATCCCGTCAGCCTCCAGGCCGTTCCGGACAAGTTGCACGCCATCGGCCGCGATGGCACGGATACGGACACCTATAGCCAACGTATGGGAACCCATGCCACGTGGATGGGCCTGGAGCCCGAAGTTCGTCCCGGTGGGATGTTCGTTCGGGCCCGCGGGCCCGGGAACCGGACCGGTGCCCTGCAGGCGGCGCTCGTCGGGGAGTTCAACATCTCCAACATGCTGTTGGCCACCGCCCTGGGATATCGCCTGGGGTGTCCCATGAGCGCCATCAAGGAAGGGATCGGCGGGTATCCGGGGACGCCGGGTCGCATGGAACCTGTGGATGCCGGCCAGGAATTCCGGGCCTTTGTTGATTTCGCCCATACGCCCGGCAGCATGGAAGCCGCCCTGTCCTCCCTGCGGAAAATCCTGACGGCCGAGGCCCGGGGAGGCCGATTGATTGCCGCTTTTGGCTGCGCGGGCCTGCGGGACCGGCGCAAGCGCGGCTTGATGGGGGCGGCTGCCGGCCGTTGGGCCGACCATGTGGTCATCACCGCCGAGGATCCGCGTACGGAGGACCTCCGGTCCATCTGCAGCGAGATCGAGCAGGGAGTTGCATCGGCGGCCCGGTCCGCGGACTGGGACGTGGTATTGGACCGGGCGGAGGCGCTTGAGCACGCGGTGGCGCTGGCCCGCCCCCAGGACATTGTGGTGGCATGCGGCAAGGGGCATGAACAGAGCATGTGCTTTGGAACCACGGAGTATCCCTGGAGTGACCGCTTGGCTCTCAGACTGGCGCTGGAACGGTTGTTGGGTATCGCTGTGGACCCCCGCGCTTCGATCTATCGTTTGCCAACCGGGAAGGGAGCGGAAGCGGCTTCCATTTGATGTTCGTGAACCATGTTTCGCAGCCGTGTGGAAGGTGTGTCCGTCGGCCTGCGAACCTGCCGGATCGGATCGGGCGGTACCCGTTTGCTGTGCTACAATCCGCGCATTGCGCGTGAGGGCAACAGGC
>DAOUIC010000136.1:0-6254 GCA_034428255.1 Anaerolineales bacterium
GTTGATGACCCGCCGGTAGAGGTCGTTCAGGTCGCTGGTGGCGAACCGGCCGCCGTCCAGCTGCACCATGGGCCGCAACTCCGGCGGAATGACGGGCAGTTCAGTCAGGATCATCCACTCCGGACGGTTGCCGGACTTCTTCAGGTCCACAAACACCCGCAGCCGCTTGGCGGCCTTGGTCCGCTTCTGCTCGCTGCGGGATGTCCGGATGATCTCCCGCATCTCGTCGATCAGGTCGTCCAGGTCAATCTTGCGGAGAAGTTCCAGGATGCCCTCGGCCCCCATGCGGGCCTCGAAGGTGTTGCCGTACTGCTTGACCATGTTCCGGTATTCATGATCCGAAATCAGCATCCCGGTGTGGATTTCCTTGAGCCCCTTCAGGGACTCCTCCATCGTCTCGATCAGCTTTTCGCGGCTCTGCTCCTCCGTCGCGTCCAGTTCCGCCAACGCCTGCTCGGCCTGCTCGCGCAGGCCGTCCACCTGGGTGGCCGCATCCTGGACAATCTCGGCCTTCTTCTCTTCGGACTCCCGGCCCAACTGGTCCGCGAAATCCTCGAAGTGGCCGTTGACGACGGTCTCGAGGTCGGCCGCCACCCGACGGCCCTTGGCCACCACGACCCGCTTGACCCAGCTCAACCGCTGCGACTCCGGTGCCGACTTGCCCACGTGCTCATTGGCCCACTGGATCAGCGCCTGGACCTCGGCGATGGCGGCACTCGAACGCGTGGAGATGTCCTCATCCACATCTTCGATTTGGCGGTCCCGCTCGACCAGCACGCGGTCGCGCGCCTCCTCGAACGCGGCCTCGGCCTTGTTGCGCTGGTTCTGCGTGGACGCCTGAATCTTGGTCAGCTTCAGCGCCAGTTCCTTTTCGCGTCGGACAATCAGCCGCTTGCGCGCATCCTCGTTGACCCTGATGGTGATGTACTGGGCGTAGTAGAGAACCTTTTCCAGCTCCCGGGGCGAAATGTCCAGCAGCAGGCCCAGGCGGCAGGGCATGCCCTTGGCATACCAGATGTGGCTCACCGGGGAGGCTAGGGAGATGTGTCCCATGCGCTCGCGGCGCACCCGGTTCGGCAGGACCTCCACGCCGCACTTGTCGCAGATGATCCCTTTGTACCGCTCGCGCTTGTACTTGCCGCAGCTGCACTCCCAATCCTTTTCGGGACCGAAGATGCGCTCGCTGAAGAGGCCGTCGCGCTCGGGCTTGAGGGTCCGGTAGTTGATCGTCTCCGGCTTCAGCACTTCGCCCTTGCTCCACTGGAGAATCTGCTCGGGGGAAGCCAGCGAAATCCGTGCCAGCCCGAACTTGCCTGTATCCATGCTCTGCTCCTTGGTATCCGCAGCTCCGGCCGGTCCGCGTGGAACCCACCGTCAAAATCTGCCGTCTGAGTGTTCGCCTAAATAAGAATCCGGACTACAACGGGGTGGGCAGGCCGCCATGGAAGATCGGCATGGCGGGGGTGGCATCCTCCCGACCCACGACCACCGACTCGCCCTTGTCGTCGGTGATGTCCATGGCCAAGCCCAGGCTGCGCAATTCCTTAATCAGGACCTTGAGGCTCTCGGGCCGCTCCGGCTTCTGGATGTCCTCGCCCTTGACAATCGCCTGATAGGTTGCGACGCGGCCAATCGTGTCGTCCGACTTGATCGTGAGCATCTCCTGCAGGCTGTGGGCGGCACCGTAGGCCTCCAGGGCCCACACCTCCATTTCCCCGAAGCGCTGGCCGCCGTTCTGGGCCTTGCCGCCGAGCGGCTGCTGTGTCACGAGGCTGTACGGGCCCGTGCTGCGGGCATGCACCTTGTCCTCGACCAAATGCAGGAGCTTCAGCATGAACGAAACGCCGACGGTCACCGGCTCGTTGAAGGGCTCACCGCTCTTGCCGTCGTAGAGCACCTGCTTGCCCGACAGGGGCAGGGGCTGTCCGCTCCTGGCGGCCACCTGGGCGGCGACCGCCGCCAGTTCCGCACTGCCGAGGTCCGTCCACGCACCCGTGTCCCCGCCGTCCTCCATCTGCTGCTGGATCCATTCCCGGTAGGCGACATCCACCGCCAACTGATCGTCCGCCTCCGTCGTCTCCCTGTGGGTGTAGTCCTGGGGCAGGATGGTCTCCGGGCTGTATCCCTTTTCCTTCAGCCACTCCCGCACCACGGCGCGCCGGGCAAAGGCGTAGTTGCTGTCCACGCGCGCCATGTCGTAGTGGTCCGCCGGCAGCCACTCATGGAGATAGATGAACTGCATTTCCCCGTCATCGTCGAGATTCTCCAGGCAGAAGTCGACTTCGGGGTCGGCGTCCAGCTCGGCACCCAGCCGCCATGCGCGTTCCGACATGATGTCCCAGGCCCGATCCGTCAGCCAGGCCCGCGCGAGCTCGGCGTCGATTTGGCCCTGCCGTGCACCGTCAAAGACCGGCGTCGCCACGCGGAAGCCAATCCGATGGGCGGCCCAGCCCAGGTGGTTCTCCAGGATCTGGCCCAGGTTGATGCGGCCCTGGACCCCGATTGGATTCAGGATGATGTCCACGGGGGTCCCGTCCGCCAGGTGCGGCATGTCCTCGACCGGGATCACCTTCGAAATCACGCCCTTGTTGCCGTGCCGCCCGGACATCTTGTCGCCTTCGGTCAGCTTGCGCCGCTGGGCCACATTGATGTGGACCTCGCGCTCCGTGCCGGCGGGCAGGTCGTGCTCGTCGCGCGTGAAGACCTTGACATCCACCACCTTGCCCCGCTGGCCGTTGGGCAACCGCATCGACGTGTCCTTCACATCCCGCACCTTCTCGCCGAAGATGGCGCGCAACAGCTTTTCCTCCGGTGACAGCACGGTCTCGCCCTTGGGGGAAATCTTGCCTACCAGGATGTCGCCGCCCGTCACGTCGGCGCCGATGCGGATGATGCCGTTGCCGTCCAAATGCTGCCGGGCCTCGGGACCGACGTTGGGAATGTCGTCCGTGATTTCCTCCAGGCCCAGCTTGGTCTCGCGCGCGGAAACCTCGTGCCGCTCGATGTGGATGGAGGTGAACTTGTCCTGCTGGATCAGGCGCTCGCTCACCAGAATGGCGTCCTCGTAGTTGCCGCCTTCCCAGCTCATGTAGGCCACCAGCACGTTCTGGCCAAGCGCCAGTTCGCCCCGCTCCGTACTGGCGCTGTCCGCAATCACCTCGCCGGCCTCCACTCGCTGGCCCTGCCGTACAACCGGCCACTGGTCGATGCAGGTGCTCTGGTTGCTGCGGTTGTACTTGCGCAGCTTGTAGGTGTGGTGCCGCCCCTTGTCGTTCAATACCATGATGTGGTCGCCGCAGGCGGCTGTTACCAGACCGGCCTCCCCGGCCAGCAGCACCTGGCCGGAGTCGATGGCCACCTGACCCTCGATGCCCGTGCCAACCGTCGGCGCCTCCGCCCGGATCAGCGGAACGGCCTGCCGCTGCATGTTCGATCCCATCAGGGCGCGGTTGGCATCGTCGTGTTCCAGGAACGGAATCAGGGAGGCGCTGATGCCCACAATCTGCTGCGGGGACACGTCGATGTACTCGACCTGGTCCACCGGCACGTGGGGGAAGTCGGACGCGCGCCGCGTCGACGGGTACTCGTTCAGGAGTTCCATGCGCTCGTTCAGCGGGGTGCTCGCCTGTGCAATCGTCATGCGCTCGTCCACGTCCGCCGGCATGTAGACAATCTCGTCCGCCACGAACGGCTTCACCGCCACCGACCGGCCCGACTTGGACCGCGTGATGCGCCGGGCCAGCTCCTCGTCGACGACGGTCCCAGCCGCTCCCAGGAGTCCGCCCTGGCCATCCAATACATCCTCGTTGAGCGTCCGGCCCTGCAGTTCCTTGATGCGCCCCGGCACCTCGTGCAGGACCGGGCGGTAGGGCGTCTCGATGAAGCCGAGGCCGTTGATCCGGGCGAAGGAACTCATGTAGCCGATCAAACCGATGTTCGGCCCCTCCGGCGTCTCGATGGGACAGATGCGGCCGTAGTGGCTGAAGTGCACATCGCGCACTTCCACCCCGGCCCGCTCCCGCTTCAGACCGCCCGGACCCAACGCGCTCAGGCGCCGCTTGTGGGTCAGTTCCGAAAGGGGATTGATCTGATCCATGAACTGGCTCAGCTGGCTGCCGCCCATGAACTCGCGCACGGCCCCCAGCACCAGCTTGGCGTTCATCAGCTGGGTCGGCACCATCTGTTCGGGATCACGCACCGCCATCCGGTCACGCACGCCCTTCTCCATCCGCGCCAAGCCCACCCGGACCTGGCCCTGCAACAACTCGCCAACGGTGTTCACGCGGCGGTTGCCCAGATGATCCATCACGTCCGTATCGACCTCGCGGTTGTTGATCCGGATCATGCGCCGCACGATATCCAGGAGATCCTCGCGGGTCAGGATTCGCTGTTCCATGCGCTCCGTCCGCTCGAGGCGCTGGTCCAGCTTGTAGCGGCCGACCTTGCCCAGGTCGTACCGGCGCGTGTCGAAGAACTGCTCCTCGATGAACCGCCGGGCCGCCTCCGCCTTGGCCGGATCACTGGGCCGCTGCGTGCGGTAGAAGCGAATCTGAGCATCCTTGATCCCCTCCTCGCCGTTGACCACCGGCGCCAGCGGATCCTTCTCCAGGGTTGCCTCGATGAAGCGGTGCTGCTCGTCCGTGTCCACGTCCTCGAACAGCGCGCGGATTTCCTCGTCCGTGCCGTAGCCCAGGGCGCGTATCAGGATCGTCACCGACTGCTTGCGTTTGCGGTCCACCTTGACCGTGATTTCGTCGCGCTTCGAGGTCTCGAATTCCAGCCAGGCGCCCCGGCTCGGGATTACCTTGGCCGTCGCCAGGGGCCTGCCCGTCGAGCGGTCCACCACCTCCGAAAAGTAGACGCCGGGCGATCGGATCAACTGGGAGACCACGACCCGTTCGGCCCCGTTCATGATGAACGTGCCCGTGCGAGTCATCATCGGGAAGTCCCCGAGGTAGACCTCCTGGTCCACGATTTCGCCGGTGCTCATGTTGAGCAGGCTGACATCGATTTTGAGCGGTGCCGCATAGGTCTTGTCGTTGTTGCGGCACTCCTCCTCCGAAAACTTGGGCTCCTCGAAGGCGTGCTTCCCCAGAGTCAACTGATAGGCCTTGCCGTAGCTGAGGATGGGCGGAAATTCCTCCAGAATTTCGCGCAGGCCGTCCTCCAGGAACCACTCGAAACTCTGCTTCTGCACTTCGATCAGGTTGGGCAGCGACATGGCCACCGGCGTACGGGCATAGGACTTGCGCGACCCGAAACCCGCCTGGACGGGAAGTGTGGTTGTCATGGGTGCAGCTCCTTGGACTTGCGGAAGGCGCGCAGCCGCGGCTCCATTGGCGGCGGCCTGGGCACCCCCTTGGGGGACGGTCGCCCGACGGCGGACAACCGGATCTCTAGTTTTGAAGGGGAAAGTGCAAACAGAACCGGGACCGGCGGCTACCGCGGGGATGGCGCCGTTACAAGACGGTCCGGTGGTGTTTTCAAACGGAGGTTCCGGTGCCTGCCTGCCGGTGATTCTGAACCGCACGAATTCGAGAACAGGATCGTGTGTGTCAGAGTGCGGACGTGCATCGGGCCTCCCTGAATTGGTTGCGACGCGCCCAAACATTTCCGCGCAGGCACGGGCACCCAAGGCAAGGGCCCCGCTCCCCGCGGAAATGCAGGGAAGCCAAGTGTACCACACTCTGGCCGCAACCGTGCGGAATCCTCGGCGGGCGGCGGCACTGTTTCACTTTCGTTGATTTTGGTCAAGGAAGCTGCGGGCAGCGATGGGCCCGTTGTACCGAATGCCATCAACCCGGTCGATACCGGATGCCATGGCACTCGGAAAGCCGACCCGTTGACAGGGATCGGATACCCGTATCAACGAGAGTGAAACAATGCCCGGCGGGGCACCAAGTAGATATGGGCTTCTACTCTGGTTCACGGGTCTTTGAGGTCGGTTTGTCCACAAAATCAATCATGGACAGGGACCGAGCGTCTCTCGCCGTGCAGTGTCCCCGGTGCCGCGGGACGGCAGGCATTGTGCCAAAGCCTGCTTCTACTTAGTGCCCCCGGCGGACACACTGTTTCATCCTCGTTGATATTGGTTCCGGGCTGTCATCGGCGTCGTCCGTGGGCACAATCCCACCGGTTTGGGACTTATATACCTGACTACGCAGTCGGCATACCTTGTTCACGGGTCCTTGAGGATCCCCATGGATCGCCTCTCGCCGTGCAGATGCCCCTGTCCCGCGGGCCGAAACGGGCAC
>DAOUIC010000137.1:0-7254 GCA_034428255.1 Anaerolineales bacterium
CGTCTGGCGGGGGTCTTGAGGGCGATGTCTTCACCGATCACGGCCAGCAGCGGCCGGTTCAGGTCGGTGGTGTGCCAACCGGGACAGATGGCATTGACCTGGATGTTGTACTCGGCCCATTCCACCGCCAAGGCTCTGGTCAGGCCCACCATGCCGGTCTTGGCCGTGGCATAGGCGGCGGCGTTGGGCGGCCCGAAGAAGGAGTACATTGAGCCGATGTTGATGATCTTGCCGCCGCGTCCGGACTCCGACATGTGCCGCGCGGCGGCCCGCGCGCAATAGAAGGCACCGTTCAGATGGGTATCCAGGAGGTCGGTCCAGTTGGCGGTCGGACTCTCGAGAACGGTTCCGCGCCGAGCGATGCCTGCGTTGTTGACCACGACGTCCAAGTGCCCATGCGTTTCCACCAGGCCGGCTACCGCCGCGTCGACTGCAGCCTCGTCGCGGATGTCGAGTTCAAGGACCCCGTGGCCCTCGCCCAGTTCATCGGCCATCGCCTGATTCTTTTCCTGACTGCGACCCGCCGCCACAACCACGGCGCCGGCTTCCTTGAAGCCCAGCGCGATGGCCTTGCCGATACCGCCGTTGCCGCCGGTCACCAGGGCGACCTTGCCTTCCAGGCTGAAGGGATTGGACATTGGACTTCCTTGTGTTGATGGATTGCCGGATTGGTTGGCGGGGGTCAGTATAGGTTCGACCTCAGGCCAAACCAATTCTGTCGCTGGCGTCTGTCAGGCGATCCAACTCCTCCTGGCTCAACTGCAAGTCCGCCGCCGCCAGATTGGCCTTGCACTGTTCAATGGAGTTGGCTCCGACAATGGGTGAGGTCACGGCCGGCCGCGACAAAAGCCAGGCCAAGGCCACGGCACCGGGCCAGGTATCGTGGGCCTCCGCGATATCGCGCACGGCGTCCACAACCTGCCACACCTCTTCCCGGCCGTACTTGGCCTCATTGCCTTCCGCACGCGGGGTCTCCGGACTTTGGTCCCGACTGTAGCTCCCGGTCAGGACGCCTCCCGCCATCGGGCTGTAAGGCACGACCCCAATGCCGTAGGTTTCGCACACCTCGGCCAGTTCCTGCTCGAACTCGCGGCGATGGAGCAGGTTGTAGTGCGGCTGCAGGCTGGCAAACCGATGCAGATCGTGCTTGTCGCTGGCCCACAGCGCCTGCATGAGTCGCCAGGCGGGATAGTTGCTGCAGCCGATGTAGCGCACCTTGCCCTGCCGGATCAGCGCGGTCAAGGCCTCAAGCGTTTCCTCGATCGGAGTCTCCGCGTCGTACCAGTGGGTCTGATACAGATCCACCCAGTCGGTTTGCAGACGCCGCAACGAGTCTTCCAAGGCTTCCATGATGTGCCTGCGCGACAGACCCTCGCCGTTGGGCCGGTCCGACATCGGACCGCGCACCTTGGTGGCCAGCACCACCTGGTCCCGGTTGCCGCGCGCCTGCAGCCAGTTGCCAATCACCGTCTCGCTGGTTCCCACGCCCAGTTCCGGCACCCACTGGCTGTAGATATTGGCGGTGTCCAGGAAATTGCCTCCGTGTTCAAGGTAGGCGTCCATGATCAAGTACGCCTCCTCCTCGGTGGTTCGCCACCGCCATTGCATGGTTCCGAGGCCGATGGCCGAAATCTTGAGACCGGTATGGCCCAGATTGCGATATTGCATGTCTCGCTCCAGTTGTTCCGTGGTTTTGAGTAAGTGTGCGTGCGTTGCGTCTGCTGCAGTCTCCTCCGGGTACAGGCGGTCAATCCTTCGTCAAGACTACGGACGGCGACCGCCTATGGGGTTCCAGCCGGTCCCAAAGCAGCCCCACTCCGTGTCCGGGCCGTTCGGGGGGCAGAACCGTCCCGTCGCGGACCTCAAGCGACTCTTCCATGTACCTTTCCAGACCGAACCCATGCACTTCAAGATAGGAAGCGTTGGGCACGGCCGCCAGAAGATGGACATGCAAATCGTGGACTCCATGGGTGGTCACGGGCAGGTTGCGGGCCTCGCACATGTGCGCCACCTTGAGCCAGGGCGTCACCCCGCCCAAAGTCACCAGGTCCGGTTCCGGAAAGGCGACCTCGCCCAGGTCCAGCATGTGTTCGAATTCGTGGATCGAGTGCAGGTTCTCGCCGGTGGCCACCGGCAGGCCGCCCTCGCGGGCAATCCGGGCATGTGCGGCATAGTCGTCCGGAATGGTCGGCTCCTCAATCCAATACAGGTCGGCATCCGACAAGGCCCGGGCCGCCTGGATGGCCTGATGGGGCAGCCACTGCATGTTGGCGTCCGCCATCAGGGGGAAACCGTCGCCCAAGTGGGCGCGCATGGCCAGGGCCCGGTCTGCATCCTCCCTGTATGACGGACGGCCCACCTTCATTTTGATCGCCCGGAACCCCGCGTCCCGAAAGCCGTCGGCCTGGTGCAGGAGCCTGTCCAGCGGAAACTGAAGGTCGATCCCTCCCGCATAGGCCGACACCGGCTTGCGCCAGCCTCCAAGCAGCTTCCACCACGGTTGCGACACCTGCTTGGCCGCAGCGTCCCACAAGGCCACATCGACGGCGGCCAGGGCGAAGGACGCCAGGCCGCCGCGGCCCACAAAGTGGACCCGCCACCAGAGTTCATGCCAGATCCGTTCGCGGTCGTCGCTGTCGCGCCCCGGGAGCACCGGTGCCAAGTCCTGTGCCAGCATGGCATGCAACGCGCCACCGCCAATGTCGCCCACGACGTAGCTGTAGCCGATGCCCTCAACGCCGTCGTCGGTCAGGACACGGACGGTTGCCAAGCCAAAGTGGCTCATGTCGCCGTGGGTGGAATCCGACAACACAACCGGCAATGGAATCCGGTAGTGATCAACCTGTACCCTTTGGATGCGCATGCTGGAAACTTCCACCCGTGTAGTCAATCGATCGATGGCTGGATTGCCTGCCGCACACATGGAAAGCCGCCATTCGGCAGGCCCTTGGGCCAAAGGCCTCAGGCACGGGTGCGGAGGTTTCCCTCGCGGCGGGTGAGCTGCTCCTGGTCCATCCTCTCCAACAGCGCCTGTGCATACTTGCGGCTGGTCGGCAGACGATCCCTGACCAGTGCCATGGTGACACTGCCAAGTTCGTCCAGAAGCTGCAACACGGCCTCCTGAGCCTGCCGATGGACGGAGGCCAGGAAGATCACGTCCTGGTCGAGCGCCACGCATTGGCCGGAGACCAGAAGATGATCCAGGAGTTCCTGGTCTCCTCCCAACATCTGCAGGACATCCCCCTTGTTGGGCGGCAGGAATTCAGCCGCCTCCAGGGTTTGCGTCAACCCGTCCGCCAGGCGAGCCTGTTCCGGAGAGTACTTCGCTTGGTGACCAGGCAGGCGCACGATATCGCCTTCGGCCACGATCCTGTCTTCGGCATGCCAAGCGGCCATCGCTGCGTTCAGTTGCGGGGCCGAGGCCGACACCTGGTGCCGACGATGCATCCACCCGGTCAGGCGCGCAAGGAGCTCGCCGCGGGGTTGGCCGGGACGGAGTGGCCATGTCCGATGCCACTCCCCAAGCGTTGCCTCCGCGAAGTCCCGCCATTCCCGTGCCGTCCGGCCGGGCACAAGCCAAGGGCCGCTGCCGCTCTCCAGGCGCCATATCCGGCCCTCCGCGATTTCCTGTTCCAAGTGCCGGCGCCACTGTGTCGTCTCGGTGCCGGCCTGGGCAAGCAGTTCGGACTGGCTGATCAGGGGACGGGTGCGGATTTTGTAATCCAGCTGAAGCTTGAAGTCGTCGGTGTCCAGGACCCGGAAGCGTTCCAGGCTGCCGGTGTGAAACCGCTTCCAATGGCGAGCGGGGGCCGGGTCCAGAACCTCCCCGCCTCCCAGCGTCACACTGGGTGACGGTAGGCGGACGATGAACCGGTCGCCGGAATCCAACACCATCGGTTCCGACAGGACAAGCTGGCAATAACCCCTCCGACCCGGTTCGATCACCTGCGAGCCAATCAGTCTCACGCGGGCAATGGTTTCCGTGGTCCCATGGAACAACATGACGTCCAGGTTGTGTTCCAGCCCCTTGAACGCGTTGGGCAGCAGCTCCACCTTGACATCCGCCAAGCGGCTCGGGACCATGGTTCCCTCGGTGCCGAGCGCGTCGCCGCGCTGAACGTCGCCGTGGGATACCCCGCTGATGTTCACGGCCACCCGGGCCCCCGCGACGCAGCGGTCCTTCGTCTCATGGTAGGACTGCAAACCCCTGATGCGCCCGGAGAGACCGGACGGCTGCAAGCCAACCGACTGTCCCAGTTCCAAGGTCCCGGCAGACAGCGTACCCGTAACCACGGTGCCAAAACCGGGCCGCACAAACACCCTGTCAACATGCAAGCGTGCGGGTTGGTCGAGAACGGCTGCGGGACTCCGCTCCGGCAGGTCGAAAATCGCCTGGCGCAGGTCCTCCAGGCCGATGCCCTCATGTGCACTCACCCGCCAAATCGCCGTGTCCGCGTACCGCGTCCGCGCCAGATGGTCGGCAAGATCCAGTTCGACCAGTTCGAGCCACTCGGGATCGTCGACGGCATCCACCTTGGACAGGACCGGCAGGCAGGCGGGAACCCGCAGCAGGTCCAGGATGGACAGATGCTCGCGCGTCTGCGGCATTACCCCGTCGTCGGCCGCCACGACCAGCATCGCCGCATCGATCCCGCTCATCCCCGCCAGCATGTTGCGGATGAAGTCGAGGTGGCCCGGGACATCGACCAGTCCGGTACGGCGGGCCGGATCGGGCGGTTCGGAGTCCAGGAACGCGTAGCCCAGCTCGATGGTCAGTCCGCGGCGCTTTTCCTCCGCCAGCCGATCGGGATCCGTCCCGGTCAGGGCCTGCACCAGGGCGGACTTGCCGTGATCCACATGCCCGGCCGTACTCAGGACGCGCATGCCTACGACACCGCCGCGCCATCCACGCTGCCGGTTTCCTGTCCGCTCGAACCGTTGGCGTACAACTCGACATTGCGGCGCAGTCGCATCCATTCGTCCTCCAGGGCCCGGATAATCCGGTCCCGTTCCCTGAGGCTGTCCTGGAGATTGTCCACCTGCGACTGCGCGGCCCTCAGCGCCTGCTGGGGATAGGTCTCCTGGAGGGTCCACAGCTGCTTGAGCAGCGCCTCGTGGGTCTTGAGGGACTGGGACAGGGACATGAGGCTTTCCTTCGTCGCGGCGTTGTCCTGCGCCTGCTCCTGCCACTGGTGATCCCGCTGCATGCGCTCCTTGCGTTCCCGCTCCGCCACCCCGGCCTTGGCCTCCTCAAGCGAACTCTCAATCCGCGCCTGGAACAGCCGTTCCGCCTCCTGGAACTGGTGGATGGCCTGATCGATCTGCTCCCGCAAACCCCGCGAATCGAGCACCGACCTGCGAATGTGATCCTGTGCCTCGGCCTGCAGGCGCAACTGGTTCTGCAGACCCTCTATCAACGGCGGCAACTCCTGCACGGCGGCGTCCACGGCCCTAACCTGCTTGCTGAAGTCAATCATCTGGCCCCGCATTTCGTCCGCCAACTCGTCGAGGTTCCGGCCATGCCGGTTGCCCGCCTCGTGCAGCTCGGTCAATTCCTGCCGCAACCTGCGGATTTCCTGGTCCTGCTGGATGTTGGTGCTCTCCAATTCATCCAGGCGACGCAGGTGCACCGTCTGCTCCTCCTGCTGCTGCGTGATGCGCTGCACCTCGGTACTGCGCAGTTCCAGCATGAAGTCGATGTTCTGGGTTTTCTCCTCCAGTGCCGCCTCCAGCGCCTTGATCTGGCCGTCCATCGCCTGGATCGATTCGGCCAGGCGGGTGAAGTCGGACTGCCGGATTTGAAGATCCTGTTCGAGCTGGGAGGAGCGGTGCGCGTCCCTCTGCAGGGCGGCAATGTCGCGCTGGGCTGTGTCCCGATCCGCCTCCCGGGCCCGTTCCAGCTCGCGGATGGCCTTGATGCGCTGGGTCTCTTCCCGTTCGATGAGCGCGAGGAACTCCTGTCGGGAGCCGTCCAGAGTGCTCTCATACTGCTGCAGCCGGGCCACCTGGGCCTCGAAGCGCATGACAGTACCTTCCAGCTCCTGCAGCTGCTTGGTCTGTCCGACTTGGCTGTTGCCCTGCATTTCCAGCAGGTGACCCAACCGCACGATCTCGGTACGGTTGCGCTTGTGTTCCTCGTCGAGCCAATTGACGATTTGTTCCAGCTGTGGCAAATCCATGATGCTAGACCTCATTCCCGGTCGGCAAAGCGGCGCGATGGCTGGTGAACAGGACCGGACGGTTTGTGGCCGAAACGGTCCCTGTGCCGTTGGCGACACATGATGTCACGATAATGTAGGGAATTACATACATGACTAAGCACGGATGGGTGCCATAATGAACGGAAGCCGCGGGTGCTGGCAACACCGCACGGCTCCCTGACAGGCAGGTTGAAGATGGCAACCCGGACTGCCGCCCCCAAGTCTAAAACAACCGAAGTCCGCTGCGAGCGGTATCGCGTCCGCTTTGACCGCCGCGCCCAAGCCGCCCTGTGCGCACAGATCGCGGGCGCCTGCCGGCTGGTCTGGAACCTCCTGCTGGCCGACTGCGAGCGGCGGTACCGGTTGGCGCGCGCATACGGCAAGTGGACGGACTTCCCGCCCGAGAACCGACCGGACCTGTCCACGTCGTTCTTCACGCTGGGCCAGCGGTTCACGGACCTCAGGAGCCGACCCGATGCCGCCTGGGTGCGCTCATTCCTGCGCTCCCCTTGGGGGCGACGCTACGCAGACCTGGATCTGTCCTGGCTGCGGGACCTGCCGTATGCCCCCGTTCGCTACACGCTGAAGTACCTGGCCGATGCCTACACGCGTTTCTACGCCGCCTGGGATGTGGCGGCCGCACAAGGCAAGACCTTGGGTGTGCACAAGTCGGACGGCAAGCCCAAGGGGTTTCCGAAGTACAAGGCCAAGTTCGACAAGGACGACGGCTTCACCATTCCGGACACCGTGCGCATGGACGGCGACCGTCTGCACATCCCGAAGGTGGGATGGGTGCGTCTGGAAGGGGGCGGGTTGTACCGGGGCCACAAGCCCAAGCAGGTGCGGATCCGCAAGGAGGGTACCGAGGATCACCCGAAGTGGTACGCCTACGTGTTCCATGAAGTGCCGGTGGACCAGTTGAAGCAACCCGCCCTTGGAACCACGCCGATCACGAATCTGGTCCAGGTCCTCGAGGACCGAGGCATCAAGGTCTTGACGATGCCGCTAGATACGGCCGACGGGATGGCCGCACTGGCACGACAACGACACCGGG
>DAOUIC010000138.1:0-7361 GCA_034428255.1 Anaerolineales bacterium
ATCTGACGAAGGAACTGGCCCGCAACGCCGTCGCCACCTTTCCATCGGATGAGCTTCTGGCAGCAGTGGAAGAACGGACCGGCCTGCAGGCGGATGCAGGCACTCTCCAGGCAGGCTGGGACGACGGGGAACTGATCATTACGATCGAGGCCTTCGCAGGCGACGCGGCCACCGCCGGGATCCTGGCCCGAACAGCCGCAACGGAGTTCCACAGCCGACGATCCCTGCAATTCACGGAACAGGACTTCATCGAGTTCATCGAGTTTGAAATCCGCAATCGGGAACCCGAACTGCAGCAGATCGCACCCAATGTCATGACCAACGTGCTGGCCGGATTGTTTGTCGGCTTCGCCGCCGGCCTGGCCCTGGTTCTGATTCTGCACTGGCGCGACGAGGAATGGCTGCTCACCCGGCAGGCAATCGAGCGGTCGGTGTCGCAACCCGTATTGGGCAGACTGCGGTCGAACTGATCACATTGACCGACCAGTGAACACCAATCCCAGCTCTCGGCAACAGGACGCTCAGGAGCAAGTGGCCCACGAGTTGCGGGCCTTGCGCGCCAGCATCGAACTGGCCTGTCACAAGCCGGCCCGTTCCGTGGTGCTGCTGTCCCCGGACAATTCGGTTCCGACCGCGGACGCAGTGTGGAACCTGGGTCTTGCCTTTCGGGACAACGCCTCGCCGACCCTGTTGGTGGACACCGACATGGAGGATCCCGGTCTCCACCTCCTGACCGATCTGGACCTGGCCCCCGGCCTCAGGCAATGGCTTGAACAGAAAGGGCAGACCGATTTGGCTCCGGCCACGGCACGCGATCATGGTCTTCTGGTCCTGGCGGCCGGATGCAGCAACGAGGATCCCCTGCAATGGTTGAACACGGAATCCATCGGCTGGTGCGCACAAGCCCTGATGGCCTGTGCAGAGCGCGTGATTTGGCGCACGCCACCGCTTGACCAATCACCCGTGGGCGTACTTCTGGCCGGGGCCGCGGACGCGGTCCTGATGGCAGTCCAGCCCGGCCACACCCGCCGCAGCCGCGTGAAGCGGGCACAGCGGATCCTGGCCCAGGCCGGAATCACGGCCACCGGCACGGTCCTGGTTGAGAGTTGAGGCCAATACCCGTGGCCACCCGGTACATACGGTCGGTGCCTTCGCTGGCCGCACACATCCGCAACGTACCGCGCGAACGCATCTACGACAGCAGTTCGCTGGCCTGTCCGGCGGCAGAGTTGGTGCAGACCTATCATCCGTCCAAACTGGACACGCTGCTCGATGCCAGGCCGTCCATATCGGTGCTCAACCGCGAGGCCGACACGATGGCGCATGTGCTGCGACGCCTCTCCGATCACCTTCAGCGCCTGTCCCACGCCTATGCGGAATGGCGGGACTTTGACGCGGGGGCCTATTTCGACCTGTATCCCAAACAGGCCGAGGTTCTGATCGACATACGCGGAACGGGCCGCATGACCCGCATTACCTTTTTCGGCGACCTCATGATCCCCCGGTTCCAGTTGGCGGAACACTACTTCGTCGAGACCTTTGCCCCAAGCTATCGGGCGGCGTTTCCCGTGGGCCGGGAACCCAACCGGCAGAGCCCGGCCATGCAACTGTTCCGCGACGAGGTCGAACCGGAGATGGCGCGCCGGTGGCAGCACCTGTGTCTGGTGGCCCAGCGCCTGCTCTGGACACTCAAGAACGAGTTGGACTACCTTGTGGTCACCGACGGCGAGGAAGAGATGTTCAACTGGCGCCCGTCCTGGCACACGCCGGGCTGCCCGGAACTGGTGTCCGGCCTCCTGCCGGCCTGGGAAACGCTGACCACGTTCACGATGGCAGTGCAGTGTGCGCCGGCGTCCCGGGAACTGTACGAAGGAGTGTGATGTGACGCGATACCTGGTCACCGGCGGAGCCGGCTTCATCGGTTGCAACTACGTTCGCTTTCTGCTGTCCGGGTATCCGGATGCCAAGGTCACGGTCTACGACAAGCTCACCTATTCCGGCCGTGTGGAGAATTTGGAGGAGCCGCTGGCACAGTTCAAGGACCGATGCGAACTTGTGATCGGTGACATATGCGACAGTGCCGCCGTTGAGAGGGCCCTGCAGGCGGCCCAACCCGACATCGTAGTCAACTTTGCCGCGGAGACCCATGTGGACCGCAGCATCGCGGATCCGGACACATTTGTCCGCACCGATGTCAACGGCACGGCCGTCCTGCTGCGACTGGCCAGCGACCAGGGCGTGGCCAGGTACCACCAGGTCAGCACGGATGAGGTGTACGGTCCCGTACCCGTGTCACAGCGCAGTGCCGAAGGCGATGTTCTGAACCCCAGCAGTCCCTATTCCGCCAGCAAGGCCGCCGGCGATCTGGTGGCGTTGGCCTGGTATCAAACCTATGGTTTGCCGGTCACCGTTTCCCGGGGCGCGAACTGCGTCGGCGCCTACCAGTATCCGGAAAAGGTGGTGCCGCTGTTTGCCACCAATGCCTTGCTCGATCTCCCCCTTCCGGTTTATGGGGACGGCAAGCAGCGGCGGGACTACCAGCATGTCCTTGACCACTGCGCAGGCATTCAGGCGGTCCTGGAACACGGGCAGCCGGGCGAGACCTACAACATCGGAACGGGCACGGAAATCACGAACCTGGAGATGGTGCGCATTCTGCTTGAGACCCTGGACAAGCCCCGTTCGCTGATCCGGCATGTGCAGGACCGGCCGGGCCACGATCGGCGCTATGGCCTGGACATCTCCAAGATGCTGGACCTGGGTTGGAGCCCGGCCATGTCGGTGGAGGAAAGCATCACCGCGGCCGTCTGCTGGTACCGCGACAACCGCGCGTGGTGGGAGCCGGTGCGCGCCGGCGAATTCCAGGACTACTACGCACGGCAGTACGCAGGACGTCCGGACCATGTACGCTGAACCCGGCGAAAGGCCGCACAGTCCCGATGCCGCGGCCACCCGGCCTGTCTGTGCCAAGAACCTCGCTGAACTCTTTAGCGGGCACCACCATTACATCCGGGACTTCCCGCCGGAGGCATTGGCCGAACCTCCATCCAACTGGAACATACTGGCGCAGCGCGATGCAGCCCAACGCGTCGCGGGAGCCGTGGTCCTGGAAATCGAAGACCGGCCGCCAACCCTTCCCTCTTGTGTGCCCAGCCGGATTACGGGTCGAGGCGTCGCAGTGCGAGGCGAAACGGGCATTCGGGCCGCCGCAACGCACTTGCTCCGGCAGGTCCTGTCGGACCTGGACAGACAGTGGCCGGGTCGCCTCTTCCACTTTGCTTCCCGTTACCGGTGGCTCGTTGACGGTGCGCTGGCCACCGGATTCCGCAGGCTGGACACCATGGCCTACCTGGAGCATCGCCTGCACCGGATGACCAACCTGGAGCCGAAGCACACGCTGCGGACGGCCCGGCCCGAAGACCTGCCGCAACTGGCGGCGATCGATGCCCGTGCCTTCCCCAATTTCTGGCATATGGGCGCGCAGCGCCTCAACCAACTGTCCCAATCGAAATCAGCCCGTCTCCTGGTGGCCGATGCGGACGGACAGGCGGCCGGCTTCATCCTGACGGAAACCGTGCTGCAGGACGGCCGCGCCCAGGGCTTCGTAGTCCGCGTATGCGTGGATCCGACCCTGCACCGGCAGGGCGTGGGCACATCCCTGATGGCCGGTGCCGTCAACACCATGCGCAGGACCGGCATGACCCGGGTGAGTCTCAATGCCCTGCTCAGCAACGAGGACACGCTGGCGTTTTATCGGCGCCTGGGATTCGTGGCACAACTCCGTCACTCGCAGGTACTGGGCACTGTCACCGGCCAACCGCGCACGCCTGCGCCGCGGCGCAGGCGCGGTGTCCTGTCATACCGGTAGAGCGCGCGCAACCATCACAGGAATCCCGGCACCATGAAGTCGCCGTCCGTCCTGACCTTGCTTCGCCTGGTGCTGCTGCCGTCCCTGGTGCTGCTCCTGGCGGGGACCGTCGGCTACATGCTGCTGGAGGGCTGGAGCTGGCTGGACGCAACGTACATGACCGTCATAACCCTGTCCACGGTTGGCTTCGGCGAAGTGCAGGACCTGACCGAGGAGGGCCGGATCTTCACCGCCATTCTGATATTGTCGGGGGTCGGTGCCATTTCCTATGTATTCACGGTCGGGACGCAGGCAATTGTGGCCGGACAGCTGTCGGGCGCGTGGCGGTCCACCCGCAACCGCAGGAGAATCAACCGCATGCGAGATCACTTTATCGTGGCCGGATACGGCCGGGTCGGATCATTTGTGGCCAATCTGCTGCTTGAACAGAAACATGACGTCGTTGTTATTGAACGCGATTCGGAGCACATCGCAGAAGCGGAAGTGACGACGGGAGACCTATGCTTCGTGGCCGGCAGCGCGGACCACGAAGATGTTCTCGGACAGGCCGGCATCGACCGGGCGGCCGGCATTTGCTTCTGCCTGTCCAACGACGCCGACAACCTGTTGGGTGTCCTCACCGCCCGCACCTTGAATCCCGACATCTTCATTGCCACGCGTGTGGAAGAAGTACAGAACGAGGCCAAGATGGAATTCGCCGGAGCCAACGAGGTCATCAGTCCAACCTCGGCCGCGGCCTACTCGATGGCCTTTCGCCTGATCCAGCCATCGGGGAGCCTCAAGGCCTTGGAGTGGATGCGATTCAGCAACCAGGAGGGCTACGTGCTCGAAACCGTGCAACTTGGGAACTCGCCCGAGTTTGTGCACCGCAAGGTGGGCGACATTGGGTTCCGCGCGCGGCATGGGCTGCGCGTGCTGCAGGTCATGCGGGAAGATCGCACGCTGGTTCCCGACGTAACGGCCGACACCGAGATTCTGCCTGGCGACAGCATCCTGGTAATGACCAAACGAGAAGACTTCACCAGGTTCTGCGCCGCAGTTTGACCGTGCGGTGCTTGAGCCTGCCGCACGGTGAACCGATCAGACAGACGTCCAACACGGGAACCGACATCCCCGGCCCCGGTACCGAGCCCGTTCGGTTGGACACTTGCCCCCCAAGCCGCATGGCCTCGCGGACCCGGCCATGTCCGGATTCAGCGGCTCCCGGCAACCGCCAACGACTCGGCGATCTCAATTACCCGGTCCGCTACCGGCGCGAAGAAAACCTGTCTGTCCCTGACGATGTCCCCCTCGCCAACATAGGTTGCCAACTGTGCCGCGTCCAGTGCGAAGTGCTCCGCCACAGCCGGGCTGCCGCCAAGATCCTCGCGTGCCCGCGGCATGGCGTCGATGCGCGCGAGCAGCATCTGGAGATCCACATCCCCGAACGGTTCGGGTGTGGCCATCACAATTGAGTGGCTGCCCCCGGTATACCAGAGAACCGTGTGCGGAAAAGTGGTCCTGAACGTCCGCAGGATGAGACGAAAGTCCTCCTCGGACATGCTGTGGAACGGCAGCCACTGGAAGAAGACCCCGCCGGGCATCAGGCGATCGGCCACGGTTTCATAGAACTCGTGCGTGAAGAGAGCCCAGCTGCTGGTGTTGGCCGGATGCGTGGCGTCCGCCGTGATGATGTCGTACCGATGGGGCGTGCGCAGCAGGAAGTTGCGACCGTCCTCCACATGCAGTGTCACCCGCGGCGAATGGAGAACGTTGTGGTTCTCTTCCCAGTACACCTCGGCCGCCTCCAACATTTCACGGGACAGGTCGACCGCATCCACGTGGGGAATGCCGTGGCCGTCGAGGGAGCCGGTGGCAATGCCGTTGCCGAAACTCAGCATCAAGGCACTTTGGGCTCCTTCCCGGACCAGGGGTGGCAGGTGCCCGAGGGCACGAAACGCCTGCATGCTGATCGCGTCGGTCGGGACCTCGATGCGGCCGTTCACGAAGGACACCTTGATGTTGCTCTCCGGTACATCGAACACGGCCACGGTCGTATCCACGCCTTCGGCGTAGAAGGCCATGAATTCGCCGGGGTCCTGCCGAAAGCCGAGATACACGGCCGGAGGGCGCAGGAAAAAACCAACCAGGAGGAGAACGGCCACGGCGGCCGGCCACCGGAGATTCCGGAACGGATCGGCCGCCCTAAACGAAAATCCGACCAGCGCGGCCAAGCCCAACAGCAGGCTTCCCGTGGCCAGCAGGAACAGGGACCCCTGCAGCCCCGCGGTCGGGATTAGCCCAAAGGTGGCCGCCAGCACGCCCGCGACAGCCCCCAGCGTGTTGACGGCGTTGACCCGACCCGTGGAGACGCCCAGGTTGCCGTCCGTGTCCGCGGCCGCCAGATGCTGGACAATCGGCCACAGGTACCCCATGAGGCAGGTGGGCGGCAGCAGAACGAACACAGCCAACAGGAACTCGAACAGGATGGCCCTGCCGAGGTTGTAGGCACCGAAGAGGTCTTCGTAGGCCACCAACGGCAGGAGGTAGAACAGAAAGACGGTCGCAAGACCAAGGACTGCCAACCACAGCTGCAGATGCCCGAAACCGGTCAGGGAGGGTTGATGCCGCCTCAGCCGCCGCGCGGCCATCCCGCTGCCGATCGACAACCCCATCAGGAACACGGTCAGGACGATGGCAAAGGAATAGACGGCATCCAGGGTAAACACCGCCAAGACGCGGCCCCACACCACCTGATAACCAAGGGCAACCGCGCCGGAAACCCCGTAGGCCGTCAGCAGCCATGCGCCGCGATGGTGTCGACCTGACCTAGCCGAAGTGCCGCCTGATCGTCGGAATGTGCAGGTACCGGTCGCTTCAGTCGAAACCGTTCGATGGGCCCAAAGGGCCAACAACCCCGCCACAACATGCAGGCCGGCCGCAAGCCAGATGGCAGCTCCTGCCGGCAGCGTGCGCAGGAGAATTAGGGCAGTGCAGCCGCACCCGACAGCCGCACCCACTGTTTCCCAGGCGTACAGGCGTCCGACCAGCACGCTGCCGCGCTGTGTGTTCTGTTGGCCCGCCCACCGGCCCAGCAACGGCAGGGACCCTCCTGCCAGCAGGGCAATCGGCGACAACACAGCCACCGACAGACCGAAGCGCAGCGCCTGGATAAATCCCTGTTCCAAGCCAAGTCCGGGTGCCAGCGCGGCATAAAGATGGCGAACCTGCTCCAGGCTCAGGAGAGTCAGAAGCGCCAGTCCGGCCAGTGCCATCTGCATCCCGGCGAACCACAGCAGCGGCCGGTGTATTCGCCCCATGGCCCGGGCAAACAGCCAGCTGCCGAGAGCGGTTCCTCCCAGCAGCGCCACCACGACCGCGGCATAGGCCTGTACGCTCAGACCGAAGGCCAGCGTCGCCTGACGCACCCAGATCAGTTCCTGAATCAGGGCACAGATGCCTGTCAGAACAGCGGCAGCGCCTACAGGGGCAAGCTTGGCATTGGGCAACGTGG
>DAOUIC010000139.1:0-10405 GCA_034428255.1 Anaerolineales bacterium
CATATGGCATGTCAATAGTTTATCACATAACAGCTCAGAATTTCGAAAAATTATATCACAGATTCAAAAATTATATCACAAACTCAAATTATCATCTTGATAATTTTAAAATTATCATCTTGATACATTGTGTGTGTACCCGTGTTTCTCCCCTCCCTAAATGTTGCCTGTCCCTAGGCAACTCCGTAAGTAATTTTAACTAAAGGGCGGGCGAACTGCGGAAGGTGAACCCGGCCTACACGTCGCAGAGGTGCAGCCGGTGCGGCCATGTGCACGGGGACAACCGACCGTCGCAGGCGGTGTTCGCGTGCGGGGCCTGCGGGTTCCGTGCCAACGCCGACCACAATGCGGCCATCAACATCTTGGCGCGGGCGGGGCTTCCGTCCCGTGCCCGTTTCGGCCCGCGGGACAGGGGCTTCTGCACGGCGAGAGGCGATCCATGGGGATCCTCAAGGACCCGTGAACAAGATATGCCGACTGCGTAGTCAGGTATATAAGTCCCAAACGGAACCCGGGATTCAGGTCATCCTGACTATGTTCGGGGATCTGGAAAACCCTTGCCGCCTGCCTCGAGGCGAACTCACTCTCTACGCCGGCCATGTCGATAGCGAACAGGACTGCATCGATCAGCCCTGGCTGCGCAGCAAGCTGGAAGCCGGCGAGCGCATCCTGGCTGTCGACGTGAGGGGCATGGGCCAGAGCATGCCGGCCACTTGCGGGTCCCGGTCGCTGCTGGAGCCCTATGGCGCGGACTACATGTACGCGAGTTACGGCAGCATGACAGGCCAGAGTTATCTTGGCCGGCGCGTCTACGACCTGCTCGGCGCGATGAACCTGTTGATTGGAAACGGGGCTGACATCTCGTTGGCCGGTCGGGGCGTCGGGTCGGTCGTCGCATCCTTGGCCGCGCTGCTGCACGGCAGCCTCCCGCGCTGCACGATTGCCGACTACCTGCCCAGTTACCAGTTGCTGATCGACAACCCCTTGCACAACTGGCCCCTGTCCAGCTTCATCGAAGGCTGTCTGGCAGAATTCGATCTGCCGGAGGTGTATGCGGCCTTGGGACCCCGCCTCACCCTGCGGAATCCGTGAGGAGCCTGGATTCCCGACCGTTAGCTGGAGTTTCCCAATTCCGCAGTCTGAATTCGTGCGGCGAGTGTCGACAGGACGTCAGGAGGAACCCATGTCCTACAGAGATCCAGAGTTCTTGCGCCTGCAGATGCGCAGCATCATCTCCTTCTATCATCCCGTGTGCCTCGACCGCGAACTGGGCGGCTACATCAACCAGCTGCGGGATGACGGGACGGTTTTCGACCGCTGGACCAAGCACCTGGTCGGCACGTGCCGTTTCATCTACATCTACTCGCTCGCGGCCCTGGTCTGGAATCAGGCTGAACATCGGGAGGCCGCGGTCCACGGACTGCGTTTCCTGCAGGAGCGCCACCGTCAGCCCGATGGCGGTTTCGCCTGGGAGCTGAAGGGCCTCGAAGTGGCGGACGGCACCCGCCAATGCTATGGGCATGCTTTCGTTCTGTTGGCCGCCGCCGGCGCGACCAAGGCTGGCCTGCAAGGTGCCTCCAGTCTGATCGATGAGGTTTTCAATCTGTTGGAGAACCGATTCTGGGAGGCTGAGGCCAGGCTTTATGTGGACGAAATCGATGCGGATGACTGGAACTCCATCGCTCCCTACCGGGGCCAGAACGCCAATATGCACATGTGCGAAGCCATGTTGGCGGCATTCGAGGCGACCGGTCAGGACCGCTTCCTCGCGCGAAGCCATTTGCTGGCCAAGCGCATCTGCCTGGACTTGGCGGATAGAGCCGATGGTCTGATTTGGGAGCACTACCGAACGGACTGGACGCACGACTGGGATTACAACCGGGACAATTCCAGCGACATGTTCCGGCCCTACGGCTATCTGTCCGGCCACTTCGCGGAATGGGCCAAGCTGCTGCTGATTCTGGAGCGATATCGGCCCGAAGACTGGATGCTGGAAAGAGCCCGACTGCTATTTGACGCAGCCGTGGACAGGTGCTGGGATCACGAACGCGGAGGCATGCACTACACATTCGCGCCGGACGGCCGCATTCTGGACTCGGATCGCTACTACTGGGTCCTGTCCGAGGTGTTTGCCGCGGCGGCTCTGCTGGGTTTGCGCACGGGAGAGGAGCGTTATTGGACTTGGTACGACGAGGCGTGGAGATACAGTGAAGCGCACTTCATCGACCATGAACATGGCGGCTGGTATCGCATTCTGGACGCGGACAACAATAAATACGACGACTTGAAGAGCCCCGCAGCCAAGACCGATTATCATCCCCTGTCGGCCTGCTACGAGACCCTGGTCGCTTTGGACCTTGCAGCGAACGCGTAAGAGAGGCCGCGCTTCCGGCGGGCGGCCAAGGAGTGAAGAGAAGAACCGACACCCCGTTCCACAGAGGGTGCCGGTGGCACCTGAAGCGAGCCTCCTTCGCCAACGGCAACTGCGTTCGTGGCGGCGACTGTGAGGGACAGACCTGTCCCCTCAAGGAGCGCGATGGAATGGAATTCGGAGACTTGCCGAATTTCGTCCCGGCCTGCCAGATGGAGGCATTTCCGGCCGCTCATGAAACAGTGCCCCCGTCGCTGCAATTTAACGGGCACTGTTTCACTTTCGTTGATGTTGGTCCGAGATCCGGAAGGCGCTAGACGGCTGGTGTACTGGTTGGGTGGTGGGCCCGGATCCGGACCGCGCTATGGTTCCGGGCTGGCGAACAGGGGTGCGGGCATCAGGCGGAATCTGACCAGTCGGGTTGCCTCCACATCATTCACATGAGCGGAGGTCGGACCATAGCAAACAGTAAAAATCGCCGTCCAAGTTGTACTGTTTTGAGACTTTCGGCTTACAATCCCTGATGGTAAAGTGGGGCTTTCATCTCAGAATTATAGAGTCACTATATTTCGTTGTAGATATTAACTGTCAAATGCCGGATCAGTGGATTTACGTTATGAGTCAATGTGCAAACCGGACTCGGCACCGGACCAAAATCAACGAAAGTGAAACAGTCCCGTATAATGGGGGATTGTACGCTATCGCCATGCGGGAGCCGACCATGACCACCAAGTGCCAGATAGTGGCACTGACGAGGGGCCAAGGCAGAGAGCTGGTTCGGATGGTGCGCGTCAAGCGTATCCGCGGTGGCGGGCTCAGATGCGGCTGCAGGCGGACAAGGGGCCGCACGGGCCCGGCCTTACCGACGCGGCTCTTGGAGCGGCTGGGGGGAGTGAGCACGGTGGAGCGAGCGCGCCGGGCTTGGATCGCGCAGGGACCGTTTCCAGATCGAGTTCAACTTCCGCGGCGCCAAGCAGCCCGCCACCACTTCCACGTCAACGCCGTGCTCGCAGCTCTAACCTGGGCCTGGCTAGAACTGTGCCATGCCGTCGACCGCGCGCTGGCACGCATATCGATGGTCAACCTCAAACTCAGCGCCTTCCTGCCACTGGTGGTGGCCAGGCTTTTTGCAGCCACCCAACCGAATCCGCGGTGAATCCATCCGTGATCCGCCACCTGCGCGCTTGGAACCAATATCAACGGGGTTGAAACCATGCCAAAAACAGTCCATACCGTTGAAGCTTGGAGACACCGTGTCAGGATGTTGAGTCTTGGCTTGGGCCAGTTGGTCTTGCTTCTGGGTGTGATATCGAGGCCTGTCCTGTCTCAGGACAGTTCAACCTACGTGGTCCAGCCCGGAGACACCTTGTCCCAGATCGCGAGGGATCATGGCGTCACGTTGGCCCAGCTACTGGCCAACAATCCAAGCATTACCGATCCCAATCTCATACACGCAGGTACAACTCTTACGATCTCCAGTACTCCCACGCCGACTCCTACCCCGCAACCCACGCCGACTCCCACCCCACAATCCACACCGGTACCGGAGAGCCGTTCCTCTACCAATACCAATCCCTTCCAGACCTGCGATGGCCTCCCTACCCAGCAGGAGCGCGAGGACTGCTGGTGGCAATGGCATCAGGAACAGGGAACCGATTCCACGTCGAATCCCAACCCTCAACCCGTGCCGGTGGGGCAAGCCGCGCTCGGACTGGCGAGGCGTTCCACCGTGGAAGGGGAGAGCGATGACGACGACGATTTCACCGACAACGACGGTTTCGATACGACGAACAACACCGATCATGACGGCTACGACACGACGGCCAACACCGACAACGACGGCTTCGACACGACAGGCAACACCGATCGTGACGGCTTCGATACGACGAACAACACGGACAACGACGGCTTCGACACGACAGACAACACGGACAATGACGGCTTCGACACGACGGCCAACACCGATCGTGACGGCTTCGACACGACGGCCAACACCGATCGTGACGGCTTCGATACGACAGACAACACCGACAACGACGGCTTCGATACGACAGACAACACCGACAACGACGGCTTCGACACGACGAACAACACCGATCGTGACGGCTTCGACACGACAGGCAACAACCAAAGTGTCAGCGTCAGTGTCAGCGACAACGACAGCGACAACTTCAGTAGCTAACAGGTTGTTGAAGCAGTGGGGATGCCGTGCTCCATACTGTTCTTGGGCGTCGATGCCACCGGAGCCGGGACGAGGTTGCACCGTCCAGCCTGTGCCATTGGACCTGAGTGTGGCCCGATGGCATCCTGAGTATCGATTCCCTCAAAGGCTGGACAGATCCCCAAGGCACGCGGGCACATTCTCTTCCCCAACTTCGATGGCGGTCTTTGTGAACATGGAGTCATATTGTCCGGAGGGGGCATCGAGCTTTCAATCCTTGCCTGTTCACTCGATACCCAGCCAATACGGGCTGGGCTGAACGCCAGGTTTCCACATCTTGTGTAACTCCCTGCTACTTCAACAGGCTGTCAATGGCGATGACTCTTCGCCAACGACTGTGTCCCTGTACCCGCAGGTCAACTTCCCGGACGACTCTGGCTTACGGGAGTTGCCCCGGCTCTTCGATGCAGAGTGGCTTTGGCGAGCGTATTGTCGGCAGTTCGGGAAGCCGGAGACCAACCCCTGCCGGATGCGCATTCGGCAGTTCAGCCACAGCCTCTCCAGGATCGCAGTCGTCAGCTATGAGTTGGAATGGAACCCTGACGAGTTCATTCCACCGCGCCACTTTACGGTCAAGATTGAGCGCGGCAAGCCGGTTGAGCTATTTCGATACCCTGAGGACAGCCGTCTGCCGGGTCTGCGGACAGTAGCCGATCCCGAAACGGCTCGTAGGCCTCTCAGCAGGCATGTCTTGACAATGCCGCCGCGGCGTGTGCGTGTCGAATTGATTCGTTACCGGCCCGCCAGCCGGGCCGTACTGCGTCACATCGTGAATCGGGCCAGGTTTTATGCACGTGTCATGCGGCCAAATGCAGTCGCGCCATTTCTCAAGGCCCAGGAGCTGGCAGGGCAGTCAAGTTTTGTTGTACCGCGGCTCGCCGGAAACTGGGCGGAAGGCGGTGTCGTGTGGATGTCGGAAATACCCGGCAGAAACCTGCGTCGGGACTTGCGTCAAGGCAAAACACCGGATGCCACACTGCTTCTTGACGGGCTGGAGACCCTATGGCATGTGCCGTCCACGAGAAGCACCAACCGCCCATTCAACCTGCAGGGAGCTTATCGGCGGGCACGGCGCAGCTTTATGCACAACCTACAAGACAGCCGTGCCGCTCTGCGAAACCTCAACGATGCTACCAAGGCGCTGGATCCATTCATTCGAGCCTGGCGCGCCTCCGGCATTGCACATAACGACTTCTACGATGATCAGATGCTGCACTTGCCTGATGGCAGAATCGCACTGGTGGATTTTGAGGAAGTGGGTCCGGGCGACCCAATGCTGGATGTGGGCAACTTCCTGGCCCATCTGCAAGGGGCGTTTCACTTTGGACGCAAGAGGGAGAACGATGCCAGGGGGACGTTCTGTGATGTGTTTCGGGACACCGCGCTGGAACGTTTTCGATGGAGTGAACAGGAACTGGCTTTCCGCGAAGCAGCTTGTCTGTTCAGGATGTGCACCAACTTTATTCGGCATCCCCAACAGGGTTGGCTGGACAAGTTGGAAGACGGTCTGTCTCTGGTAAACGAAACCTTGGGATGAAAGTCATCTTCTTGCAGTCCACGCTTGGCAAGCTCTCGGTCAATGACATGAATATTTTTTGGATAGGGAATCCTCTGGCTGGGACAGGGACTAAGCACTATATTTATGTTTGCCAGGGTACTCGGGGCCGCGGCGGCCAGCGGCCGATGCGGCCTTGGAACGGCTCTCGCCGACCTTCGACCGCATGTATAGCCGTGTGGGCCGCGCGTCGGTGCTGCCCGAGCAGTTGCTGAAGAAGGCTTCGCTGCTGGCTGCCCTGTACTCGGTGTGCAGCGAACGTGCCTTCTGCGAGGAACTCGAGTACAACCTGGCCTGCCGCTGGTTCCTGGACATGGAACTGGAGGAACGCGGCTTCGACGCCACGGTCTTCACCGATGGCCTGGCGCGACCTGTTCCTGCACGTCCGAAGTAGTTGCGACTGAGTCGCGGCTTGGTTCGGGAGGAGTTTCCGGAATCTGTCCCCTTTGCGTCAGCCCACAGAGTTGTCCGCGGCCATCGTAGGTTCCGGTCCCAACGGACTGTCGGCGGCCATTGCCCTGCGTGCGGCAGGCGTTGACGTTACCCTGTTTGAAGCGCGGGAAACGCCGGGTGGCGGAGTTCGTTCCGAGACTGGACCTCTGCCCGGATTCCGTCGCGACGTCTGCAGCAGCGTCTACCCATTGGGCATGGCCTCACCGGTATTCGGGGCCTTGGATCTGGGACGGTTCGGATTGAAATGGGCCGTTCCGCCGATTCCCTTCGCCCATCCTCTGGATGACGGGTCGGCGGTGGTTTCCGTCACCGGTCAGGATATTCCGGATGACTTGGGCAAGGACTCGGCCGCCTGGCAGGCTGCGGTCGGGTCAGTGTCCAACCATTGGGAGCGCATCGCCGACAACCTGCTGGGACCCCTGCGCGTCCCGCAACTGGATCCCACGGTGTTGAGGTTTGGACTGCGCGCGGTCCGGTCCAGCCGCGGGTTGTGCCGAAGCCTGTTTCGAACCGACCGGACGCGTGCCCTATTCTCGGGTGTGGCGGCCCACACCGCGGTCCCACTGCACCGGCCGGCTACGGCTGCGGCCGGTCTGGTCCTGGCCGGTCTGGCGGATGTGACCGGGTGGCCGTTTGCCCGCGGCGGTGCAGATGCGATCACCAATGCATTGGTATCCCTGGCTTCCGGCATGGGAGCAAAAATCCGCACGAATGCGCCGGTTGAGCACGAAGCACAGTTGGAACCGTACGACATACGCATGCTGGATACCGGCCCCCGACCGGTTGCGAAGCTGGCCGGTGAGGGACTGCCTGCGGCACTGGCAAGGAAGCTTGCGGTGTTTCGGTACGGTCCCGGGGTGTGCAAGGTGGACTACGCGTTGAGCGAACCAGTGCCCTGGTGCGCCGATCCTGCCAGGCAGGCAGGTACGCTGCACCTTGGCGGCACGGACCGGGAAATCTCCGCTGCTATCGATCAGGTCTGGTCGGGGAAGCCTGCGACAGCGCCCTATGTGCTGGTGGCTCAGCCCTCCGTGGCAGATGCCTCACGGGCACCGGCCGGCAACCATTCCCTTTGGGCCTACTGTCATGTACCCCCGGGTTGGCACGGGGATGCGAGTCCGGCCATCGAACGCCAGATTGAGAGGTTTGCCCCCGGCTTCCAGGACACGGTCCTGGCACGCCGGGTCACACTCGCCAGCGAGTGGGAGGCCTACAACCCCAACTGGATTGGGGGAGACATTAACGGCGGCGTGCAGGATCTGGGTCAGCTGTGGCGCCGGCCGGCCGGTTGGCTGGATCCCTACTGTCTCCGGGCTCCAGACCTGTACCTGTGTTCGTCCTCCACGCCCCCCGGAGGCGGTGTCCACGGCCTCTGCGGCTGGTATGCCGCCAGGTCCGCACTTCGCCGCAACTGCGGCTTGGACTTCACACTCGGGGATTTGCGGGTGGCTTGCGCGGACACCAGTCCTTGAGACGTTGTTGTCCAGGCAGGCACGGAAACTGAATGTGTCTTTGACAGCTGGGCCCTGCCAGTTGGATTCTGGTCGGATCCACCACACCTCAAGCTTGGCAAGTCACTTGCTGGCACCGGTAGCTGCACACCGCGCACGCCGGATACCCCCATCTGCGTTCGCCGGAGTTGAATTAAACGGATCGGTGCACGGATAATACGTGCATGATCTCAACGGGCAAGGCCGATGCCTGCCGCCCCCCAAAAGGCATCAGAATGCCCGGACGGATCGCCTCCCCTTCCCTAGCCAAGTCTCCGCATTCGGGTGCCGGATCAGTCCCCGGTCCGTTGCGGTTGGGCGCTGCGGCTCACTCCGCCTGAACTCGGCTTCACCGCCATGGTCACAGCACGCCTGCGCTTCTGGGAGGGAGTGAACCCGAACGCCTTGAGGCTCATGGCCGCCACCATGGTCCTCTCGATCCTCATGATGGGCATCGCCGCGGTCACGCGCACCCTGTTCATCCTGCGCCTGGATCTGGGCACGGAGTTCTTTGGCGTGTCCAACGCGTTCGCGGCCTTCGGCTACACGGGTATGGCCATCCCCGCCGGCTTGCTGGGCCGGCGCTTTGGCCTGAAGCCCACCATGGTGTTTGGCGTTGTCACCTTTATCGTCGGCTACCTGATCGGTCCGTTGGTGGAATACGCCCCGCACACGCTGTGGGCGCCCTGGTTGCTGGCCTCCCAGTTCATTTCGGCGGCAGGGTACTCGATTCTGTCCGTCAATGCCTCGCCGGCCATCATGGCCACCACCCGGCCCGACAACCGTTCCAAGACCTACGGCCTGTTGAGCACCACCCGCAATCTGGGGGTGTTTGTCGGCTTGGTGGCCGGCGGCATGCTGCCCACCCGCATCGCGGCCCTGATGGACTGGTCCCTGGACGATACCGCCCCCTACCGGGTGGCCCTGCTGGTTTCCGGGTTGTTGTCCGTGTCCGCGCTGTTTGTGCTGCTGCGCTACCAGGAAGGGACTCCCTCGTCCGCCAGCCAGGAGTCGATGGCCCGGGACGGCCTGTTCCCGGCGATGTCGCTGGGCCTGGTGCTGGTCTACATCTTGCTGAGCCAAAGTGCGATCGCGGTCTGCCATTCCTTCTGCAACGCCTATATGGATACCGAACTGCGCTTGAGCGCCGACTTCATCGGCTGGCTGAGTGCACTGGGTCAGGTATTCGCGGTGTTCATTCCCTTTGCCGTGCCCAGGTTGCGCAACCAGCTGGACAACAGTTCGCTCCTGATCGCGAGCTCGCTCGTGTCTGCACTGCTGGTGGCACCGGTCATCGTGGGCGAGTCCTGGATCCTGGCGGGAATCAGCCGCATGGGCGTCATGTCGATGTCGGCGATCTGGATGCCGGTCATCCAGATGTACCAGATGGAGATGGTGCAGGCGGAATACCGCCCGATCGCGTTTGCCCTGGTGTCCGTGGCCCTGGGCACCAACTTCGCGCTTGTCAGCCTGTTCGGGGGCTACATCATCGAAGCCTGGGGCTACCCGACCCTCTTCCTCATCGGGGCCGTGGCCGCGGTGTGCGGTTCCGTGTTCCTGCTGGCCATCCGCGCGCGGCCGGCCATGCAGCCGCGGTTCGCCAACTGAAGGAAGCCGCCTACCGCCGACAGGAAGGCCCGGCAATCTAGAATCGGAATTTCCACATCCGGCCGTCCACTGCGGCCGACCCATCGCAAGGAGAAGCTCGATGAGTGAACTGAAAGACAAGATTTGCATTATCACCGGCGCCGGTACCGGTATCGGCAAGGGCATCGCCCGTCGTTTCGCAAAGGCCGGAGCCACCCTTGTCCTGGCATCGCGCAAGGTTGCCAACCTGGACGAGACCGCCGAGGAGTGCCGCGGCATCGGCGTCGAGGTCATGGTTCACCAGACCGATGTGACCTCGGAGGACAGTGTCCTCTCCCTGTTCGAGGCAACCGAACAGGCCTATGGGCGCGTGGACATCCTGATCAACAACTCCGGCGTTTTCGACAACGGCCCGTTCCACGAACTGTCCCTGGCCACCTGGCAGAAGGTGGTCGACGTCAACCTGACGGGTCCGTTCCTGTGCGCCCGGTCCGCCTTCCGCAGCATGCTCAAGACCGGGGGCGGCCGCATTGTCAACGTGGCGAGCATCTCAGCCCAGATGTGTCGGCCCAACGCGTCTCCCTACAACTCCACCAAGCATGCCCTGACCGGCCTGACCAAGTCCATCGCCCTGGAGGGCCGGGACCACGACATCGTCTGCAGCGTGCTGCACCCCGGCAACATCCTGACCGAGCGCCGGGCTGTCAGCGACACCCCGACGGACCAGG
>DAOUIC010000140.1:0-1867 GCA_034428255.1 Anaerolineales bacterium
CCGGGGCTACGATTCGCTGGGCGTGGATGGCCGGGGCTGCCCCATCGACGCGATTTTGGGAGCCGTGCCTTGGGGCAAGTACCTGGGCGAGGAAGCCATCGAACAAGGGGTGGACGTTCAGGTGTCCAGCTGGCGGCGCATGGCCTCCAACAGCTTCAGTCCCCTGGCCAAGATTGGCGGCCAGTACGTCAACAGCCAGAACGTGGTCATGGAAGCCAAGGACAACGGGTTTGCCGAAGGGATTGTCCTGGATGCCAACGACAACGTGTCCGAAGGCAGCGGCGAGAACATTTTCCTGATCATCGACGATCGCATCTATACGCCGCCGGTGGCCAGTTCGATTCTGCGCGGGATTACGCGCGACAGTGCCATCACCATTGCCCAAAGCAAGGGTTTCGACGTGCGGGAGGAGTTCATTTCGCGGGAGATGCTGTACCTCGCCGACGAGATTTTCTTCTCGGGCACGGCCGCCGAGATCACGCCGGTGCGGTCGGTGGACCGCGTGCCGGTGGGCAGCGGCCGGCGCGGTCCGGTCACCAAGGAGATCCAGGCAACCTTCTTCGGCATCGTGGAGGATGGCGCCCATGACGAATGGGGCTGGCTTGAGGCCGTTCCGCTTGATTGAGCGGAAATCGGCCGCCTTCGGGTTTGGAATAGGTCGCGTTGGGCGGCGAACAGGCAGAGAGATCTTTCCCGGCTCAGGTTCGACCGGGATCCGAAGCTGGACCTGTCCTGCCTGTCTGCGATCGCAATTGTCAGGCGCAGACCGCGGCTGCTGACGAGGTGTTGAGCCGATGACCGGATGTCTCTCCCCAACCGGGTCTGCCCGGCAGTTGACGGGCCGTAGTCGCTCGGCGTACATACGGAAGGCCAGTCCAAGTCCATGACCATGCGTGCCGACTACATCTGGATGAACGGCGAAGTGATGCCGTGGGACCAGGCCACCGTCCATGTCTTTGCCCACGCCCTGCACTACGGCTCCAGCGCCTTCGAGGGCATCCGGGCCTACGACATCGGCGGTATTCCGCACCTGTTCCGGGCCCGGGAGCACTACGAACGGCTTCTGTTCAGCTGCAAGGTGGCCCGCATGGAGTCGCCGCTCGACGTGGACGGGTGGATCGACGTGACCAAACAGGTCCTGCGGACCAACCGGCTGGCTGCCTCCTACATCCGGCCCCTGGTCTTTCGGGGCTACGATTCGCTGGGCGTGGATGGCCGGGGCTGTCCTGTGGACGCGATTTTGGGGGCAATCCCGTTGGGCCGGTACTTGGGCGAGGAGGCCATCGAACAGGGGGTGGACATCCAGGTGTCCAGCTGGCGGCGCGTTGCATCCAACAGCTTCAGTCCCATGGCCAAGATTGGCGGCCAGTACGTCAACAGCCAGAATCTGGTCATGGAAGCCAAGGACAACGGGTTTGTCGAGGCCATAGCCCTGGATGCCAACGACCGTGTGTCGGAGGGCAGCGGCGAGAATATTTTCCTGGTCATCGACGAGCGCATCTATACGCCGCCGATGGCCGGTTCGATTCTGCGCGGGATTACGCGCGACAGCGCCATCACCATTGCCCAAAGCAAGGGTTTCGAAGTGCGGGAGGAGTTCATTTCGCGGGAGATGCTATACCTCGCCGATGAGATTTTCTTTTCGGGCACGGCCGCCGAGATTACGCCGGTTCGTTCGGTGGACCGGATGCCGGTGGGCAGTGGACGGCGGGGTCCGATCACCAGGGAGATCCAGGCGGCCTTCTTTGGCATCGTGGAGGACGGCGCACACGACGAATGGGGCTGGCTTGAGGCCGTTCCGCTTGATTGAAATATATGGAGCCGCCATGTCCGACAAGGAGTTCAGACACATAGGTCTTCCCTACCT
>DAOUIC010000141.1:0-9311 GCA_034428255.1 Anaerolineales bacterium
CACTGAGGTCGGTGCAGGTGCTCAGGTCGGTACCGTGGTCGATACGAACAACAACATATTCCTGCTTGCCGTGAAATAGGGGAAACACCGCATGAGGAAACAACCCTGAAAGAGGACTTGGGATGTCAGTCTAGCTGTCCGAAGGGCCGGCGGTCACCTGAAGCCGGAGACCCAGTGCGTCCACCACCTTCAGCACAGTGGCGAATTCAGGGTTGCCGTTGATAGGCAGCGACTTGTACAGGCTCTCCCTGCCCAATCCCGTCTCTTGGGCCACCGCCCCCATTCTCCGGGCCCGGGCGATATCTCCCAGCGCAGCCATGATCAGGTTCAGGTCGCCCTCTTCCAAGGCGACATTCAGATAGGCCGCCATGTCCTCCTTGGTCTCAAGATGCTCCGCCGGATCCCACGACTCAATCTGTGGCATTCCCAAATTCCCCATCCTCCCTGCAACTTTCTGTGGGGCGGCTCCAAGTCGCCGGTAGCCCGGATTTCCCACCAAGGCCGGTGCCGGCGTTCAGATCGATACGGCAGTCGACACGGATGCCGCTTGGACTTCCTCCGCCGTCACCTCGCGTTCCAAGCGGGAGGACAGGTAGATCCCCTCGGAAATCAGCATGCAGTTGAGCGCGATGTCCGCGGTCGGCAGCAGATCCACACGGCCCTGCAGGCCGGCGATCCAGTGGGATTGGGGATCGGCATACACATCCCCGACCTGGTGCACGAACCGCTGCCGGAAGGCTTCAATTTGGAGGTCCGGCGTACTGTCCACGGCCAGATCGCCGTGGCTGTGGTACCAGCCGAAGGGCTCGAGTCGCACACCGCCCCGGTCACCCAGCACATAGGCACCCTCCAACCCGTCCAGGTGCATGGCCCAGGCCTCTGTAATCTCCAGGGTTGCGCCCTCGGCAAACCGGACCATGCCCACGGCCAGTTCCTCGACGTCGTAGCCGCTTTCCTGCCGTCGCTGCTCGTCCATGGGCAGCTTCTGGTAGGTCTGGCCCGCGATGCGCAAGGGAGCCGGATTGCCCATGAGGTACAGCAGCCGGCAGATGTGGTAGACCCCCATGTCGTAGAGCGCGCCCCCGCCGGAGTTGCGCTTCTGCACAAAGGTGGGCGATCCGTAGCCGTCCACGTAGGGCCGGCCCATGCGCCGGAAACCGGTGGACCGGCCATGGTAGACGGTACCCAGCTGCCCCTCGTCCAGAAGCCTGCGGGCGGCCTTGGTCTCCGCCGTGAAGTAGAGCCGGTTCTGAATGCCCAGTTCCAGTCCCAGATCGCGGGCGGCCGTACGCATCGTGTTGGCGTCCGTCCAACTGCCGGCCATCGGCTTCTCGCAAAAGACATGCTTGCCGGCCTCCAGCGCCGCCACGGTCGCCGGCATGTGGAAGTTGTTGTGCAGGCATACATCCACCGCGGTAATGTCGTCGCGGGCCAGCAGGTCCCGGAAGGAGGCGTACCGGTGTGGCACTCCGTGCTGGTCCGCCACCCGTTCCAGTTCGCCCTCGGCAATGTCGGCCAGGGCGACCAGCTCCACATTGTCGTTGCCGGCATGGTGCGCGATGTGCTGCTTTCCGATCTGGCCGCAGCCAATCACCCCCACGCGCACCCGCTCGGCGGTTCCGTTGCCCATTTTTCACTCCCTTCGGTCTTGTGCCGTGCCGTGAGCTCGCCACGGTCGATTATGCCCCCGTGTTGCCGTCCGTCCGCAAACACGGCGCAGGATGTCGGAAGCCCGGTCCAAGCTCGAATTTGCCCATATCGGGACGTTCCCGCTCCGTGCTACGATCAGCCCCCCCTGAACAAAACACACCGACGAGGTGCAGTCCATGTCTCCTGCTACACGATGGTCACACCTGCGCTTGCTGTTGGCATTGTTGGCGTTGTGCCTGGTCCTGGCCGCCTGCGGCGGCCAGCCCGATGCCGAGGCGGAGGATGCGGATGCCGCGCCTGCGCCGGAAGCGGCCGAGGCCGCGGACGACGGCATGGCCATGGGCACTTACATCAATGATCCAAACTCGGGCCGCGACTTCAATCTTGCGGACTTCGAAGCCGAATACGGCGTCACGCTGGACGAATTCAACGAGTCGCCGATGATGGCCGAAATGGTGGCCGCCGGCTCGCTGCCGCCTGTGGATGAACGGGTTCCGACCAACCCGGTCGTGCTGATTCCGCTTGAGGAAATCGGCACCTACGGCGGAAACCTGCACTGGGTCGAGTACACGATTGACTACGACCATTACATTCGCCACCTGAACGAGACCAACCTGCTGCAGCTGCGCCCTCAAAAGGGTGTGGCGCGCTACAAGTGGATGGGCGGTGAAATCACGCCCGGCGTCTATGAAGCCTGGAGCAAGAACGACGACAGCACGGTCTTCGAGTTCACGCTGCGGGACGGCCTGAAGTGGTCCGACGGCGCCGCCGTGACGACCGAGGACATCCGCTTCTATATCGAGGACGTGCTGCGCAACGAGGAGGTGACCCCGAACGAACCCTCCTGGCTCCAGTACCGGGGGCAGCCGACGGTGTTCGAGGTGCTGGATGGACGCAGCGTGCGGTTCACCTTCGCCGAGCCCAACGGCTTCTACCTGCCCCAGATGGTGAACTGGGCCTGGTCCAGCCACCTGCGCCCCGCCCACTACTTCAAGGAATACCACCAGGATTACACCGACATCGCGGACCTGATGCCGCTGATGGAGAAGGACGAGTATGTGGAAGAGGGGGACTGGGGCCGCTGGTTCGCCGGCATCCAGACCAACATCACCGGTGGCTCCTACTCGCGCCGCACGCCCGACTTCCGCAACACCCCGGTGCTGCAGCCCTACGCCTGGGACAGCGAGCCCCAGCAGGGCGAATTCATCATGTCGCGCAATCCCTACTACTACAAGGTCGATCCGGCAGGCAATCAGCTGCCCTATATCGACACCATCTCCCGCGCGCTGGTGACGGACCTCGAGGTTGAGAACCTCAAGATCATTGCGGGCGAGACCGACATCCAGGGCCAGTTCATCCGCCTCTCCGACTACCCCATGTTCTCGCAGAACCAGGAGGCCGGGAACTACCACCTGATGGCGCTGCCGGCCTGGCAGGACCAGCTCCTGATCTTCCCCTTCAACTTCGACCCGGCCGACCCCGTGCTGGGCGAGATCATCCGTGACAAGCGCTTCCGGCAGGCCCTGTCGCTGGCTGTCGACCGCGAAGAGGTCAAGAAATCCATCTTCCTCGACTTCGGCGTGCCCAGCGCCTTCGCCCCGGTGGCGGGGAGCGCCTGGTACAAGGACGAGTTCCGCGACGCCTATGCGCAATACGACGTGGATGCGGCCAACGCGCTGCTGGACGAGATGGGCCTGGAATGGGACGAAAACAACGAATACCGGCTGCGGCCCGACGGCGAACGGCTGATTCTGCCCATCGACTACTACGACGTGACTCCGCCGGCTACGCCGGGCGGCGAACTGATCCGCGAGTTCTGGGTGGAGATCGGCGTGGACACCCAGGTGGAGCAGGTCAACGGCCAGTTCTACTGGCAGAAGCGCGGCGCCAACGAGACGGTGGGCACCATCTGGTGGGCCAACGGCCTGTCACCCGCAGATGCCGTCTTCGTGAGCAGCTTCCTCATGACTCCGTCCTGGTGGACCTGGTACAACGCCCAAGGTGCCGATGGCACCGAGCCGCAGAGCCCCGAGGCGGTCGAGCTGGTCGAGCTCTTCTGGGAGCTGCAAACTGCCACCACGGACGAGGAGCAGGTGCGACTCGGCATCGAGATCTTCGAGAACCACAAGGAAAACGTCTGGAACATCGGCACAGTGGCCAGCGCGCCCCAGCCGTTTGTCTACAACCAGGGCCTGGGCAACATCTCCGTTGCCGAGGAGCGCGAGTACTACCACATCTCCTTGATGGAGCTGTCCGAGCAGTTTTACTGGAAATAGGTCCGCACAGCGGACCCTGAAGCTGGCCGGGGGCGCGCGGCGCCCCCGGCCTCTTGATTGACAGCCAGCCACCGGGACCAGCCCAGTGATCGCCTACTCGCTGCAGCGCTTTCTCTACATGATCCTGCTGCTTTTGCTGCTGAGCGTGACCACGTTCGTGATCATCCAGCTGCCGCCCGGCGACTACCTGACCATGTACATCACCCGCCTGGAAGCCAGCGGGGAGAAAGTGGACCAGTCCGAAATCGAGTCGCTCAAGCGCCAATACGGCCTGGACCGGCCGATGTACGTTCAGTTCCTGCGCTGGTTCGGGGGCATCTTCCAGGGACGCTTTGGCACCTCGCTGCAGTGGAATCGGCCGGTCATTGAAATCATCGGGGACCGCATGGCGTTGACCCTCGTGGTCAACCTGGCATCCCTGGTCCTCGTCTACGTCCTCTCCATTGCAGTGGGCGTCTACTCCGCCACGCGCCAGTATTCGGTCGGAGACTACGCGGCCACTGCCGTGGGCTTCGTGGGACTGGCAACACCCCCCTTCCTGCTGGCCCTGCTGGTCATGGTCTTCTTCCACACCCAGTTCGACATGAGCGTGGGCGGCCTCTTCTCCAAGGAATATGCCCATCAGCCTTGGAGCTGGGCCAGGGTGGTGGACATGATCAAGCACCTGCCGGTGCCGGTCATCGTGATCGCGATCGGGTCGACGGCCGGCCTGATCCGCGTGATGCGGGGCGTGCTGCTGGACGAACTGGGCAAGCAGTACGTGATCACGGCCCGCACCAAGGGCCTGACCCGGCGCAAGGTGCTCTTCAAGTACCCGGTGCGGGTCGCCATCAACCCGATGGTGAGCACCATTGGCTGGGTGCTGCCGGGCCTGGTGTCGGGCGGCGCCATCGTCGCCATCGTGCTCAGCCTGCCGACCGTCGGCCCCCTGCTCTACCGCGCCCTGCTCAGCGAGGACATGTACCTGGCGGGCACACTGGTCATGTTCCTGGGCATCCTGACCATCGTCGGCACCTTCATCTCCGATCTGCTGCTGATGGTGGTGGATCCCCGAATCCGACTGGACCGCTGACGCGGCACAGGTCCGATGCCATGACCGCCTCCACCGTGGCCCAGGCGGCGACCCGCCGGGAAACCACCGCCCAGGAGCGCTTCTTCATGGCCTCCCAGGCCCAGCTGATGTGGCGCAAGTTCGTGCGCCATCGGCTGGCCATTGTGGGCGGCTGCATCCTGATCGTGATGTATGTCAGCGCCATGGTCTGCGAGTTCATCGCACCCTACGACCTGCACCGGCGCAATTCCGACTACATCTACGCGCCTCCCCAACTCCTGAGGTTCATGCATCCGGAGGACGGCTTTACGCTGCGTCCTTTCGTCTACGGGTACACGCAGGAGCGGAATCCGGAGACGTTCGCCCTGGAATTCGCGGTGGACCGGGAACAGATCTTTCCCCTCCGCTTCCTAAACCGCGGGGACGAAGTGAAGTTCTGGGGTCTGTTCACGACGAACCGCCACCTGCTGGGCGTGGAGGAACCGGGCTACGTTTTCCTCCTGGGCACCGACAAACTGGGGCGCGACATCTTCTCGCGCATCTTCTACGGAGCCCGCATCTCGCTCACGATCGGCTTGGTTGGTGTTGCAATCAGTTTCTGCCTTGGTTGCCTCTTTGGTGGCCTTTCCGGGTATTTTGGGGGAGTGTCCGACACCATTATTCAGCGTTTGGTCGAGTTCCTGTTGGTCATACCAACCATTCCGCTGTGGATGGCGCTGGCGGCAGCCATCCCCCGGGAAATGCCCCAATTGCAGGTCTACTTTTTGGTTACGATCATTATTTCACTGGTGGCCTGGAGCGGACTGGCACGCGTAGTGCGGGGAAAGATCATCAGCCTGCGCGAGGAGGACTACGTGCTGGCGGCCCGCATCGCGGGCGAGACGGACATGAAGATCATCCGCACCCACATGCTGCCCGGTTTCATGAGCTACCTGATCGTGAACATGACCTTGGCCATACCGGGCATGGTCCTGGCCGAAACCGCACTCAGTTTCCTGAATTTGGGCATTCGTCCTCCGCTGGTCAGCTGGGGCACGCTGCTCACGGAAGCCCAGCAGGTCCAGGTCGTGATTTCCTACCCTTGGCTACTCTATCCCGGCCTCGTCCTCGTTGTCACGCTCGTTGCCTTCAACTTCCTCGGCGACGGCCTGCGCGATGCCGCGGACCCCTACAAGTGAACCGGCGAGGGGGCGGATCGTGAGCGACATCGCGTTGGAACTGCGGAACGTCGAAACCCACTTCTTCCTCCGCGAAGGAATTCTGAAGGCGCTCAACGGCGTCTCCTTCACGATCACGCGCCACAGCACGGTCGGCGTGATCGGGGAAAGCGGATGCGGCAAGAGCGTAACCACACAGTCCATCCTGCGCATCGTGCCGTCCCCGGGCCGTACCGTGAACGGCTCCATCACCTTCAACCCCATCGAAGGCGAGGCGGTCGAACTGCTGGAACTGCCGCCGGACGGACCGGGGATCCGGGCGATCCGGGGACGCGAAATCTCCATGATCTTCCAGGAGCCGATGGCCAGCCTGTCGCCCGTGCACACAATCGGCGACCAGATCAGCGAGATGATCCTGCTGCACCGCACGCAGGACCGGCAGGAGGCCCGCGAGATCACGATCGACATGCTGCGCAAGGTCGGGATCTCCAATGCCCCGCAGCGCTTCGACGAGTACCCCCACCAGCTGTCCGGCGGCATGCGCCAGCGCGCCATGATCGCGATGGCCCTCTCCTGCAACCCGTCCCTGCTGATCGCCGACGAACCCACGACCGCCCTGGACGTGACGGTGCAGGCCCAGATTCTGGCTCTGATGCAGCAGATGCAGTCCGAGATCGGCATGTCGATGCTCTACATCACCCACGATCTGGCCGTGATCTCCGACATCGCCGACGAAGTGGTGGTCATGTATCTGGGCATGGTTGTGGAACAGACGGATGTCCGATCCCTGTTCAAGGAGCCCCTGCATCCCTATACGCGCCTGCTTCTGAAGTCGATCCCGCGCGTGGGCCGCAAGGTGGGGCAGCGGCTGGACGCCATCGAGGGTTCCGTGCCCATTCCGCTCGACCTGCCAACCCAGTGTCCCTTTGCGGACCGCTGTCCGGACGTGATTCCGGATGTCTGCGATACGGCGATTCCGCCGCTCTACGAACCCCGTCCCGGCCACCGGGTGCGGTGCTTCCTCTATGAAGACCAGGACGCGATACATGACCCCGCCTGACCGGAAACCGATGCTTCAGGTAGAGGGAATTAAGAAATACTTCCCCATTGAGAAAGGCCTGTTCCGACGCGTCGTGGGGCAGGTCAAGGCGGTTGACGACGTGGAACTGGAGGTTCGGCAAGGCGAAACGCTGGGCCTGGTGGGGGAATCCGGTTGCGGCAAGACAACGCTGGGCCGCTGCATCGTCCGGGCCATCGAGCCCACCGAAGGCCGCATCCTTCTGCGCCTGGAGGGTGATCGGATGACGGATTTGTTGCAACTGGGCAAGCAGGATCTGCGCGCCCAGCGGCGGCACATGCAGATGATCTTCCAGGATCCCTACTCCTCGCTGGACCCCCGCAAGACCATCCTGGATATCGTCGCCCAGCCGCTGCGCGCCAACCGCATGGGCTCTTCGTCCGAGATTGAGGACCGCGTGCGGGACCTGGTGGAGCTGGTGGGCCTGAACGTCGAGTCGCTGATCCGGTACCCACACGCCTTCTCCGGCGGCCAGCGGCAGCGGATCGGCATCGCGCGGGCCTTGGCCACCAACCCGCGCATCGTGATTGCCGACGAACCGGTCTCCGCCCTGGACGTGTCGGTGCAGGCGCAAATCCTGAACCTGCTCCAGGACCTGCAGGCGGAATTCGATCTCACGATGCTGTTCATCGCGCACGACCTGAGCGTGGTGGAGCACGTTTCGGACCGGGTGGCCGTCATGTACGTGGGCAAGATCGTGGAGACGGCGGAGACCGAGGAGCTCTACCTGCATCCGCTCCATCCCTACACCGAAGCCCTGCTTTCCGCCGTCTCCGTCCCCGATCCGGACATCGGCCAGGACCACATGATCCTGCCGGGAGAAGCGGCCAACCCCGCCGACCTGCCGTCCGGCTGCTACTTCCATCCGCGCTGCCGGTATGCCGAGGACCGGTGCCGGACCGAAACACCGGCCTGGACCGAGGCCCGGCCCGGCCACTTTGCGCGGTGTCACTTCGCCGGGGAATTGGAACTGACCGGCGTCGACGCGTAACCGGCGGAACCCGTGGCGCTCTTTGTCCTCGGCTTCCTGATTTTCATCGTCGTCTTCACGCTGGCCGCGGTCCACGGCACGCGCTTGGCGGGCCGGGTCATGGGAGAGCGTGTCAATGCCCTGCACCAGGAAATCGAGATCATCCTGGAAACGGAGCGGATCCCCGAAACTTGGCTCGCTCCCCGTCCCGCCAACGACCGTCGGGCGGCACAGCGGCAGTTGCGCCGGGCGTTGCGCCGCCTGCGCAAGACCCGGGCCTACATCGAACGCACTCCCAGCATCTCCGACGTCGAATCCCGGGAGTACATTCTGTCGGAACTGGACCGCATCCGCGACCAGTGGCAGTCGGGAGAGGCCGAATCACTGACCGGTGCTGCGGCATCCGCACCGGTCGCCCAAACCGATACGTCACCGGCCAAGCCCATCTGATTCCCGCATTTCATGCCCGGCCCGCCGACCGGCCGCCTTCGGCACATTCCGTACCACCTTAGGAACCTGCCACGCCATGTCCGCCCCCCGAACCCACAACGTCGTCTGGCACTCCCCCAGCCACGATGCCCAAGGATCCGTGCCCCTGGGCAACGGCGAAATCGGCCTCAACGCCTGGGTTTCGCTGCAAGGGGAGTTGCTCTTCTACCTGGCGCGCACCGACGCCTGGGACGACAACGGACGGCTGCTGAAGCTCGGCCGCGTGCGCATCGCGCTGGATCCGGCTCCCAATCCATCCCGTCTGCGGCAGACCCTCGATCTGCACACCGGCACCTGGCACGTGCAGTATGGTCCCTCGCCGGATCACCGCGACGCGGTGCAGGTGGACCTCCAACTGTGGGTCGATGCACACCATCCCGTCGTCCACGTCCGCATCGATGCCGAAGAGCCTGTGACGGCCACGGCGCACATCGAACTGTGGCGGACGGAGCGCGAGGAACTGGAGGAACTGCAGATCAGCGACATCATGCTGGACCGCGAACGCCCGGACCAGAAGCGCGAACCCACGATCATCGAACCCGACACGATCCTGGAGGGCCTCCCGGACTGGATCGGCTGGCACCACCACAACACCAAGTCGGTGGGACCCGCGCTGACTGCGGAATTGCAGGGCCTCGAC
>DAOUIC010000142.1:0-3345 GCA_034428255.1 Anaerolineales bacterium
CGGAATTGTCTCTGCCGTCCCCGGTGGCCTACGAAGTGACCATGCACGTGTTCTGGAATGCCGCGGACCACCCCGCCGACTTCCCTCCCAACCCGCACTTCTCTCCGTTGGCCGGTGGTCCGCACAGTGAAGGCTTCCGTCTCTGGCAGCCGGGCGAACCGGCTTCCCCGGCCATCGAAATGCAGGCCGAAACCGGCGATCCGGAGCCGTTGAGGAATGCCTATCGGCAAGGTGGGGCGCAGGTGTTGCCGGACCAGTTTACGGTTGGAGAACTGGTTGATTCGCCGGGCAGCGCAACCCTTGCCTTCCGGACGGACAGTGAGCACACCTTCCTGTCCGTGACCAGCAGGCTGATCCCCAGCCCCGACTGGTTCGTGGGCGTTGCAGCCCTACCCCTGACCAGCGGCGGGGCCTGGATAGAAGACGTTGTCGTTCCCCTATGCGTATGGGATGCCGGAACCGACGACGGCCGCTCCTATGCCTCGGTCAACGAGCAGGCGGAGAGTCCACAGCCCATCCAACTTCTGAGGGGCCAGCCTTTGTCCGCAGAGCCGGAACAGGCCACGCAGGTGGGCGAACTGATCCTCCGCAGGACGGAATGAGCAGCGGAACCCGGTCATGGACATGATTCGACGGACACCGGGCAACCGGGAATAAAGATGAGCACCACGCTGACCTACCGGGACCTGGTAGCCCGGCTGTCCGACCTGGAACGCCTGGCCGTGCCGCCCCTGGCCGGGGAGCGGTGTGGCAGCCAAACCAGCTATGACCGGCGCTCCGTGTACAACACGGAGACCGGCCTGTACGAAAACTGGAATGCCAACCGCGACGGTGATGGCTACATCCGCATGGAGGACGGTCATCAGGTCGTATTTGAGGCGGAGGGCCCGGGTTGCATCTGGCGTATATGGTCCGCCTGGCCCGGCATGGGGCATGTGAAAATCTTCGTGGACGGTGCCTCCGAACCGGTCATGGATCTGCCGTTCCTGCATCTGTTCGGTGGGGTGGGACTGCTGGACTACAACCTGCCCAGCCTGTCCATGAAACTGTCCCGGGGCCACAACCGGTACATCCCAATCCCCTACAACCGTTCCTGCCGCATTCTGATGGAGCCGGACTGGGGACGCTTCTACCACATCACCTACAGCACGTTCCCGGAAGGCACCGTGCTGCCTGCTTTCAAGGGCGAACGCGAGGACGACAACCGCATTGCCCTGGCTGAAAAGGATCGGGAACTGGCCTTCCGGGGCCGGTGCCTGCCGACCTCGGACGACACGGAGATCACGGATGTGCAGGTGACCGTGCCCGCAGGCGGTAGCCTGGAACTGGCATCACTGCCCGGCAACCGGGCCATCACAGGCCTGCACTGCCTACCAGACCAGGGGGTTAGGTCCGAGGCCGAAACCGCCCTGCGGGAACTCGCCCTGTCCATTCACTGGGATGGTGAAACGGAACCCAGTGTCTGGTCCCCCCTGGGGGACTTCTTCGGCGCGGCCCCGGGGATTCAGCCCTATCGGGCCCTCCCTGTGGGCATGACCGATGCATGCCTGTACAGCCACTGGTTCATGCCGTTTGCCCGCGGGGCGGACCTACGTCTGCAGAATGATGGCGAGCTCGAACGCAGTCTCGCCTTCCGGATTGCTTCCCGGCCGCTGGCACAGGACGCCGACGAACTGCTGCGCTTCCATGCCAAGTGGCACCGGGACGCCTTTGTCGAGAAGTCCATGGGGAGCGGGCGCGACATCGACTGGCCCATCCTGAACGTGGAGGGACGGGGCCGTTTCTGCGGAGTCGCCCTGCATGTTTGGAACCGCTGGGAGATTCCGGCAGAGCCGCCCTCCAGTTGGTGGTACGGCCGCGGCGGGGACAAAACCATCGACTGGTGGTGGGGCGAGGGCGACGAGAAGTTCTTCGTGGACGGGGAAAAGTTTCCCTCCACCTTCGGTACGGGTTCCGAGGACTATATCGGCTATGCCTGGGCGGCGGAGCCGCCGTTCCCGATCTTCGACAGCCCGTTTGCCTGCCAACCCTTTACGCCGATCGACGGCAATGGCCATACTTCGGTCAATCGGTTCCACATCGCCGACGATATCCCCTTCCAGCGGAGTTTCGAGGGCTGCATCGAAAAATACAAGGGCAATCGCTGGGGGGAGCGGGGGGAAAACCACTGTTTGTACGACACAGTCGCGTACTTCTATCTGGCGCCCGGCCAAGTGGATCCCTACGGACCGGTTTCCTTGGCGGACCGCGTCGGATACTATCGGGAACCCGGGGACTAAACGGGGACGCGACCGTGCGTTGGGTTTTGTACGCAGTCCTGGGCGGGGGTGCCGTGATCACGGTCGTGGCGCTGTTCCTGCTGGCATTTGGATTTGTTACGGGGCAGTGACGGCTTTCGGCACTGGACGACACTTGAGGAGACAGCATCATGGCTGAAATGGCAAGAGCAGTGGTGGTCATGGGCCAGGAGTTCGAGGTTCGGGAATATCCGATCCCGGATCCGGACCCGGGGGCCATTGTGTTGAAGCAGGAACTGGGCGGCATCTGCGGCACGGATCTGCACTACTGGCAACACGGCTTTACCGAGGAGAAAGGCCTGGGCCACGAGAACGTGGGCATCGTGGCCGCCCTGGGCGAGGGGGTGACCCACGATTCCATCGGCCGGCCCGTCAAGGAAGGGGACCGGGTCGTGCTGCAGCCGGGCATCCCGGCCGGATTCGGCTACGGCTTTCAGGAACCGTCCAAGCTGTGCGGCGGTTTCGCCGAGTACATGCACCTGAACCTGCCGGGCACCGAATGGTGGCGGACGGACATGCCGGCGGAAGTGGGAGTCCTGACGGAACCCTTCACGATTGGCGTACACGCCGTGGATCGGTCCCGCATACGCATCGGCGACACGGTGGTGGTGCAAGGGTCCGGGGCGATCGGCATGGTCACCCTGATTGCGGCCCGCCTGTCGGGCGCCGGCAAGCTGATCATGGTCGGGGGCCCGCCGGAACGGCTGGCGATCGGACGCAAGTTCGGGGCCGATGTCACGATTGACATTGGCGAGGTGCCCTCGGTTGAGGAGCGTACGGAACTGGTGATGCAGGAGACGCCGCGCGGCGAAGGCGCCGACATCGTGTTCGAGTGCGCCGGCTTCCTGTCCGCGACACCGGAGGGGCTGGGCTACTGTCGTCACAGCGGCACCTTTGTCGAGGTAGGACACTTCGTGGACATGGGTTCCATCGACTTCAACATCAACCGGCTGTTGATGCGCAAGAACCTGTCCCTGGAGGCCGTCTGGGCGTCACAAACCAGCCACTTCGTGCAGGCCCTGCCCATTCTGGAGCGGGGCGACATTCC
>DAOUIC010000143.1:0-2725 GCA_034428255.1 Anaerolineales bacterium
TTTCAACCGGCCACGTCCCGAGACGCTACTTGAGCAGGGGCCAGGCGGACACCAGCGTCACCGCGAGGAACACCAGCAGGGCCGGGCTCAGGAACAGGCGCCCGGTGAGCACAAAGAGCACCGCGCTGCCCAGCAGGCAGCCCAACAGGACACCAATCACCGCAAACAGGCCCAGCCTGCGGCCCCGTCGGCGCTGCACGGCCCGCCGCACAATCCGGGCCAGCAGGGTGCCTGCGGCCCCTCCGGTCAGAAAGGCAATCAGCAGACCCAGGAAGATTCCGACCAAACCGGACACGAACCCGGCCACGGGCAGGCCGACCGCCGCCAGCACCATCCCGGCGCCCATGGCAATCCACGGGTCGCCCGGCTCCATGTTGTAGGCCCGATCCTGGTGTTCGCGGATGCAGTCCCGGCAGCGGTAGCCGACCGGCGTATGCACCGCGCAGCGGGTGCACATCGGTTCGTCGCACCGGTTGCAGCGCAACCGGGTCTCGACCTCGGGATGACGCTTGCAACGGAGTGGCGCGGCAACCGGCGGCTGCAGGGCACGGGAGTCGGCCATCAGTAGGTCGTGCCCAGCTTGCCGACCAGGGTCTGGTAGAAATTCTGGCGGCTGCCGGTGCGCACGTAGCGGGCCGGATGCTCGCTGGCCACCACCGTCACCTGGTCCCCCTCCTCCATGTCGAGGTGGAAGTGGCCGTCCACCGTCAGCATGGCCTCGTAATCCCAAGTGGCACGCACCTGGACCTCGGTGCCCTCGGACAACACAAGCGGTCGGTTCAGGGACAGGTGGGGCGCGACCGGAACAATAACGATGTTGCGCAACTCCGGCGGCAAAATCGGCCCTCCGGCTGCCAGGGCATAGCCGGTGCTGCCAGTCGGCGTGGCGACAATCAAACCGTCGCAGGTGATGGCAGCCAGATTCTCACCATCCAGTCGGATACGGGTCTCAATCACGCGGGCCAGGCTGCCGCGGCTGATCACGGCGTCGTTCAGCGCCGCGAAGGCGTGCACCGTCCGCAGGCCGCCGGTGTCGGGATCCCTTCGATCCACGCGCACGCTGATCATGAGCCGTTCTTCCAGCCAGCAGTTCCAGGCCAGCATGGCTTCGATGGCGGGGCGCCATTGATCCGGCTGCACTTCGGACAAAAAGCCGACCTTACCCATGTTGATGCCCAGGACCGGCACACCCCAGGCGGCTCCGCTGCGTCCCGCCCGCAACATGGTGCCGTCGCCGCCGATGGCCACGATGACATCGACGTGCGGCAGGCGCGGGCTCAGGGTGTCGGGCTCCCAACTGGACGAGTGGCACACCTCGTACAGGCCCTGCATTGTCAGCCAGTCCCCAATCTCGGAGGCCAGCAGGGCCGCATCCGCCTTGTGCGGATGATGCAGTACGCAAATGTTGCGCCAAGGGGCGGCGAAGGGGGACCGGGTCTCGGCCCGACCGTCGGGAAACGCATCGCTCATGACGAACTATTGTAGATTGACGGGAGTGTCGTTTTCGTCCCCGCCCGGTGGCCGCCGGGTTGTCCCGCCCCCTGTTGCTATACTTGCCGACGCTTGGTACCCGGACCTGCCGGGGCCGCGCCCTTCTCCCGGTTGGCGCGACATGCGCATTCTGGTCCTTTCGGATATCCACGCCAACTTCGCCGCCCTGGAGGCCGTCATCGCCCATACCAGGGACCGTTGGGACGAACTTTGGTGCCTGGGCGACATTGTCGGCTACGGCCCGCGTCCCAACGAGTGCGTCGACCTGATTCGTGCGCAGGCCAGTCTGTGCGTGCCGGGCAACCACGACCGGGCCGTGCTCGACAACAACACCAGCCGCCAGTTCAACGACATGGCGCGGGAGGCGATCGACTGGACCCGGGCCGAACTCACCACCGGCAACAGCGCCTACCTGGAATCCCTGCTGCCCGAGCCGGTCCCGGTGGACAGCCTGGACCTGCTGGCCACCCATGCCTCGCCCCGCGATCCGGTCTTCGAGTACATGGACGGCATCGACACGGCGCTTGCCAACTGGCGACGGCCCGAGTTTGCCGCCAAGTTCTGCCTGGTGGGGCACACCCACCTGCCGGACATCTTCCGCCTGCGCGTGGCCCAGGCGGACCCCGACGATGCAGACCGCCGGGAGGCCCGTGTGGAACGCATGCGGGCCCGGCCCGGAACGCCGGTCAACCTGCAGCCCGAACTGAACCACCGCGTCATCCTGAACCCGGGCAGCGTGGGCCAGCCGCGGGACAAGAACAAGCGCGCCTCCTTCGCCCTGCTGGTGCAGGACGGACCGGAACTGATCTGGCACTACGAACGCACGGACTATCCCATCGAACTGACCCAAACCCAGATGCAACAGGCCGGCCTGCCCCGGATTCTGATTGACCGGCTCAGCTACGGCTGGTAGAGCCGGACCCGAGATGGTCCTGCACGGCCTGCGCCACCTTGCGGGTCATGCCGGGCAGGCCGGCCAAAAGGTCCAAATCCACCTGGCGAAGACGATCCAGATCGCCCTCGCAAAAAGCCAACAGACCCTTGCGCCGGGCCGGCCCCACCCCCGGCACGTCGTCCAGGACGGTACGCGTCATGGCCTTGCCGCGCAGGGTGCGGTGGTGGGTGATGGCGAAGCGGTGGGCCTCGTCCCGAATGCGCTGCAGCAGGAACAGTCCCTGGCTGTCGCGCGGAAGCAGAATTGACTCAGGCCTCCCCGGCACGAAGACCTCCTCGC